>JAQBPV010000264.1 GCA_028287345.1 Gemmatimonadota bacterium
GCACGCTCACGCGATTGGCGTTGGCGTCGCCGGCCAGCGCGGTTCTCGACGGCCACAGGGATCGCGCGCCCAGGATTGCACCGGTCAGCAGCACGACGGCCACCGACGCACTCAGCGCGAGCCGTCCTTTCGTCATACGACGGCGCGTGTCGTGCGCGCCCGAGCGATGGGCCAGGGTGTACGAGCGCGTCGCGCGGAACGTGGACGTCGCGCCTCCGCCGATCAGCGCCGCCTTGAACTCTCCCACCGAGGCGAAGCGATCCGCTGGCGTCTTCTCCATCGCCTGCATGATGATGTCTTCCAGCTCCTGCGGAACCGCATTGCGCACGATGCGAATCGACGGCACCTGCTGCATCGTGTGCCGCGCCATGATCGTCATCGCGCTCTTGCCCTCGAACGGCACCGAGCCCACCAGCATCTCGTAGAGCACGCACGCCAGGCTGTACATGTCACTGCGTCCATCGAGCTGCACGCCCGAGAATTGCTCGGGGCTCATGTACGTCGCCGTCCCGATCGACATTCCCGTCCCTGTCAGCCGATCGCTCTCGACGTCCTGCACCAGCCGCGCGATGCCGAAGTCGGCGACGACGGCGTGGCCGCTCTGCAGCAGGATGTTCTCGGGCTTGATGTCCCGATGTACGATGCCCTGACCGTGCGCATACTCGAGCGCATCGGCCACTTCGCACGTGATCGTGATCGCGTCGTCGATCGTGAGCTGTTGCACGCGGTCGAGTCGCTTGCGCAACGACTCTCCCGGGACATACGGCATCACGTAGTACAGAATGCCATTCGAGCTTCCCGAATCGTACGCGGGAAGAATGTTCGGATGGCTGAGTTGCGCGGCGATGCGAATCTCGCGCTTGAAGCGTTCGCCGTCGATCGCGGAGCCGAGTTGCGGCAGCAGCACCTTTACCGCGACTTCACGCTCGTGCGGAATGTCCTCGGCGAGATAGACAACAGCCATGCCGCCGCGTCCGATCTCACGAATGACGCGATATCGTTCAGGAAGCGCGCTCTGGAGCTCTTCAGTGTGCACTACGAATACCATCGGCAGGGGGGCCCATGGCTAAACTAGGGTTTTCCCCGCTCTCCGCCAGAGTTTTCTGAGAGGCGTTTTGCCCTCGGCCTATATTGCTCGCCATATGCGCGTTCTGATCATTGGCGGCGGCGGCCGTGAACATGCCCTCGCCTGGAGACTCAAGCAGGAAGATTCGTCGCTCGAGCTGCTCGCGGCACCCGGCAATCCCGGGATCGCCGAGTTGGCGGAATGCGTGCCTCTTCGGGCCACGGATGTCGAAGCGCTGTTGACGCTTGCCACCGACCGCCGCGTGGATCTCACGGTCGTCGGGCCGGAGGCGCCGCTCGAGCTGGGCATCGTGGATCGCTTTCGCCAGGCGGGCCTCGCGATCTTCGGCCCCACGAAAGCGGCGGCCGAAATCGAGACGTCCAAGGCATTCGCCAAACAGTTGATGCTCGAAGACGCCATCCCTACCGCCCTCGCCGAGGTGCACACGGATGTCGTGCGCGCGCGCGATGCCGTACGGCGATTCGGCATGCCCGTCGTCATCAAGGCCTCGGGCCTGGCCAGCGGGAAAGGGGTGATCATCTGCAATTCACTCGACGACGCGGATCGTACGGTCGCGGACATTCTCGAGGGAAATCGCTTCGGCGCCGCCGGCGCCGAGGTGCTCATAGAAGAATTCATGGAAGGCGAGGAATTGTCCGTGTTCGCCATCACGGACGGTGAATCGTTCGTGGTGCTGCCAGGACTTCAGGATCACAAACGCCTGCTCGATGGAGATCGCGGCCCGAACACTGGCGGAATGGGCGCCTATCTCCCTGTGGCGGTGCCGATGCTGCCTGCGCGCGATCACACCGACGATGCTGCCACTCAGCGCGCGATGGCCGGTGTCATCATCGGCCAGACACTTCGCGCCATGTCGGCACGCGGGCGTCCCTTCACCGGCCTGCTGTACATGGGCCTCATGATCACGTCTCAAGGGCCGCGCGTCGTCGAATTCAACTGTCGCTTCGGCGATCCGGAAACGCAGGCGCTCATGCCGGTGCTTGGCATGGAGACGCGATTGCTCGACTTGTTTCTCGCCGTGGGCCGCGGTGAGGCGATCGAGGGCGCGGTCGCGGCGTCGGTCAGCGGCGCATGTGTCAGCACAGTGATCGCCGCCGCCAACTACCCCGACACGCCGCGCCCCGCCGATCACATCTCACTTCCGCCACCGGAAGAGGGAATCGTCGTGTTTCACGCCAGCACGGCGCGAGACGAGGCGGGTCGCTTGACGACCAACGGCGGCCGAGTGTTCGCCGTCAGCGCCATAGGCGAGAGTGTCGAAGTCGCGGCGCAACGCAGCCTGGCGTACGCGAGGCGAGTCGAATTCGCGGGGAAGCAGCTGCGCACGGACATCGGCTGGCGCGAAATCGATCGCCAGCGAAAGAAGGCAAGTGCCCGAGCTCCCCGAGACTGAGACGATCGCTCGCGACCTCGATCGCGAGCTGCGCGGCCGCGCCATTACGGAAGTCGTCGTTCGCAAGGGCGACGTCCTTCGCGAGGTGACCGCGGCGTCGCTGCGGAAGCACGTGCTCGGCGCCACGATCACGAGCGCCTGGCGCCGCGCCAAGTGCGTCGTTCTCGACTTGAGCTCGAGCGACCGCATCGTCGTGCAACCGCGCTTTACCGGAGCGCTGCTGCTGTCTGCCGGTCCGCTGTCCGAGAAGGAAGCGCCCTACTCCACCCTCCATTTCGCCCTCGACGACGGTCGCGACCTCCACTACCGCGACATTCGTCGCCTGGGCACCGTGTCGTTGATGTCGGCGGAGCGGTTCGAGGCATATGCCGGGGCTTTGGGCGCAGAACCTCTTGACCCAGCGTTCACACCGGCCCATCTATCGGTACTTCTTCGGGGGTCGGGGCAGGCGGTGAAGAAGGTGCTCATGGATCAGCGAATGGTGGTCGGAATCGGAAACATCTACGCCAATGAGGCCTGCTGGCGCGCCGGGGTGGATCCGTCGCGCGCCGCTCGCGATCTCGCCGATGACGAGAGCCAGCGACTATACCAAGGTAGCGTCTCCGTCCGCACGGAGTCCATCGCCGAGCGCGGCACGTCGTTTCGCGACTATGTGGACGCGTCGGGAGGAAAGGGCGGCTTCGAGCGACTGCTCGCCGTCTACGGCCGCGGCGGCGAACCCTGTCAACGCTGCGGCGCGCGACTGATCGAGACGCACGCCATCGACGGACGTACCACCGTGCTATGCGCGCGCTGTCAAAGGTAGACCTGCACCGCCCGCCCACGTCCGACGCGCAGCTCGCCACCATGCGCGCCGAGGTTCGCGCAGAGGCAAAGGACCGTCCTGGCGTCTATCGCATGCTCTCCGCCGACGGAGAGATCGTATATGTCGGCAAGTCGAAGAAGCTGCGCACGCGGCTGTTGAGCTACTTTCGTTGTTCGTTCCCCGAGGACAAGGGCGCGCGCATCGTGCGCGAGGCGGACAAGATCGAGTGGGATTACACGCCCAGCGAGTTCGCGGCGCTACTCGAGGAGCTGCGACTGATCAAGCGCTTTCGCCCGCGCCTCAACGTCGCGATGATGCGCGACGCGCGTCATTTCGCGTTCATCAAGCTCACGCGCGGCATTGCGCCAAAGCTGCTGGTCGTGCGTGGCGCGGGTGCCGAGGATGCGCAGATCTACTACGGTCCCTTTCACGGCGCGCAGCGCGTCGGCGAAGCGGTGCGCGAGCTCAACGACGCGCTCGGCCTTCGCGATTGCCGGCTCGATCAGCCGATGCACTTCGCTGATCAGCCGGAGCTCTTCCATCTGTATCCGCGCACACCCGGCTGCATCCGCCACGAGATCCGAAAGTGTCTTGGGCCGTGCGTCGGCGGGTGCACGTCGTCCGAGTACGACGAACGCGTGCGGCTGGTGCGCAGTTTCCTCGACGGCGCGGACGATGGTCCGATGAATCTTTTGCGCGAAGAGATGATCGCCGCGAGCGAACGTCTCGAGTTCGAGCGCGCCGCGAGCCTGCGCGACAAGGTGCAGCGGCTCGAAGGACTGCGTGAACAGTTCATCAAGTTTCGTTTCGCTGTCGAAACGCTGTCGTTCGTGTATACGGTGCCTGGCTACGAGGGCGACGACCGTCTGTATCTCATTCGTCGCGGACGCGTGCGCGGCGAGTACGCGCTTCCTCGCAGCGAGCCCGACCGCGTGAGGCTGCTCGAGATGGTTGAAGACGTATTCAATCCCGTAGAGCGTGACACTGCGCAGGTGCCGTCGCACGAGATCGACGAGCTGTTGTTGTTGTCGTCGTGGTTCCGTCGTTTTCCCGCGGAGCTCGGTCGTTCGTGCGCGGCGAAAGCATTCGTCGCTGAGCCACCGCCGCTCGAATACGATGCAGCGAATGATCCGATTTTCACATCCGCCGCAACGTCAGCGGCGTGAGTGTTGAGGGTCACAGACAAACTGGCGAGGCTCTTGCACATTGGGTGGTGGTCGCCCGATTCGCGGGCGCCAGCACAGCATACCATGACGACTTCGTGGCAACCGACGACGCTGGTGCAGTGTGTCAGCGTAAAGCCGTGGCTGAGTTATCCGGGCGGTGACGACGAGTCCGGCGGCTGTCACGACCTGACGCTCGGTCGCATCTACGAAATGCTTGGTGTCGAAGCGAAAGGTTCGTTCTATCGCATTCTCGACGATTCCGGCGACGACTTCCTCTATCCGGCGTCGCACTTCAAGGTCGTTTAGTCGAGCGCGATCAGCTCGACCTCCGCGCGTCCCTCCACGATCCGCAGCAAGCCGACGGACGGGGATAGCTTGAAGCGGCGCGCGCCCGCCGCTCCCGGATTGACGACGAGCCGTGCATCCGCTCGCGTCACCAGTTGCTGATGCGTGTGTCCATACACGATAACATCCGCCGGATAGCGCTCGAGCAGGCGAGCGGGCGTTGGGCTGCCCACCTCATGGCCATGCGAGACATGAATGCTCAGGCCAGCGATGACGCGGTTGATCGCAGCCGACAGTCGGGGATCGTTCACCTCATCGGTGTTGCCATACACCGCGAACACCGGCGCGATCAGCTCCAGCTCGTCGAGTATCTCATCGCCGCCGACATCGCCCGCGTGGAGGATCAACTCGACGCCAGCGAAGGCCTGGTGAACGCCAGCGCGCAGCATGCCGTGCGTGTCGGAAATCAGGCCGATGAGATGCGAGCCTTCGCTCAAACGTCGTCCGGGGACTCGCCCCACCGCTTGCCGAGCGAGTGTGCGACGTCGAGGTGATCGAGCACACGCGCGACGACGAAGTCCACCATCTCGCTTATCGTCGTTGGCCGATGATAGAAGCCAGGACTGGCCGGCATCACGACCGCTCCGGCGCGCGTGATTCGCAGCATGTTCTCGAGATGAATGGCGCTGTAGGGCGTTTCGCGCGGCACGAGTACGAGCGTGCGGCGCTCCTTGAGCGCGACGTCCGCTGCGCGTTCCACGAGTGAGCGCGACGTGCCCTGGCTGATCGCGCTGATGGTCCCCATCGAACAGGGACAGATCACCATGCCACGATTGCGCGCCGAGCCAGACGCTGGCGCGGCACCGCGGTCGCCGTCGTCGAACGACGTGACGAGTGCATCCCAACGCTCGGCACCGACGGTCATGCGGAGGTCCGCCTCGCTCATGACGTCGGTCTCCGTCTGCAACAACCGCAAGCCGTGCGACGACAGGATGAGCTGCACGGGTTGTCCTGCCACGAGCAGTTGTTCGAGTAGCCGCACGGCGTACGGTGCGCCTGATGCGCCCGTGATGGCCATGACGAGCGGCAGTACACCAACCGTCATCGCAGCGACCAGTGCAGGTCGAACGATATGGTGCCAAGCAGCCGGCCGGCGAGCACGAAGGCGAACAGCGTGAGGCTGATGATGCCGTTCATCGTGAAGAACGCCGCGTCGAGTCGAGAGAGATCGCCGGACCGCACGAGCGAATGCTCGTACAGCAGCAGCGCCGTTGCGATGAGCACTCCCGCCCAGAACAGGTACGACGAAAGGTTGTCCCGCCCGAACATGGCGAGTCCAATCAACGTGAGGCACAGCACCGTGATGACGTGCAAACCGCGCGCGATCATGATCGCACCGCGCTCGCCGAACGCCACCGGAATGGAGTGCAGCCCATTCGCCTTGTCGAAGGCGATGTCGGGCAGCGCATAGAGGATGTCGAATCCGGCGCCCCATGTGATCACCGTCGTCGCCAACACGCACAACAGCCACCACGGATGACTCCAGCGACCAGCAACGGCGAGATAGCCACCCACCGGTGCGATCGACATGCCGATGCCGAGCACCACGTGCGCGAAGCGCGTGAACCGCTTGGTGTACGAATAGAAGAACACCCACGCCAGTGCGACCGGCGCCAGTTCGAGACACAGCGAATTCAGCGAGGCCGCCGCGCCGATGAACAGGAGCGATGCCAGCAGCACTGCAACCGACGCCTGACGCACCGAGAGCGCACCGCGTGGTATCTCGCGCATCGCCGTACGCGGATTCTTGCCGTCGTACTCGCGATCCACGATGCGGTTGAAGCCCATCGCCGCGAAGCGCGCGGCGGTGAATGCCACGATCGTCCACCCGACCGTTTCCAGCGTCACCGCATACTGATACGACGCGAGGATCACGCCGATCATCGCGAACGGAAGCGCGAATACAGTATGCGGCAGCTTGACGAAGCTCGCATACGTCGAGAAGCGCGTCGCTCCCGCGAACGTCTGTCCTTCGCGCGGTGGCCGTTGCGTGGATTCAGTCATCGCGTCGGTCACCCGATCCCGAGCTTTGGCCACATCGCGTCCACCGACCCCTTCGTCGCATCGTCCATCAGGATCACCGCCGGCCAGTCGCGCGTGAACCCTTCCTCGGGAAACTTCCGCGTTGCGTCGATGCCCATCTTCGAACCATAGGTGAACGCGCGCGACGAATGATCCAGCACGTCCATCGGCCCCATCGTGAATCGGGTGTCGCGCTCGGGGTCGATGTTGTTGAGCGCCACCCACCACGCCTCCTGCGGGTTGCGCACGTCCACCCAGTCATCGACGATCACGAGCACTTTCGCCAGCGACATGAGCCCCTGCCCCCACATGGCGTTCATCACCTTGTACGCCTGTCCCGGATACTCCTTCTTGATGCTGACGAACACCAGGTTGTGAAAGATCCCCTCGGCGGGCATGTGATAGTCCACGATCTCCGGGATCGTCAGCTTCAGCAGCGGAAGGAAGATTCGTTCCGTTGCATGCCCAAGGTAGAAATCCTCCATCGGCGGCCGGCCGACGATGGTGCACGGAAAGATCGGATCGTTGCGCATCGTCACCGCGGTGACGTGCACGAGCGGATACAGGTCGGCCAGCGAATAGAAGCCCGTGTGATCGCCGAACGGACCTTCCATCACCAGCGCTTCCGCCGGATCGATGTAGCCTTCGATGACGAAGTCCGCGTCGGCCGGCACCTCGAGATCGCACGTGATCGCCTTCGCCAACTGAACCGGCTTCCGTCGCAGGAAGCCGGAAAAGATGAACTCATCGACGGTGGGCGGCAGTGGCGCGCACGCCGAGTAGATCGACGCCGGATCTGCGCCGATCGCGATCACCACTGGCATCTTCTCGCCACGCTCGGCCATCTCGCGCCAGTGCGCTGCGCCCACCTTGTGACGCTGCCAATGCATCGCGAGCGTGTTCTTTCCCATCTGTTGCACGCGGTACATCCCGACGTTGCGGATGCCGCGCTTGGGATCCCTCGTGATCACCATCGGCAGCGTGATGTACGGGCCGCCGTCTTCGGGCCAGCAGGTGAGGATCGGCAGCTTGTCGAGATCTACGTCGTCGCCGCGCCAGATTACCTCCTGGCACCGCGGTGACGTCGTCATCCGCGGTGGAAACTTCGCCACCTCCATCAGCCTCGGCAGCATCGACAACTTGCCCATGATGCCTTCGGGCACCTTGAGGTCGAGCAGCTTGGTGATGCGGTCGCCGTGATCGTCCAACTTCTCGACGCCGAGCGACATCGCCATCCGGGTCATCGAGCCGTAGAGATTGATGCCCACGGGATACGCTGATCTCGTGCCGTCGCGAAGGATGACGTTCTCGAACAGGAGCGCAGGTCCGCCGCCGGGCATCTTCATCACACGATCGCTGATCTCGCAAAGCTCGAGATGCACGCGCACGGGTTCCTTGATGCGAACGAGCTCGCCGGCTTCGTCGATGGCTTCTATGAAATCGCGGAGACTATCTAGTGACACGTATTGAAGTGGTGGCTGGGGCAGCAAGGAACAGCAACTGACTGACTTGACATGTGAATTGAAATGAATTCGATCTCTGCGCCGATCCAGTGGAGCAGCGCAACAAGAAAAGCCTCTTCTTTTTCTTCGTCGCCGTGCTGACGAGGGTGCACCGCTTCTGCACCTGTCACGGAGCAAATTCCAACAAATTCACATGATTCAAGTCATGGAAGTCGCCGAAGTGATGCTATGATGGCGTTTTCCGCCCAACATGAATCGCGGCGATCCCGAACGAGAGCGACTCCCATCGCACATCCGCGAACCCAGCGGCGCTCATGCGCGCCGCCAATTCAGGCTCGGCCGGAAAATGCGCCACTGACCGAGGCAGATACCGATACGCCGTGTGATGTCCGCTGATCAATCCACCGATCAGCGGCAGCAGATGATGAAAGTAGAAGTGATAAAACGTGCGTACGATTGTGGACCTTGGTGTGGTGAATTCGAGGATCACGAACTTTGCACCCGGCTTGAGCACCCGATGCACTTCTCGCAACGCCACGTCGAGCGACGCCACATTCCGGATGCCGAATGCCACCGTCGCGCCGTCCATGCTGTCGTCTCGCAGTGGGAGCAACTGCGCGTCGGCACCGACCGGAGCCAATCGGTCCTTCGGCGCCTTGCCCATGCCGGCCTGCAGCATCGGCACCGCGAAGTCCGCTCCAACGATGAAGCCGCGAAACCCCGGCTGCCGAGTCAACTCCGCACCGACGTCCAGTGTTCCCGCGCAGAGGTCGAGATACCGGCCCTCCGGCGCGCGCCCCCATTCGAGCACTCGAAGTGCCCGCCGGCGCCACATCCGATCGATGTTGAGGCTGAGCAGGTGATTGAGCAGATCATAGCGCGGCGCGATCTCCTCGAACACCGTCCGCACGTACGCGCGCTTCTCCGATCCACCTTCCGCAGCGAGCTCCGCGCGCCGTTCCTCCACCTCGGTCTGAGACATTCGAGAAAGCTCGCCGGGCGCTACAGGCTGGGCAAGCACGCGTCTGGTTTGCAGCGTGAGCCGCACATACTTTTCGGACTGCGCGACGAAAGCTCGACTCTGAGCTGCGCGGTCCCCGCTCTCCCTGATGCTCCGCGCCCTCGACCTCGCCAACCTCCCCGATGCCGATGTCGTCGCCCTCGCCCTCGAGGGCCGCGACGCAGCGCATCGTGAGCTCATCAAACGATACGAGCGACCTGTCTTCTCGCTCGTCTTTCGTATGGTGCGCAATCGCGAGCTTGCCGAGGACCTGACGCAGGACACCTTCGTCAAGGTGCTCTCGCACCTGGACCGGTACCGCACCGACTTCAAGTTCTCGTCCTGGCTGTTCAAGATCGCCAACAACGTCGCGATCGATCACCTCCGCCGGCGACAGCTCGACACCGTCAGCATCGATGGCTCGCCCCACGCCACCACCGCCGGCGAGGTGGACTCCTCCCGCTTCGACATCAGCGACGACTCCGAGAACGCCCTCGAGGAGATGGAGGCGAAGGAGCTGGGCTCGGCCATCGAGCGCGCCATCAGCGGCCTGCGCCCCGAGTACCGATCCTGCATCATGCTCCGCCACGTCGAGGGCCGCTCGTACGAGGAGATCGCCAGCACCCTCGACCTGCCGCTCGGCACCGTGAAGACCTATATCCATCGCGCCCGGCATGAGCTCCGCCGGGCGCTGGAGCATACCCGGGAATGAACTTCCACCCCGGGATCGTGATTTCTGCCGTTGAAACCAAGAACCCTCACCGCGCGTACAGGGTCCATAGCCCATGAACCACAGACACCTCCTCCCCAACGAAATCGACCTTCTGGTCGACGGCGAAGCCGGATTCGGCGTCGCTACGCTTCGTGCGCATATCGATGAATGCGCGGAGTGTCGAGAGCAGGTCGAGGACGCCCGGATCGTCGTGGACGCGCTGGAAGCGCTGCCCCACTTCGCCCCGGACTCCCGGCTCGCCGACAGGGTCATGGCGCAGGTGCCGGTGTTCGTGCCGGCTCACGTGGCCGCGCGAGATTCCGTCGCCCGGTGGCTGCCTCGGGCCGCTCCGGCCCGCGCCGCTGCGGCGGCAATCTTCACCTCGGCGGCCGGCGTCCTCACGCTCGGCCTCATCTGGCTCGCCACGCAGGGCGACGCAGCTGTCTTCATCACCGGGTTGCTCGGCGACCGGCTCCGCGGTGCGGTGGTCGGAGCAGCGCGAGACCTGGCGGTTTCCCTTCTTGGCGAATCAGCGCTGGCCGCGCTGCAAGCCACCGGGGCAATCGGCATCTCCCTGCTGCTGGCTGGGTTCGTCCTCACTGCCTTTGGAACCGTCGCCGGCATCCGGCGACTGGCTGCCGCCGGCCGTCAGTAGGATGTCCGCCCGCAATCGCATATTGGTCACCGCGCTCCTTCTTTTTCCTGGAGCGCTGGTCGCTCAGGGCAGTGCCGCGAGCAAGACCGACCTGAACCGTGATCTCGAGCGCCTTTCCAAGGGCGAGGGAATCGTCGGCGTCCCATCCGCCGACAGCGTGGCACCTGGCAGACGCACCATTCCCGCCAACTCCACCGTCCACGGCACTGTCGTCGCGCAGGGCCCCGTTGACGTCTTCGGACGAGTCGAAGGGACGGTCGTCAGCCTCCGTGGTGACGTCACCGTCCACAGGGGCGGCATCATCACGGGCGACGCACTGGCTGTTGGCGGCCGAGTGAATTCCGACAGCGGTCAGGTGCTCGGCGAGCTCCGCGCGATGACCGCCCTGCCGGTGGTCCTGAGCGTCGCGAAAGTCGTGGCCGATACGCGCAGTCCGGCGCAGCGCGCGGCCGATGCGGCCCGCGTCGTCATCGGCTCATTCGCCATCTTGTTGATTATCGCGCTAGGCGTCCTGCTGTTCGCCGGACCCAACCTCGACGAGGTGGTCGCGACAATCCAGCGACAGTTCGCCCGCACGTTCTGGTATGGGGTGCTCGGACAGCTCGTCGTACTTCCCGTGTTGCTGCTCGTCATCGTCGCGTTGGCGCTCACAATCATTGGCATCCTGCTCATCCCATTCGCCATCGTCGCCTACGCCATCGCCTGCGCTGGCCTCGTGACGCTCGGATTCCTCGCGGTCTCGCGTCTGGTCGGCGGCGCCATCTGGCGCGGTGAGAACGCCTCGGCGCGCGCGCGCGCGCTTGGCGCAATGACTATCGGCGTCGCCGTCTTCTTCGTGTTGTGGCTCCTCGCGTCGCTGATGGTTTGGGCACCCCTCGCCTCCACAGTCGTCCGCGCGGCTGCCGTTGCCGTCACGTGGTCGGCGATGACACTCGGCCTTGGTTCGGCGATCATTTCGCGCGCGGGCACGCATCGCCGTATCGCGAGCGGCATTCGGCCCGTCGAGCTCGCCGCCTGGCAGACCCCGACTCCAGTCGCCGGTGTCGTCGCTGCTCGGCGCACCGTCGGCGCTCGCGAGGCTCACTGACATGCGCTCGCTTCGAATGCTCGCCGCGCTCGTGTCGCTCGTGCCCCTGCCGGTGTTCGCGCAGAGTGCTCCCGCGTGGCGGACGGTCGACATCTCGCGCCAACTGCGCGACACGCAGCCGCAGCGCGTTCGCGTACAGTACGGCGCGGGGCGCGTCGACGTCCGCGGGACGAGCGATCCCTTCCTCTACACGATGCATCTGCGGTACGACGAGAATCGCTCGGTTCCCCTGCACCGCTACGACGCCGACCAGCGCACCGCGGCCCTTGGCCTCGAGTCGCGCGGCAGTGGCCTGCGCACCGCGTCGACCAACGGCGAATCGGGCGAGCTGCGACTCACCCTTCCACGCACGGTTCCACTCGACCTCGATCTCGAGTTCGGCGGCACACAGTCGGTGCTCGACCTGGGTGACATGTCGCTCCAGTCGGTGCGTCTCGAGTGCGGTGCGACGGACGCGATCCTCCTCTTCTCGCGCCTCAACCGTATCCGCATGCGCGACCTCGAGGTGAATGTCGGCGCGGCCGACTTCAGCGCTCGTCAGCTCGCGAACGCGAATGCCGACCAGATTCGCGTGCGCGGCGGTGTCGGCAGCGTCGACCTCGACTTCAGCGGCACCTGGTCGCGCGACCTCACGGTGACGACGCGCCTCGTGCTCGGCAAGCTGACGTTGCGCGTTCCTCCTGATGTCGGGGTGCGGGTCGAAGTCCAGCGTGTCGCCGCAGGGTTCGATCACGCCGGCCTGGAGAAGCGCGACGACGGCTGGTATTCGCCGAATTACGACTCCGCGCCGTTCAAGCTCAAGGTGCGCGCCGAGACGCTGTTCGGGCAGATCGACGTGCAGCGCTCCACGCGCTGAGACTGCTGGCCCGCGCCTTGCCCCGGTGCGGGGCATGGTCATCAAGGGTTACAACGTCGTTCCACTGGTCAAGAAAACCTTCCGCGAGATCGGAGAGGATCGCATTCCGTCGCTCGCGGCGGAGACGGCGTACTACTTCTTCTTCTCGCTCTTTCCCCTCCTGCTGTTCCTCACGCCGCTGCTCGGCCTCATCGGCAACGGGCGCGAGCTCATGGAGGCGCTGCTGCAGCGTCTCTCGGCGACCATTCCTTCCGACGCGCTCTCGCTGCTGCGGCGCACGCTCACCGAGATCATCACCACGAGCGGCGGCGTGGGGATCATGTCCATCGGCGCGCTGCTCGCGGGCTGGTCAGGGTCGAGCATCTTCGGCACGCTGATGGATGCCTTGAACGTCGCATATGACGTCAGCGAAACGCGTCCGCGATGGAAGCGCATCGGGCTGCGACTCGTTTGCCTGTTCCTCGCCGGCGTGATCGTCCTCGGTGCGACGCTCGTGTTCCTCGAGGGCGGTCAGATCGCCACGTGGATGGGACACACGCTCCATCTCGGGGTCCTCGGGACGACGGTGTGGATGTTCGTGCAGACGGTCCTCGCGGTGCTGCTCATCGTCGCGCTGTGCATCACGCTATTCAAGCTGCTGCCCAATGTGCAGCAGCGGTGGCCGCACCTGATCATCGCGTCCGTCGTCACGACGGTGCTCTGGCTCCTCGCGACACTCCTCTTCCGCGTCTACGTGCAGAACTTCGGCGCGTACAACAAGACGTACGGCACCATCGGCGGCGTCATCGCCCTGCTGTCGTGGATGTACTACACCATGCTGGTGCTGCTCGCGGGTGGTGAGTTTGCCTCCGAGCTGCATCACGGCAGTGGTGCGGTGGATCCACTCAAGGGGGCGATCTATCTTGGGCGGATCGTGTCCGATGAAGGGCCGGGTACGCCGTCGATGAAGAAATACAAGCAGGCGCATTGACTCTTGTCGCCTCGCGCTAGTCGCGCCGGCCCCGGTAAACCAAGGGGAGCGATTATACGGATCCTACGGATGCGTGCCGGATTTGGCCCGCGTACGGGTGAGTTCCGCGCACCAGTGCCGGCCTTCAATCAAAAAAGAAATTGCCCTTGTACTGGTCTGCGTCCAGAAGTCGGCCCGAGGTCTGATCCGGCAGTTGTCCGTCAAATCGGTCCAATCCGCTCCCGGCGGTTTCCGCTTTTCAGATGACCGTCAGGGATTGACGCGTAGAACCACACTGTCGCCGCGCGCCGCACCCAGCGTAGCCGCCGCCGACCCGTCGCGAACGGCAATCTCCACAAGCCCGCTCGACCCCACCAGCGCCACGATCTCACCGGACGCGACGTCGCCATAGGTGCGCCGCATCGGCATCGATCGGCCAGCTACTTCGATCGTCCCTCCGTGGCGCGCCACCAGGTTGGTCACGAGGTTGCCGAACCGATCGATCGTGATGATCGTGCCGGCGATTCCTCCATCGGGGCGTCGAGTCGCTTCGGAGGTCCGCCGCACGATGGGCGTTGTACACATCGTGCCGAGTGCGTCGAGCGACACGCCCTGCGCGAGCTTGGCCGCAGCGGGAGCGAAGACGTCCCGACCATGAAAGGTCGGCGCCGCCGACGCAGGAATCGAGAGCGAAACGCATCGCGCCCCGGGATGCAGCATCGCTGGCGAGAGAATGCCGTTGTCGGGCCCGACGAGGAACCGGCCTTCGCTCTCCACCGCGAGCGCCGCGCGTGAACCGCCGACACCTGGATCCACCACGGCGAGATGCACCGTTCCCACTGGAAAGCGATGCCAGTACCGCGCGAGCGCCAATCGCCCACCTTCGACGTCGTGAGCGGAGACGTCGTGCGCGATGTCGATGAGCGCGCAGTCGGGCGCATTCGCCGCCAGCACACCCTTCATCTCGCCGACATAGCCGTCCGCAGTTCCGAAATCCGTGAGCAGCGTGATGATGCGCGTCATGCTCCTGGTCCTCAGGCGATGGACGTTCGCTTCCAGTTTCCGGCGCGCCAGATGATCATCATGCCCACCGCGCGCGCCATTGCCGTGAGCGCGATGGTCCACCACAGCCCATTGCTACCATACCGTGCCGCTGCCCACGCCGCGACGGGAATTCTGAGCGCGGTGATCGACGTCGAGGTCAGCATCGGCGCCAAGGTGTGCCCCGCGCCGCCCAATGCGCCCTCGAGCACGATCTCCGTGCAGATGCCCAACTGGGAGAAGGCCGCGATGCGCAAATACTTCGCCCCTTCGGCGATGACCGCTGGATCGTGGCTGAAGATGGACGCGAACTTCTCGGGGATCAGCAGTTCGACGACACACGCGGCCACACCGAACAGGGTGCAAAACCCCACCGACAACCATCCTGCGCGCTCGGCGCGATCGGGCTTCCCCGCACCGAGATTCTGCCCGACGATGGCCGCTGTCGCCGCGCCGAAGCCCACGCCGATCATGAACAGCCAGCTCTCCACGCGATGACCGATGCCGAGTGCCGCGAGCGCCGGCGTGCCGAACTGCGTCGCCGTACGGGTGACCAGCACATAGATCAGCGAGAACACCACACCCGTCACCGCCGTCGGCAGACCGATGCGGACGACCTGCCGCATCGTTCGCCAATCGGGACGACCGAACTTCAGCACTCCGCGTCGCCCGACGATCGTCAGCCCGAGTGCGAAGGCAACCGCGCGCGTGCCGATCGTCGCGATGGCTGCGCCAGACATGCCGAGCGCGGGAATCGGGCCCCAACCGACGATCAGCACGGGATCGAGAAAGAGCGTGACACCCACCGACGCGCACAACAGGAGAAATGGCGTCCGCGTATCGCCAGCCGCGCGGAACGCGGCGTCCACAGCGAAGAAGCCGAAGATCAGCGGTGCGCCGAGCAGATACGTCGCGAGGTAGCGGATGCCCAGCGCCGAAACCTCAGGCGGCGCGTGCATGATGCCGAACAGCTTCGGCAGCAGCGGAACGCCGACGATCGTACACAGCGCGCCGAGCACCAACGCCAGCAACAGTGCATCTCCGGCGATGCGCGCCGCCTCGGGTGCGCGCCCCTCACCGTATCTGCGCGCCGCAACAGCGGTCAGTCCGACATTGACCATCTCGGCAATCGAGATGAGCAGCCAGATCCAGAAGACCGAGGTAGACGCCGCGGCGAGTGCCGTTGAGCCGAGCCGCGTTCCGATCCAGAAGGTGTCGACGGAAAAGAACAGCGTCATCAACAGCGACGACGCCACAGCGGGCAATGCGATCCGCGCGATGGTCTGCGGCAGCGGATCGTTGATGAGGTGCGCGGACTCCCACTCGCTGGTGACCGCGACCGTCGCCAATCCCTCGTGCGGCTCGAGCGGAAGCGAGCTGCCGAGGAGTTGGGATTCTTGCATGATGCCGATCAGGCGGCTGTGAGGGCCTTCGCTGCCGCCGCCACTTGTGTCGCGATCTTCTCGAGCGCTCGCGCCGCCGATGATGTCGGATCGGATTCGACGATCGGAGCGCCTGTGTCACCGCCTTCCATCACCCGCGGATACAGCGGTACCTGCCCGAGCAGCGGAAGGTCGACTGTCTTGGCCAGTCGCTCGCCGCCGCCCGTGCCGAACAGCGCCGATGGCTTGCCGCAGTGCGGACACTCGAACCAGCTCATGTTCTCGATGATGCCGAGTACCGGCACTCCGACGCGCTGGAACATCTTCACGCCGCGCAACGCATCACCGACGCTGACTTCCTGAGGCGTCGTGACGATGAGCGCACCGTCCACCAGAGTCGCTTGCACGAGCGACAGCTGGGCGTCGCCCGTGCCGGGCGGCATGTCGACGAACAGGTAGTCGAGCTGTCCCCATGCGACGTCGCCGAGGAACTGGTTGATGATCTTCATGACGATGGGGCCGCGCCAGATCGCCGGTTGATCGGGCTCGATCATCATGCCGAGCGAGATGATCTTCACGCCGTGTGCTTCGAGCGGGACGATTTTCTCGTTGATGACGGGCGGTTGGCCGGACACCCCCATCATTCTGGGAATATTGGGCCCATAAATGTCGGCATCCATCAGGCCGACGCGGGCGCCACTTCTCGCCAGCGACACGGCGAGGTTGACGGCGACCGTGGACTTGCCGACGCCACCCTTCCCGGACGACACCGCGATGATCTTGCCGAGGTTGGGATACTTCTTCGGTGTGGGCGCGGACGGACGCGCCGGGGCGGCGGGCGCCTGGTCCATCACCGGCAGTGGTGCGCGGCCGGGCTTCGGCGCGTCGGGAAGCTTCACCGGCTTGACCTCGAGTTGTACGTCGATCACGCCGTCGATCTTCTCGATCTCCTGCCGCACCGTGCGTGCGAGCGCAGGATCATCGTCCTTGGTGAGCAACAGCGTGAGATGCACACGTCCGTCGGGCGTGGCGCCGATGTCGCGCACCTGCTGCGTGGAGTAGACGTCCGCGCCGGTGCGCGTATTTCGTATCTGGGACAGCGTCTTGGCGACGCGCTCCTGGAGTGTCGTTGACATCCCGAAGAATAACTACCGTACGCAAACTCGCCGGCCTGAATTGGCCCCGGGGATCGGACCGTCATCAACAATCGCTCACCAGTCGAACTGGGCCGGGGCACGGTCGACATCCGGTACGCCTGCCGTTGGCCGGACGAAACTCGTAAGAAAGGCTCGACAGCGTGCGCACGATCAATGTCATGCGCTCCCTGGGAGGATTGCTTTCTGCACGGTGAGCGTAGCCTTTTCTTACGCTTCGCGTCGAGCTTGACACTCCGAGCGTGGCGGCGCATCGTCTCCCGCAGCAACCCAACCTTTGGAGAGTTCATGCGCGCACGATGTTCGAGCGAAGCGGTGAAGGCGCAGCTGCCACAATGAGGGCCCTCGCGCGAGGGCGCGCTGCGCGCCTCGCGCTGTGTGTGGTATGCGCGTGCATCCCCGCGCGCACCGATGCGCAGGCACCGCGCTCGAGCAGCATCGCACCGCCACCACAATTCGCCGATCCCGACCGCATCTCGAAGCTCAGCGCGGCCTTTCCCCAGATCGACCGCATGATGCGCTCCTTCACCGATCAGGCGAAGGTGCCCGGCATTGCATACGGTATCGTCATCGATGGACGACTCGCCCACATCGGAGTGGTGGGTCTGCGCGACGTGAAGGCGCGCGCGCCAGTGGACACCACGACGGTGTTTCGCATCGCGTCGATGACGAAGAGCTTCACCGCCGTCGCCATTCTGCAGTTGCGCGACGAAGGCGCGTTCTCGCTCGACGATCCGGCCGAACGTTATGTGCCGGAGCTCAAGAATCTGCGCTACCCCACCGGCGACTCGCCCAAGGTTACCATTCGCCACCTGCTCTCCCATTCGGCTGGTTTCCCCGAGGACAATCCGTGGGGCGACCAACAGCTCGCCGACACGGACGACGAGCTGTCGCGAATGATCCGAGGTGGAATTCCGTTTTCGACGTCACCCGGCACGGCATACGAGTACTCGAACTACGGCTTCGCCATTCTCGGACGCATCGTCGCCAACGTGTCGAAGATGCCCTACGCGCGCTACGTCAACGAGCGCATCCTCCAACCGCTCGGCATGCAGTCCACCACGCTCGAGGTGCGGCACGTGCCCGCCGTGCTGCTCGCCCATGGATATCGTGGGCAGGACAATGCGTGGCTGGAGGAGAAGCAGCTGCCCGACGGCGCGTTCGGATCGATGGGTGGCGTGCTCACCACCGTGAGCGACCTAGGCAAATGGGTCGGCTTCATGCTCGACGCGTGGCCGGCGCGTGACGGCGCCGAACGCGGTCCGTTGCGCCGTTCGTCGCGGCGCGAGATGCAGCAGGTGACGCGCTTCAGCGGCGCCACAACGATTCGCGACTCCACCACCGGCGCACTCACGCTCAATGCTGGCGGCTATGGCTACGGACTCGGCGTACGACAGACGTGCCTGTTCGCACTCTCCATTGCACACAGCGGCGGTCTTCCCGGTTTCGGTTCGCTCATGCGCTGGCTCCCCGACTATGGCGTCGGCATCGTTGCCATGGGGAATCTGACATACACGAGCTGGAGTCCGCTGAGCAATCAGGTGTTCGATCTCCTCGCCCAGACCGGTGGTCTGTCGGCGCGTGTGCCCCAGCCGTCGCCCGTGCTCAGCGAGATGCGCGACCAGGTGTCGCGGCTCGTGACGAAGTGGAACGACGCACTCGCCGACAGCATCGCCGCAATGAACCTCTATCTCGACGAATCCAAGGAGCGTCGGCGCGCGGGTTTCGCCGCACCATGGATCAAGGACCGCGAAGGCTGCGCGAACGATGGACCCTTTCTCGTCGAGAATGCGCTGCGCGGCCGCTGGCGCATGCGTTGCGACAACGGCGACGTCCGCGTGAGCATCACGTTGGCGCCCACGGAGCCGGCACGAGTGCAGTTTCTCGAGGTCGCCCCCATGCGCCGCAACGAACCGCTCGCGCCAACGCCCGCATGTCGCTGACTATCTTCCGCAACAACCTCAACTCCAGGTATTGATGCTGACGCTGACGTTGCGCGACTACGAGGAAGCCCGGGCACGCATTGCCCCACACATCAAGCACACGCCGCTGCTGACGTCGCGGCAGCTGAGTGAATTGACTGGCTACGAAGTACGCCTCAAGGCAGAGAACTTCCAGACCGTCGGTTCATACAAGATCCGCGGGCCGCTGAACAAGTTCGCGCAGATGTCCGAGGAGGAGAAAAAGCGCGGCGTCGTCTGCTCCTCGGCAGGCAATCACGCGCAGGGCGTCGCTCTGGCGGCGCGCATCTACGGCATTCGTGCCGTCGTTTGCATGGCCACGAACGCCACCCCTGCGAAGATTGCCGCCACCAAGGGCTACGGCGCCGAGGTGGTGCTGCACGGCAATATCTGGGACGAGGCGAACGAGAAGGCCAAGGAGCTCGTGCGCGATGAAGGCCTGACCTACGTCCATCCCTTCGACGACGCGCAGCTCATCGCCGGCCAGGGCACCCTCGGACTCGAGATCGTGCAGGACTGGCCCGAGGTCGACGCCGTCGTGGTGCCGATCGGCGGTGGTGGGCTCATTGCCGGCGTATCGATGGCGATGAAGAGCTTCAACCCGAAGATCAAGGTCATTGGCGTCGAGTCGTCCGACGGCCCGGCGATGAAGGCGAGTATCGAAGCGGGCTCCCTACAGACGATCGATTGCCGC
The DNA here is from genome assembly GCA_028287345.1 of Gemmatimonadota bacterium. GTDB lineage: Bacteria > Gemmatimonadota > Gemmatimonadetes > Gemmatimonadales > Gemmatimonadaceae > AG11. The sequence continues at coordinate 19,773 of JAQBPV010000264.1, forward strand.
ACCATCATCGACGGCCTTCGTGTCCGGCGGGTGGGTGAGCTCAACTTCTCCGTGGTGCAGCGTTTCGTCGACGATATCGTCACGCTCCCCGATCGCCAGATCTTCGACGCGATGTTGTGGGTGATGGAACGGTGCAAGCTCGTCGTCGAAGGCGCGGCCGCGGCGCCTGTCGCTGCGCTCATGCAGGGGCTCGTGAAGCTGCCCGAGGGCTCACGCGTCGCCGCGGTGATCTCCGGCGGCAACCTGAATCTCGACCAGCTGCGCGCGCTCTCGTGGAATTGACGCCTCGCCATTGTCGTCGATGAATCGACGTCATTTCGTTCGCGCTGGAGCGGCTTCCCTCGCTGCGGGGCTGGTGTCGTCGCGGATCCCCGCGATGCCCATGCGCCGAGTGCGTCCACTGCCCTCCGCGGAACAACTGCGATGGCAGCGTGACGAGCTCGCGATGTTCCTCCACTTCGGCGTGAACACCTTCACGGATCGCGAGTGGGGTGACGGGCGCGAATCGCCGGCGATCTTCAATCCGGTCAATCTCGACGCCCGGCAGTGGGCACGCTCTGCACGCGCGGGCGGGTTTCGCACTGTCATTCTCACGGCGAAGCATCACGACGGCTTCTGCCTGTGGCCGAGCGGCACCACGGACCACACTGTCGCGAAGAGTCCTTTCCGTGGGGGCAGCGGCGACGTCGTGCGCGAGATGGTCGATGCCTGTCGCGCCGAGGGCCTTCGGCCCGGACTGTATCTCTCGCCATGGGATCGCAACAACCCGGCGTACGGCAACTCGGCGCTCTACAACGATCTGTACAGCGATCAACTCACCGAGTTGTTGACGCGCTATGGACCGCTCGCCGAAGTCTGGTTCGACGGTGCCAATGGTGAAGGCCCGAACGGCAAGAAGCAGGTCTACGACTGGCCGCGCACGTTCGCCATCGTGCGACGACATCAGCCGGGTGCCGTCATCTTCTCCGACGCCGGACCCGACGTGCGCTGGTGCGGCAACGAGAATGGCGCTGCCGGCGATCCCAACTGGTCCACCGTCGATTCGTCCATCGTCACGTATCCCGGCGCGAGTGGCGATGGCATCATCGACGCGTTGCAACACGGACACCCGGCTGGCACAGTGTGGAAGCCCGCCGAGTGCGACACCTCCATCCGGCCCGGCTGGTTCTATCATCCGGCCGAGAATACGAAGGTCCGGACGGTCGACGACCTCGTCGATCTCTATCACCTGTCGGTGGGTCGCAATGCGAAGCTGTTGCTCAATGTGCCGCCAACGCGTGACGGTCTGCTTCACGACACCGACGTCGCTCGCCTCACCGCGTTTCGCTCGCAGCTGAACACACTGAAAGAGCCGAATGTCTCGACTGGTTCCGAGTCGACGTGGAAGGTGACAGGGGCTCGGACTGCTGAGTTGGAGATGACACTCGCAAGGCCGGAGACTGTGACTGCCGCGCGAATGGAGGAAGACATCACCAAAGGTCAGATCGTCGCGCGCTACTCGCTCCTGGGCGGCGACAGCGGTGCATGGCAACCGCTGTTGACCGGGACGACCATCGGCTTCGCGCGACTTCAGCGCTTCGCGCCGATGAAGGTGCGGCGTTTGAAGCTGGTGATCGAGGACGCCATCGACGTGCCGGAACGGGTGAGCCTCACGGTGTAGTGACCGCGATGCTGCGGCGCAGGTTGTGCCCCTGGAATCACACCGCCCGCCGGAGTCGAGGAATCATGCTTCACCGCCGCATTCACCGCGTCATCGTGTTGGCTGCATTGCTGCTCCAAGCCAGCTGCAGCGCGATCACCGGAGCCGAGTCCGACTTCGAGCGCGCACGAGCGCGTTGGACGTCACAGCGCCCCGCCGCGTACGACTATACGCTCAGGCTCTCGTGCTTCTGCGGCGGCGAGGTAACGCGTGCCGTCGTGATCGTCGTTCGTGGCAATCTCGTCGAAAGCCGTACCTACGCTGACGACGGCACCGGCGTTCCCGCGCAGTTCACCGGCGCCTTTCCGACGATCGACGGCATGTTCGACACGATCCAGAATGCTTTCGATCACCACTCCGCGCGTGTCGCCGTAACCTATGATCCCGCGCTTGGCTATCCCGTGAGCATCGCGCTCGACGGAGCAATCAACGTCGCCGACGACGAAACCTCGTACACACTCAGCAATTTTCACGTGCGCTGACTGGGTGCATTGGACGCTAAGGCAGGTAGCGTCGAACGGCGTCCATGGCCGCCTCGAACTTCTTCAGCGTCCTCTTGCCCGGCTTCTGCACCTTGACCTCGACGCCACCCATGATCGCGAGGCCCGTGACACGCAGCACGGGCTGCGCAGGATCGAGCGCCGTTGCGTCACCAGCATTCGAACCGAAGCCACCCATCACCGCCGCACCGATCGTCTCCACGCGCACACCACGCGGAATGATGATCTCCACGCCACCCATGAATGCCGTGACGTCGATCTCCGTGATGCCTGGTGCAAACTTGGCGTCACGCAGGTCGATGAGTGCGCCTCCGAGCGCCGCCCACACCTTGAGCTCCCGCGGCACGAGCCAGCTGCCCGTACGCTCGGCGCCCCCCATGAAGGCGATCACCACGCCGCGGTTCGGAACGAGTGCCGATGGCGCGAGCATCGGTGAATTTCCCGAATCCAGCTTGCGGCGGTCGAGCGCCGGCAGGTCTGCCACGAGTCCGTGCAGCTGCGCCGACGTTGGCGCGCCGTAGACCAGCGACAACCGCTCCTCGAGCTCATCCATGCTCAGGTGATCCGCCGCGAAGTGCAGCGACAACTCCTGTGCGATGACCTCTCGTTCCTCGGCACCCGGGAGCCGCGGCGACAATTCGTAACTCAAGCTTTCAGGATGCTCCATCGAAGTTCGCTGGTGGAAGTCATCCGATATTAGGATCTCTCCCCGTCGAGTCAAGCAATTGTCCGTCGTCGTCGCATCGAGTGTTAAAGTTTCTGGCACTCATGCGCGCTTGCCCACCCCGTGCGCCGTTCGTATGCTAGTCAATGCAGCGCGCCGGCGCGCGAATGGCCTTCGCCCGGCTTTTCCATTGGAGGATCGCATGAGAATTTTTGCACGCGCTTCCATCGCCATGACATTTGTGTTCGCGCTCGTTGGCGGACCGCGGCTTCACGCGCAGGACAGCGTGAAGGTCGAGCGTCCCAGCGGCGACCTCATCACGCGCGAACAGATAGAAGGTGTGAAGTCGTCCAATCTGCTCGACGTCATCGAAGCGCTCCACAGCAATTGGCTGCGCGAGCGCATGCCCACGCCACGCGATCGCGCCACGACGCGACTCGACACTAGCGGCAAGTCGCAGCAGTACGTGGCGGAGAACAACGGTGCCGGCCGTTCGATGCCCGGTGAGAATGGCGGCATTCAGGTCTACATCGACGGCACGCGCGTCGGCGGCCTCGCTGAATTGAAGAACATCCGGCCCGGCGACGTCTACTCGGTTCGGCGCATCAACGGCGTCGATGCACAAGCACGATTCGGCATCGGTCACGGCGCTGGCGTTCTGTTCGTTTCGTCGGTGACCATGCGCACGAAGAGTCCGAACTGACCGCGCGCCGTTACTTCCTCGTCGCCGCGCTCGGACTTGCGGCATGCGCGCGTGGGCCGGTTGCCCCAGCGCCCGAGCCGGCGCGCGCGTCGTTCCAGCTCTTTCTCCTCGCCGGACAGTCGAACATGGCTGGCCGCGGCGTCGTTGAAGACGACGATCGCGTCGTGAATCCGCGCGTCTTGATGTTCGATCGCCTGGAGACGTGGAAGGCCGCTGTCGATCCCGTGCACTTCGACAAGCCGAACGCCGGTGTTGGACCGGGCCGCAGCTTCGGCATCGCGGTAGCGAACGCCGACAGCACGATTCGCATTGGGCTCATTCCCACCGCCGTCGGCGGCTCACCGATCACGTCGTGGGAACCCGGTGTACTCGATCGCGCGACGCAGACGCATCCGTGGGACGACGCCATTGCACGCGCGAAGGCCGCGATGAAGGACGGAGTGTTGAAGGCAATACTCTGGCATCAGGGTGAGTCGGACAGCAACGCCGAGGCGGCGCCGCTGTACGAGCAACGACTTCGCGCGTTGATCGAGCGCTTTCGTTCGGAGCTCGGTGACCCAACCCTTCCGTTTCTCATCGGACAGCTCGGGCGCTTCGACGGCAAGCCGTGGGATGCGCCGCACATCGCTGTCGACTCCGTGCACCGCGCGCTGGCAGCGCAGATGCCCAATGTCGCCTTCGTGTCATCAAAAGGGTTGAAGGACAAGGGCGACAACACGCACTTCACCGCGACGGGAGCGCGCGAGCTCGGCCGCCGCTACGCCGAAGCGTACTTACGGCTCGTGCAGCATTGAGCCTCGATCAATTGCGGAGCACGAATCGATGAACAGGACTGTCCGATCGCACGCATTCGCCCCGGTCATTCTCGCGGCGTTCGCAATCGTGTCGATCACGAGCCATACGGCACTGGCACAGGCGCCGAAGCTTCCCTATCTCGACGAGGCCCTGCCCTTCAGCGCTCGCGTGGATGATCTCGTGGGCCGCATGACGCTCGCCGAGAAGGTATCGCAGATGAAGGACGTGGCGCCGGCGATCGATCGTCTCAACATTCCCGCGTACAACTGGTGGAACGAGGGGCTGCACGGCGTCGCGCGCTCGGGGTTGGCTACGGTATTTCCGCAGGCCATCGGCTTCGCCGCCACGTGGGACGACAGCCTCGTCTTCCGCATGGCCACGGTCATTTCCGACGAATTCCGTGCGAAGTACCACGAATATCTCCGTCACGATAGTCACCAGCGCTATCAGGGCCTCACCATCTGGTCGCCGAACATCAATCTCTTCCGCGATCCTCGGTGGGGACGCGGACAGGAGACATACGGAGAGGATCCGTTTCTCAGCGGCCGCCTCGCCGTGCCGTTCATTCGCGGACTGCAGGGCAACGATCCGAAGTACTTCAAGACCATCGCGACGGTGAAGCACTTCGCGGTGCACAGCGGCCCCGAGTCGTCGCGCCACACCTTCGATGCCGTAGTGACCGAGCGCGATCTCCATGAGAGTTACCTGCCGCACTTCGAGATGGGCATTCGCGAAGGCGGTGCCTACTCCCTCATGTGCGCATACAATCGCATCGCGGGCCAGGCCGCGTGCGCGCAGGACGAGCTCGAGAAGGACATCCTCCGCGGCGAATGGAAATTCCCCGGCTACATCGTGTCCGACTGCGGCGCCATCGACGACATCTATCTCCGCCACAAGGTCGCGCCCACCGCCGCGGCGGCCGCTGCACTCGCCGTGAAGGCTGGCACTGATCTCGATTGCGGACGCGTCTATCCCAACCTCGTGGACGCCGTGCAACAGGGACTCATCTCCGAGGCGCAAATCGACATTTCGGTGAAGCGACTGTTTCTCGCGCGCTTCAAGCTTGGCATGTTCGACGCGCCCGAGAAGGTGAGGTGGGCACAGATTCCCTTCTCGGTGCTCGACCAGGATTCACACAAGAAGCTCGCGCTGCAGGTGACGCGCGAGTCCATCGTGCTGCTCAAGAACGCCAACAGCGCATTGCCACTGCGCAAGACGCTCGGCACCATCGCCGTCATCGGCCCCAACGCCGACCAGAAGCGCATGCTGCTCGGCAACTACAACGGTGAGCCGTCCGATGCCGTTACACCCCTTCGCGGCATTCGCGCGGCCGTCTCGGCGAACACGAAGGTGATCTACGCGCGCGGCTCCGACCTCGCTGACGACTTCCCGGTGCTCGACGCGGCCCCAGCGTCGATGTTCACCACGCCGGGTGCCACGCCCGGGCTGCGCGTGGAGTATTTCGCTGGTCAGAGCATGGATGGTGCACCGCTGTTCACCGCCACGGATTCGACGATCGACGTCGAGTGGGCGGATGGAGCGCCCCGCGCCGACATGAATCCCAATGACTTCAGCGTTCGCTGGTCGGGCAGCATTCGTCCGCCGCAGACTGGTTCATACCGCTTTGGACTCAGCGGTACGATGAGGTTCCAGCTCTTTCTCGACGACAGCGTCGTCGTTCGCTCGGTGTATGCGCAGCGCAACGGCGAGTTCCCCGATCCGCGCCCGGTGCAGAGCGCATCGATGCAGCTTGACGCGAACAGAAGCTATCGCATTCGCGTCGAGGCGCAGGAGACGTACGGTGATGCCCAGCTGCAGCTGATTCTCTCCGTGCCGCACGAGAGGCTCGAGGCAGAGGCGGTTGCCGCAGCACAGCAGGCGGATGCCGTCGTGATGGTATTGGGCCTCACCGCGCGGCTCGAAGGCGAGGAGATGCCGGTCGCGATCGATGGCTTCAAGGGCGGCGACCGCACGCGCATCGATCTTCCTGCTGCGCAGCAGCGCTTGCTCGAACGCATTGTCGCCGTTGGCAAGCCGACGGTGCTCGTGCTGCTCAACGGCAGTGCGGTCGCGGTGAACTGGGCGCAGGATCACGTGCCGGCCATCGTCGAGGGCTGGTATCCGGGTCAGGCGGGCGGCACTGCGCTAGCCGAGGTGCTGTTCGGTGACTACAACCCCGGGGGTCGCCTGCCCGTGACCTTCTATCGCGATACGACCGACCTGCCTCCCTTCGAGAACTACGACATGAAGGGCCGCACCTATCGCTTCTTCGCAGGAAAGCCGCTCTACCCCTTCGGCCACGGTTTGAGCTACACCACGTTCGCTTACGGGAAGCTTCGCACGAGCACGCCGACGCTGCCTGCCAACGGTGCGGTCACGGTGAAGGTCGACGTGACGAATACCGGCAAGCGCACCGGCGACGAGGTGGTGCAACTCTACGTTCGCCACACGGCATCGAAGGTCTCGCGTCCCAACCGCGACCTTCGTGGCTTCAAGCGCATTACGCTGAAGCCAGGCGAGACGCGAACGGTGTCGTTCCCTCTAACGGCACAGTCGCTCGCATATTGGGACGCGACGACGCACGGCTGGATCGTGGAGAATGCGCCGGTGTCGTTGGAAGTTGGCGCATCGTCGGCAGACATCCGAGTTCGGCAGACGATTCAGATTGTTGGAAAAAGCAGGTAGAGCTCAGCAGATTCTTCTTCTCCGAGTAAAGGAAAACGAGTTAGGGCCCGCTGTTCGTTATTCCGGCGCACCGAGAAAGACTCGCGCCCTTTCCACCACTTGATCGCGAACTGCCGACAACTCTCCGGTGATGAGCGCCCCGGACGCCTTCGCGTGCCCCCCACCACCAAACTCGCGCGCGAACGCATTGACGTCCGTCCCGCCAATCGACCGGAACGACACCTTCACCTTTCCATGCCCAAGGTCGCGGAAGAACAGCGCCATCCGCGTCCCCGCGATGGACCGCGCATGCTCGACGATCCCGTCGAGATCCTCCGCCTTCACCGCGTACTTCTCGAGCGCGTCGGCCTGCATTGTGAGCCACGTGAGACCGTGCGCCTCATCCACCTGCAGCGTCGCCAACACGTCAGCCATCAGTCGCACACGCCCTGCCGGTGCCGACGCATAGATGCGCGTGTACATCTCCTCCGGGTCGACGCCGAGTGCAAGCAACTGCGCGGCGACGGCAAGGCAGCGCGGCGACGTGTTGCTGAACCGAAAGCCACCGGTGTCCGTGAGCATCCCCGTATACAGCGAACGCGCGACGTCCGGCGTGATGTCCCAGTCCAGCACCTGCGCGATGTCGAATACCAACTCCGCCGTCGCACATGCCGTCGTGTCGCTCAAGCCGCGCGGGCCCGCCGGATCGTCCGACGCAACGTGATGATCGATCACGAGCTTCGGCACCGTGAGCGCACGCACTGAGTTCGTGAGATGACCCAGCCGCTTCACGTCGCTGATGTCGAGCACGATGAGCAGGTCGATATCCTTCAACGCCTTCGATCCGCGCGACGTCAAGTTCTCGAACTCGCCGCCCAGCAGGAAGTCGAACATCTCCGGCCATGGCGTCGGGTTCACGATGCGCGTCGCGAGCCCGTGGGCAACCAGCAGGCGCGCTAGCGCGCTCTCCGATCCGCACCCGTCGCCATCGGCATTGAGGTGCGTGCTGAGTGCCACCTTACGCCCGGCCACGAGCTCCGGCGCAAACTCCAGGATGGCCGCGCGGCGCGCGGCGGGAACGGTCAGCAGGTCAATCGTCATTTGGCTCTAAACGAGGAAGCGGCGCCCCGAGGGGCGCCGCTTCCAAATGTAGTCGAGAGCCAGCGATCAACCCACGTGATGGTCGGTTGCGCCGCGTCCGATGTGCGAGTGGCTCTTGCTGTAAGCGAAGTAGATGACGAAGCCGAGCACCAGCCAGATCACGAGCCGGAGCCATGTGTCCTTCGGCAGGCCGGCCATCAGTCCAAGACAGCTCAGGATGCCGAGAATCGGCACGAGCGGAACGAGCGGCGTCTTGAATGCACGCGGAATCTCCGGCGAGCGCACGCGCAGGATCCACACGCCGGCGCAAACGATCACGAAGGCGAGCAGTGTGCCGATGCTGACGAGCTGGCCGAGCAGACCGATCGGGAACAGGCCGGCAACGATCGCGGCGATGGTGCCCGTGAGGATCGTCGTGATGTACGGCGTCTTGAACTTCGGATGCACCTTGCCGAAGATCGGCGGCAGGAGTCCGTCGTTCGCCATGGAGAAGAACACGCGCGGCTGGCCCATGAGCATCACGAGCACGACCGACGCGAGTCCGGCAAGTGAACCGATCTCGACGGCGTAGCGCAGCCAGGACAGCGAGGAGCCTGCCGCCTGGATCGCGACGAGGATCGGCGCGGGATCGTTCAGCTTGGTGTAGTGCACCATGCCCGTCATGACGAGCGCCATGAGGATGTAGAGCACCGTGCAAACGCCCAACGAGCCGAGAATACCGATGGGCATGTCGCGCTGTGGATTGCGCGCTTCCTGCGCCGCCGTGCTCACGGCGTCGAAGCCGATGTAGGCAAAGAAGATGACACCGGCGCCACGCAATACGCCGCTCCATCCGAACTCACCGAAGTGTCCCGTGTTGGGCGGAATGAACGGATGCCAGTTCGCCGTGTTCACATACATGAACCCGAAGCCGATCACCAGGAAGATGATCGCGATCTTCACGAACACGATGACGTTGTTGAAGCGCGCCGATTCCTTGATGCCTATGACGAGGATCACCGTCATCAGCGCGACGAGCACCATCGCGGGAATGTTCAGCGTTGCGCCCGTCCTGGAGAAGTTGTTCAGCGCGTCCACGGAGATTGGCGCGTCGGTCCACTGCGTGGGGATGACGATGTTGAATTCAGCCAGGAACTTCACGAAGTTTCCGCTCCAGCCCACCGCGACCGTCGCGGCGCCGAACAGATACTCGAGCATCAGGTCCCATCCGATGATCCATGCGACCAACTCTCCGAGCGTCGCATAGCCATAGGTATACGCCGAGCCCGCGATGGGTATCATGCTCGCGAACTCGGCGTAGCAGAGTCCGGCGAAGCCGCACGCGAGACCCGCGGCGACCATCGAGAGCACCACACCAGGGCCCGCGTACTGGGCGGCCGCATTGCCCGTGAGCACGAAGATACCGGCACCGATGATCGCACCGATGCCGAGCAGCATCAGGTTGGTCGCGCTCAACGTGCGATTCAGGCCGTGTTCACCTTCGGCCGCGGCCTCGCGCTGAAGCACGGCGACACTCTTTCTCGACCACAAACCCATCGGGAAGTCTCCGGAGAGCAGGTACGACAACGTCCGCGGCGTGGCGGACGACGTCGTTGGAGCGGGAGGAATTGTATACAGATGGCGGACCGCAAAACATCGCCGCGCGCGGCAATGTTGTCAAGCAACTCACAGGCTGTAGTTCGGAGCCTCGCGCGTGATCGTCACATCGTGCGGATGCGATTCCCGCAGACCCGCCGCCGTGATGCGCACGAACTGCGTGTTCGAGCGAAGCTCCTCGATCGTGCCGCATCCCACGTAGCCCATTCCGCTGCGAAGGCCGCCCACCATCTGAAAGAGCACGTCACCTACTGGACCCTTGTACGGCACCCTACCCTCGATGCCCTCGGGCACGAGCTTCTTCGGCGACAACTCGCCTTCCTGGAAGTAGCGGTCTGCACTGCCGTCCTGCATCGCCGAGAGGGAGCCCATGCCGCGGACCATCTTGAAGCGGCGACCCTCGAGCAGGAATGCCTCGCCCGGACTCTCTTCCGTTCCTGCGAGCATCGATCCCATCATCACGCTGCTCGCACCGGCGGCGAGCGCCTTCACGGCATCGCCCGAGTACTTGATGCCGCCGTCGGCGATGACGGGCACGTCGCCTGCGCCTTCCACTGCATCGAACACCGCGGTGAGCTGCGGAACGCCGACGCCCGTGACCACGCGCGTCGTGCAGATCGAGCCCGGCCCAACACCGACCTTCACCGCATCCACGCCCCGCTCCACGAGTGCGCGCGCGCCTTCGCGCGTAGCAACGTTGCCGACGACGAGCTGCGTATCCGGAAACGCCTCGCGTACCGCTGACGTCGCGACGAGCACACCGTCCGCGTGACCATGCGCGGTGTCGATGATCAGCGCGTCGACGCCCGCGTCGATCAGCGCCTTGGCACGCGTCAGATAGTCACCCGCCGCTCCAATCGCCGCGGCAACGCGCAGGCGTCCATGCTGATCCTTGTTCGCGCCGGGATACTGCCGCCGCTTGTGGATGTCCTTCACCGTGATCAGCCCCTTCAGGCGACGGTCGTCATCCACGACAGGCAGCTTCTCGACGCGATGCTTGGCGAGGATGCGCTCCGCCTCATCCAGCGTAGTTCCCATCGGTGCGGTGACGAGGCCGTTCTTCGTCATCGCCTCGGCCACCGGACGATCGAGGCTGCGCTCGAACTGCAGGTCGCGATTCGTGATGATGCCGACGAGCCGCCCGTCGATGTCGACGATTGGGACGCCCGAGACCTTGAACCGCGCCATCAGGTTCGCCGCCTCGCGAAGCGATGCGGTCTCGGGCAGCGTGTAGGGATTGATGATCATCCCGCTCTCGCTGCGCTTGACGATGTCCACCTGCATCGCCTGCCGGTCGATCGACATGTTCTTGTGCAGCACGCCGATGCCACCCGCGCGCGCCATCGCGATGGCCATCTCGGCTTCGGTCACCGTGTCCATCGCCGCGGAGACGAGTGGAACCATCAGTTCGATCTTGCGGGTGAACCACGACTTCGTCAACACATCCTTCGGATGTGTGATGGAGTGGCGTGGAGAAAGGAGTACGTCGTCGAAGGTGAGAGCGACGTCATCTCGAACCCTCGCGGCTCCGTTGACGGGGCCGGAACGCGAAGACCCGCTCTCAGCATGCGGCTGAGGAGCGGGTCGGGACTTTGGATCAGAGCGGATTGTGGTCGCCATGGATAAGAGTAATCGTGGCGACCACCACGCGCCAGCGGGCTGCGCCGCGCTAGCGTCCGATCACGCGCAGCCGCTTCCTGATGCGCTTCGGCAGGAAGAACGCAGCCGCCGCCAGCGCTTCGCGCAGGTTCAGGTCGGCCAGATCCTCCATGGCGCCAGTCCAATGTGCCGCGAGCACATTGCGCCCCGCATTCGACACGAGCCGCTGCAGTGCCAGGACGAGAATGAAGACGTCGTCCACTTCGCCGAGGAAGGGGATGAAGTCGGGGATGATGTCGAGCGGCATGACGATGTACGCGATTGCGCCCGCGACCAGCAACTTGTCCGTGGTGGATACGCGCTTGTCCGAGATCAGTCCGCCCAGCAGCCGGACGTACGCGGGCAGCTGTTTCATGTAGTAGACGACGGTCCGCTTCGCGCCTGTGCGAGGACCGGGACCAACCGGGCCGGCAGGTGCAGCCTTCGCGCGCCCGCGCGTTGCCGTTGCGCTCGCGCCGCTCGGCTTCTTGCGGGCTTCGCCTCGTGTGGTGGGACTCACGCGTCTGCTCCCTTACGTGGGGTTGAAGCCCTCGCCCGACCCGCTGCCGGACGATGGCGCGGCGCTGCCGGCTGAGCCGGGTGCCGATGCTCCAGTCGCACCAGTCGTGCCGCTCGTTCCTGCGGGAGTCTCGCCAGTCGGTGTGATCACCGAGTTCGCCGCCGACGTCGCGGCGTCAACCACGCGGCTGCCCGCCGACATCAGGTCGTTCGCCACCGACTTTCCGGCGGCCGCGGCCCCATTCAACACGCCGACCGCCTTGTTCATGAGACTCATCGTCTCGGCAATGGCCGACGCGCTCACCTTCCCCGCCCGCAGCTTTTCCTCGACCGCGTCCGCGAACCGGGACAGTGGATTTCCCGCCGCCGCCGTACCGGGCGTCTGACGCTCAGCGTATTTGGACTCGAGAAACTCGACGTAGTCGAGCACGTGATAGCCGCGCTCGTCGGAAAGAGTCTCGAGCTTCTGCAGCAGCTTGTCGCGTAGATATGCGTTCATTGGTTGCGCTCCAGTTGGCACGGTCGGAGTCTACAACAAGTTACGGCTGGTAGAGAGGGGCGGCTGCGCTGCGCGCTGCCTTATGGGGCGCTTCGCTCCGCTCGCTTATGGCGACTGCAACTGCAACAACGAATGCAGCGATGACGCTGGCTCTTGCCGTAAGTGAGCGAAGCGAGCGCCCCATAAGCAAAGAGCCGACGCTACCGCGTCGGCTCGTGCGCCCCGTAAGCGAGGTCGTGCAGCGCCCACGCGCCCCAGCCTCACCCCTTCCAGCGCGACCGCTTGCCGCGCGCGTCGATGTGCAGATATGGGCTCGCGTACCGACGGCTCACGTACATCCCAAGGCCGCCCACGAGGTCGGGATGCTTGTCTTCGACCCGCTCCACCGCAAGCATGACCAGCAATTCGTCCGTCATGGTGATGCGCCCGTCGCCGTCCGCGTCGACCGCGATATCAGCCGCGTCGCCGTACTGGTGACGGCTGTCGCTCGCGGCGCGCGGAACACGCGCGTTGTGCGACGGAGACCGGAAGCCGGAGTGCACGTCGACCGCGAAGTCGGGACGAACACCGCCGCCCAGATCGGAGAAGACGAGCTCCAGCTTGTCGAGCAGGCGCGGATTCAGCGCGACGTACTTGGGCCACTTGTCGCCCTGATCATCGTGCGTCACGAAGTCGGCGAGCTTGAGATGCTTCGTCACCTGAAGGTCGAGCATCTCGGGGCGCACTTCGACGAAGCCGTCTGGACGCTCATGATTGCCGCGGCCGAAGCGCTCGGCGATGTAGGTCCCGATGCGATAGCCGTTCAGGGAGCCGGCCACCTTCTGATCGAAGGGCACGATGACGGCGAGCGTCGGCTCGGGGAGAATCTCACGCTCGGCTCCACGCACGAGCGCCAGGCGATAGAACCCCGGCTTTGCCGGTGCCGGCAGCGGTGCGGTGGTGAGCGCAGCGATCGGTTCCGCGGAGACGCTGTCGCCGTATGCGACCCACTGGTAGCCGAGTGAATCGACGGCACCAGTGAGGTCGATCGGGAAGTCGACGGCCTGTCGGGGAAGCGCGAAGCGCACCTTTACGTTGCCGCTGCGTCCAAAGGCATCAGACGCTGGCGTCGCCGCGAGGGTCGGCGCGGCGGACACCGCTTCGGCAAGGCGAGAGAAGGGCGCGGTCGGCATTGCGACCGAGGGGCGAAGGAACTGAATGGCGCCGAGCGTGGCGAGGCAGAAGAGCAATCCTGCGCCGATGACACCGACGACACCACGAGGCTCGAGGGAGCGGTTGTCGCTCACAGCCGGACCAGGGTGCAGAGCTTCAGAGCGGCGCCGAGCGCTCGGCGCCGCGAATTGCTTTCACACATGTATGAACGACCCCTTGGCAACCGAACTAGGCGAAGACGGTGAAACACCGCCGCGCGAGCAAAGTGCCGGGTGACCGGGCGCTCGCGACAAGGAGGATCCTCCGACGAGGCGGAGGGGCGTTTCTTACTGGAGCAAGATACTCAATCAGTAGACGAGTGGAACCCAGCGCGGCAACACGGATTCTTTGGCTGACTGATCGATCAGTCATGCTAGCTACCTTGGTTCGTTCTCGTCGGGCGGCGTGTCGAGCGGCGTACGGCGCGTCGTGGGGAGCGCCTCGCATACGCAGGCGGCTGCGCTGGTCACCTAATAGATAAACACCGGCGTCCCGACCTCGACCATCCCGTACAGCGTGGCAATGTCCGCATTCCGCAGCCGAACGCAGCCATGGCTCACCGACCGCCCAATGCTCTCCGGCTTGTCCGTGCCGTGCAGAGCATAGCCGTCGCCGAGCACGAGGCGGTGAGTCCCCAGAACGCCCTTGTACTTCCGCTGGGTAGACCCGTACGGCGGAATGATGATATTCCCGCCGGCGACGATCTCGCGGCCTTCCACCCCCGCTCCCACCGGCTCTTCCCGCCCATCGGCGTATCGCTTCACCACTTCGGTGCCGCGCACCGTGATCTGACTGCCATCGTTCGCAGCGACGCTTTGTCCGCGCTCCAGTCGCACGATCCCCAATCCGCGCTTCCGCGCCTGCTCCACGAAATGCCAGTCAGGCGGAACCCACGCTGGATCTTCTTCCTTCGCCTGCACGGTGAGTCGGCCGCGGGGCGTCTCGAACTTCCACTGCGATCCTCCCGCTGCGCCGTCGAGCACCTTGCCACTGCCGGTCGCCACCTGTGTCGTGAACAGCACTTTGTCGCCCTGCTTGTACCAGAGCCGGTGGTCCTCGATGCTGACGACGATATACGGCTTGTTGCTCGAGGCGGGGTCGCCGGTCTCGCTCGCCTTCGACGCGCTGTCTTCCAGCGCGCCGCTGCTCCTTTTCACGTCCTCGAGCAGTTGAAGATTGTCGTTGAACACCATGCGGCTCACGTCGCGCTCATGACGCTTGAGCGCGGTGCGCGCGAAGAGCGCGCTGCTCGCGACCATCAGCAGCAGCACGGCGCCGATGAGGCCCCACGCAATCCACCCGCCGCTGCGAAAGAATTTCGGCATCACTCCTCCGGGAACCGCTAGTAGAAGTACACTGCTACACCGGGCTTGAGATTCGGTGCGATCGCCTTGAGGTCGGCAGCACGCACGCGAATGGCGCCCGGGAGCACATATGAGGAATCGTTCAGTGGTCCAACGCTCGGGAGCGAGTAGATGAGCGTACCTCCGTCGAGCAGTATGGCGGCGGGTCCGTAGGCACCCTTGAGACGAGTCTCGCCGGCGGGGATGCCGCGATCGCCGTAGACCCACGATGGAATCTCGGAAACCGAGCTTTCGTCGAGCAACCGCTCGACCGTGCGCTTTCCGCGCGGAGCGGCGATGTGCATCGTGTCTGCGCCAGTGCCCACGCGCTTCTCCGGACCGATCGTGATCGGCATCTCGCGGAGTAGTGCGCCGTCGCGCTCGAGGTACATGACGCTGCTGTCGATCGACACCGAGAGATGCAGTGCGGCATCCACTTTCGCCTGTCGCTTGAACAGCTCGACCATGATTTTCACCCGATTCTCGTTCTGCGCGAGAATCGCGTCCGTGCGCTTGCGCTCGAGCGTCGTCATCGAACCGCGAAGCTCCGCCGTCTGCCGCTGATAGCGGAAGTACTTCCGAAGCAGCCACGCGTCCGCCGCGAGGAAGAGCACCACCGCGATGCTCATCGTGGCGACGATACCTGGGTAGCTGTGCCGGAACTCGCGCCATCCCTTGCGACGACGATCGGTGCGTTCGCGCGAGGGATCCTTGCGGCGACCTGGGTCCCAATCGTCGGGATGGATGTCTGGCGGGTTGGTCATCGGTGTCGGAGGAGGTAGATGACTTCGAAGCAAGGGCAGTGCCGGGCCCAACCATGCCGTGGTCGCCGCTTCGCCCGCCCAATACATTTCCACGCTCCCGCCAACATTCTTCCCTCACCCACATCAGCCCAGCATGGCCTCAGCGTCTCGACCCGCGCCCGTCGTCCTCCTCGTGCTCGACGGCTGGGGATACCGTGCCGAATCGGAAGGCAACGCGATCGCGATGGCGAACGTCCCCACGTGGGACAAGCTGTGGGCGAAGGCGCCGCACACGCTGCTCGAGGCGTCGGGCGAAGCAGTCGGTCTCCCCGCGGGGCAGATGGGCAACAGCGAGGTGGGACATCTCAACCTCGGCGCCGGCCGAGTGGTGATGCAGGACCTCGTGCGTATTTCGCACGCGATCAGAGACGGTGCCTTCTTCCGCAACCCCGCGTTCATCGCAGCGTGCGACCAGGTGAAGAAGAACAACGGCACGCTGCATCTCGTTGGCCTCATCGGCTCAGGCGGCGTGCACGCCATCGACACGCACCTGCTCGCACTGCTCGACCTCGCGGCGCGCGAGAAGGTGCCCCGTGTCGCCATCCACGCGCTGCTCGACGGACGCGACACGATGCCCCGCTCGGCGCTGGGATATCTCGTCGAACTGCTCTCCCACGCGAAGGGACGTGCCGTGCTTGCGAGCGTCGGCGGCCGCTACTTCGGCATGGATCGCGACAACCGGTGGGACCGCATCGAGAAGTGGTATCGCGCCGTCGTCGAGGGTACGGGTCCCAACGCCGCGGACCCGCTGACCCTGGTCACGGATGCCTACAACCGCAACGTCACGGACGAGTTCATCGAGCCCACGACCATCGTGGATGAGAAGGCCGCGTCTCTCGCGCCAATGCGGGATGGAGATGCGGTGATCTGCTTCAACTACCGCTCCGATCGCATGCGGCAAATCGTGCGCGCGCTTACCGATCCCGACTTCAAGGGATTCGACGTCTCGCGTCGCCCGAAGCTCCTCGTGGTCACGATGACGCAGTACGACCAGACCTTCAACGCCCCGATCGCCTTTCCGCCGCAGTCGATGGCGCGCATCCTCGGCGAGGTGCTCTCGGCGGCTGGCCTGACGAATTTGCGCACGGCGGAAACCGAGAAGTACGCGCATGTGACTTACTTCTTCAACGGCGGCCTCGAGACTCCGTATCCCGGCGAGGAGCGGCGGCTGGTGCCAAGCCAGAAGGTGGCGACGTACGATCTGGCTCCCGAGATGAGCGCATTCGGCATCACCGACGTGCTCACTTCGGCTCTGCGGGCTCGGGAGCATGATTTCGTTCTCTGCAACTACGCGAACGCGGACATGGTCGGACACACCGGCTCCATCCCCGCCATCCTCCAGGCGGTGGAGACGGTGGACCAGTGTCTGGCGCGTGTGGTTGCGGCGGCGGAGGAGGTCGGCGCACGCCTCCTCGTGACGGCGGACCATGGCAACTGTGAGATGATGATCGATCCGGCAACCGGTGGTCCGCACACCGCGCACACGACAAACCCTGTACCCTTCGTGATCGTCGACAGCGACGGCAGGCACGGCCTGCGCAATGGCGGAGCACTCTGCGACGTGGCTCCAACGATTTTGCGGCTGCTCGGACTCGAGCAGCCTTCAGAGATGACGGGGCGCGACCTGCGCCTCACCTGACGTACCTCCCTTGAAGAGACGATGAGAGAACGAGTGAAGGCATTGTTGTTCGGCGCCGTGGCGCTGCTGGCCGCGACGTCCGTGCAGGCCCAGGTGGGTCACGATCCCGCGAAGAGCCCGTACGCAGATCTCGAATACAGCCAGGAGCTCACGCTCCTCGGCGGCTATCTGCGCACGCGCCACGACCCGGCGGACATCCTGCCAAAGAGCCGTCCGATGTTCGGGGTTCGCTATGAGGCCACGCTCACCGGGCCGCTCGCGATCAGTGCGGACATCATCAGCGGCTTGGGGGAGCGGAACGTCGTCGATCCCAGCAAGCCAGTTGCAACGCGAAACAAGGGCACGCAGAGCAACGCGCTCGTGGAAGCCGACATCGCAGCGGCGCTCAACCTCACCGGCACACGCAGCTGGCACAAGCTCGTTCCGCAGATTCGCGCGGGGCTTGGCCTCGTCAGAAGCGCCGCGAAGGACGACTCATCCGGGTACGGGTTCGGCACCCCCTTTGCATTCACGTTCGGTGGCGGGGTGAAGTATGTGCCGGGCGGTCGTTTTCAGCTGCGCGCCGACATCACGGAGCGCGTCTTCAAGCAGACCTACCCTGATACCTACTACCGGCTCGCTTCGGACAACACGGCGGTACTGCCGACTACCACCTCGCGATCGTTCTACACGCATCACGCCGCGCTGACGGTGGGCGTGTCCTACCTCTTCGCGCGCTGAGCCGACGGGCCGCCAAACACCCTATCGAAGGCGGCGATCCAATGGCGCACGACTACGAAGACATGCACAACATCGAGGGGCTCGACGACCGCGAGCTCCGCGACCTGGTGCGCGAGCAGCTTGCCGAGCACTCTGGACTGGACATCGATGACGTCACGGTGCTCGTCGCCGACGGCACCGTGACACTCTCGGGCCGCGTGGGCACCGATGGCGAGCGGCGCATCGCGGAGCACGTCCTCACCGACGTTCTGGGAATCACGGAGTTCGTGAACGATCTCGTGATCGATCCCGTGCGGCGCGCTGAGAGCCCGGCGGCGATCGACGAACATCTCGTCGACGAGGAAGAGCGGAGCGGTACACTTCTCGGGGACGTCGCGGTTCCGTTCAGCTCCGAGGCGGAGCATCTCGCGGATGAATTCCAGGACGATGTTGCGGGGACCACGGACTACACGCGCGTCATGGAAGACGGCATGACGTGGAATCCTCCCGATGCGCCGACGCAGGAAGGAATGCTTGGTTCGGATGCTCGGCCGGAGGACATGGGGGGACGGCACTAGCGCATCGACAGCAGGATGACAGCACGACAGGAGGATAGGAGTGCTCTATGTTGCTGTCATCCTGTCGCCCTGTCCTCCTGTCTTCCTGAGTGATGCCTTCGTACCTCACCCGCCGGGTCACGTTCGCCGCCGCTCACCGTTATCGCATCTCCTCCTGGAGCGACGAGCGCAACGAGGCGACGTTCGGCCCGTGTGCACGGCCGAACTTTCACGGCCACAGCTACGTCTGCGACGTCACTGTCACCGGTGACATCGATCCGGTGACGGGCTTCCTGGTGGACCTGCCTGCGCTGGACGCCGCGCTGCAGACCGAGGTCCGCGAACGATTCGATCATAGCAACATCAACCTCGACGTCCCCGAGTTCGGCGAGGGCGGCCTGATGCCCACCGGCGAGAACCTCGCGCGGTTCATCGGGGAGCGCGTGCAGGCGAGGTTGGGAAATGCGATTCTGGTGACGCGGGTAGTCGTCGCCGAGGATCCGACGTTGAGTGCGACATACGAGCCCGACCGTTCGTGACGCGCGTGACTTTCATCGCCTTCGGTCGTGGTTGAAGACGAAGCGCGCGCGGGCAGTGGGCCTGCCGCTGGCCCTGTCGGATTCGAGCTCCCGTGTCGACCCTCTCCCCTCCACGTCAGGCCACCGTGCGCAGCGCGACGGCCGAGCAATTCGCGCCGGTGCTGCGCGTTCATGCCGCGGTGCTCGGCGACTGCACGCCCGCCGTCGATCCCGAGGTTGCGCGCAAGCGCATCGCGCAGGGTCAGGTGGCATACGACGCCCTCAAGATGCTCGCCTCGTGCGGGGACCTGGTTCCCCGGTTCATTCGCGTACTCGATGCCTTCGAGGTCGCAGGGTTCGTCTCGAACAGTGACCGTCGAGCGATACTCGACAGCGAGCTCGATGTGGATGACCTGGTGGCGGGCTGGTTCACCGGTGACCGCACGCCGCGCGACTGCCGGCGGCGCATCGCGCGTCAGGCAGCCATCGTCATCGGCAACGCGCTGCTCCGCGCCGCCACCACTCGGGTTGGAGCGCCGTCGGTCTGGAAGACGTGGACGCGCGTCGTGTGCCCATGCTGCGGCGGATCACCGGACATCGCGCTCATCGAGCGTGGTGCAGAACGTACGCTCATCTGCGCGCGCTGCGATGCGCAGTGGCGTTCGCCGCGCGCGGGCTGTCTCGGCTGTGACATCGCGGAGTCGCCCGGAGTCGCTCGGATCGCCAACCCGCAGCTCGGCTACGTGCTCGTGATGTGCAGCGCGTGCGGCCGATTTCTCAAGGAGCGTCCGCGGCGCGGGCTGGACTCGCTGGTCGTGGAGCGTGCGATCACTGCGGAGCTGGACCTGGCGGCAGAGCAGCGAGGACTGCGCATCTGAGCACTCGAACGGCCATCGCATCCTGCGTCGGCGTGCTGCTCGCGGGCGGCGCATCAAGTCGGTTCGGCGGGCTGCCGAAGGGGTTGGCCGTCGTGGAGGAAATGCGTATCGCTGACCGGATCCTTGCTGCGCTGCGCGGTGCGACGGATCGGCAGATCGTCGTGAGCAACGACCCTGCAGCCGACGACTGGTTTCCGAAGTTGCGTGTCGTCGAAGACGAGATAGCGGGCCTCGGCCCGTTGGCGGGTATCGAGACCGCACTGCGCGCGGCCAAGGGCGCATCGGTGATCGTCGTCGCGTGGGACATGCCATTCGTCACGACGCCCCTGCTGCGCGGCATGCGTGCGTTGGGTGAGATCGGCGCAGCGGCAGTCGTACCTGTACACGGTGATCCGCCGATTGCCGAAGCGCTGTGCGCCTTCTACTCGCACGACGCACTCGGCGCCTGCTCGGCATTGCTCGCCGAAGGTGAGCGCCGTGCAGGTGCGCTGTGGGAAGTCCTGCCGTCGGCGATGTCGATTCCGCAGCGCGTGCTCGTGGACCATGGCGATCCAGCGAAGCTCTTCCTGAGCGTCGACACGCCGGAACAGTTGGACGCGATCGGCGGAGAGATGCCTCGACGCTGAGTTGCGCGCGAGGCATCTTTCGCCATGCTCTCCGCCAATTCCCTGCGCTTCGCGCGCTGCTGTGTTCTCATGGTTGGCGTGGCCGGCTGCGCCGCGTCTTCCACATCGACGCCAACGACCGCGCCTGCGCCATCGACCTCTTCGTCGCGGGTCGCGCTCCGACAGTTCATCGATTCGCTCATCGACGTGCCGGAGTTCCGCAGCACCCACTGGGGCGTGCTCGTCGTCGATCCGGGACGTGGCGAGACGCTCTACTCTCGCAACGCCGACAAGCTGTTCATGCCGGCGAGCAACCAGAAGTTGCTCACCGGCTCCACGGCGCTCACGCAGCTTGGTCCGGAATATCGGTGGAGCACAACGGTGTTTGCGCGCGGCGCGCGACGCGATGGAGAGCTTGCCGGTGATCTCATCGTGCGCGGCAACGGCGATCCTTCCATGAGCGCGCATATGCAGAAGGGTGAGGCGCTCGCGCCACTTCGCGCCATCGCTGACTCGCTGCGTGCACATGGTGTGACGCGCGTGAGCGGCCAACTGGTGACGCAATCGCTGTTCACCGACGGGTCGCTTGGCTACGGCTGGTCGTACGACGACCTCGACGAACCCTACTCTGCCGGCGTGGACGCGCTCTACTTCAACGAAGGGTTCACGGAGGTCGTCGTGTATGGGGGCGCCCGCGCGGGAGATCCGGTTCGTGCGATCACGCGACCAGCTGCGACGTATCCTCGACTGATCGTTCGGGCAACGACCACCGAGCGGCTGGCGAACGGCACATCGGCTGCCGACACCACGGCATCGCGCGCCATCACGGTCGCTCAGGATTCGTCGCACATGGGCGTGCTCGTGACGGGCGCGGTCACGGCGGGAGACTCGGCGATAGTCGAGATCACGTTCCGCGATCTACGCGCCGCGTACCTCGCCGCGCTGCGCGAGGCGCTGACGTCTCGCGGCATCACCGTAGCTGCCGAGCGCGCGGACGCGTCGTCCGTTCCGGCGACGACGGTGGTCGATTCACTGTTCACGCTGCGCTCGCCGACGCTGCGCGAGGTGTTGCCTTTCTTCGAGAAGCCATCGCAGAACCAGATCGGTGAGATCCTCTTCAAGACGTTGGCGCTCGAGAAGACCGGCGTCGGACGCGCGGATAGTGCGTCGCGGGTGGTGAGCCGGCAGCTGATCGCGTGGGGCGCGCAGGCCGACGGATTTGCCGTGCGCGACGGCAGTGGGCTGTCGCGGCACGACTACGTATCACCGCGCACGATCGTCACCGTACTCGACGCGATGCGGAAGTCGCCGGACTTCAGGACTTTTTTCGAAGCGCTGCCCATCGCCGGGGTGGACGGCACGATCCGGGCACGCATGCGCAACACCGCGGCGATGGGCAACGTCCATGCGAAGACGGGCACGCTCGACAAGGCGCGATCCCTCTCCGGCTACGTCACTACGGCCGACGGGCGCATGCTGGTCTTCAGTGCGCTGTGCAACAACTACGTCGTCCCAACGCGCCGAGTGGACATGGTGAGCGACGCACTCGGCGTTCGGCTCGCGTCGATGCGGCTCGATCCGTAGCGTGACCGTCACGAGGCTGGACGTACACGCGGCGAGCACCCACATGCTCGCCGGTATTCGCCCGCTGTCGGCGGAGACGATTCCTCTCGAACAGGCGGCGGGTCGCGTGCTCGCGAAGGACGTGGTGTCGCCGATCTTCCTGCCGCTGTTCGACAACTCGAGCATGGACGGATTCGCCGTGCGCGCCGAGGATGTGC
>JAQBPV010000219.1 GCA_028287345.1 Gemmatimonadota bacterium
ACGCTCTTTCTCGACGAGATCGGA
The DNA here is from genome assembly GCA_028287345.1 of Gemmatimonadota bacterium. Classification (GTDB taxonomy): domain Bacteria; phylum Gemmatimonadota; class Gemmatimonadetes; order Gemmatimonadales; family Gemmatimonadaceae; genus AG11. Next base: position 25 of record JAQBPV010000219.1, read on the forward strand.
CATCTCGCGCTCACCCTGCAGGGCAAGCTGTTGCGCGCACTCGAGGAGCGAGCCATCCGACGGGTGGGAGGAACGCGCGCCATTCCCTTCGACGTGCGGTTGATCGCTGCGACGCATGTGGGACTCGCGGATGCGGTGCAGCGAGGCGAGTTCCGCGAAGATCTGTACTATCGGCTCAACGTTGTCCCCATCGAGCTCCCGCCACTGCGCTCTCGTCGCGACGACATCAAGCTCATCGCGCGGCATTTCCTGGAGCGCTTCAGAAAGGAGTACGACGTTCCACAGATGGAGCTGTCATCCGACGCGTTGCACGCGCTCTGCGATCGTGCGTGGCCAGGCAACGTCCGCGAGCTACGCAATACGATCGAGCGCGCCGTGCTGCTCGCACAGGGAACGACCATCAACGAGTCCGACGTCTCCGACACGGCGCGAACGACGAACGTCCGCGCGACGTCCGGCCTGCCATTTCCGGCGACGATCGGCGAACTGTCCCGGGCTGCCGCGCGCCTGATGCTCGAGCGCACGAGCGGCAACAAGACGGAAGCCGCGCGCCAACTGGGAATATCGCGGCCGCGATTGCATCGCCTTCTCAACGATTCCATCGACGACATCACGGACGACGAACGCGCCACCGACCTGACGGACGACGCGTGATGTTCTCACCACATTCTCCGACGACGGACCAGCCATGACCTCATCCCGGATTCGCCGCAGGATCGCGGCAGGAATCGCGCTCGCCCTCACCGCATGCTCGAGCGCGACTGACACGCTTGCACCGGAAGAGCGCGTGGAAGGCCAGTTGCGGCTCCTTACCGTCTCGACGGATGCGCCGCCACTCGCCCTCTCGATCGTGAGCTTCTATGCGGTCAAGGGAAAGAACGCCGGCGCCGACATCTGGTATCGTCCGCGTGCGGGACAGCGCGACTCGACGAAGTTCCTCGAGTTTCGACTCGGCGGCGCGACGCTCGATCGTCGGCCCGACGGCAGCATCATCGCAAACGGCGACTCGGTGCGCATCACCGTCATGGTTACTGATCCGGCGCATCTCATCCTCCAGTTCCAGCCGTCGGGACTCACGTTTTCGTCGAAGGATCCGGCGCGGCTTCGGATGTTCTTCAACGAGGTCGGCGACGATCTCGACCACGACGGGAGCGTGAACTCGGATGACGACGACGTGGAGCGTCGGCTGAGCATCTGGCGCCAGGAGGTTCCGGGTCTTCCGTGGTTCAAGGTCGCCAGCGCTGTCGTGAAGGACCAGAAGCGCGTCGATGCGGACCTACTGGGCTTCACGGGCTATGCGCTCGCGTACTGACCACATGCATTCCCGCGCGGCATGACGTACGCCGACGAGCGAATGGCCCTCGAGCGCGCCCGCGACCTCGCGGACACGGGCGCATGGGCGGAGCTCGTCGTTCTTCTTCAGGGGAACGCAAGTGCGGTCGCTGCCGATGCCGAACTTCGCGTGATGCTCGGTGAATCGCTCGTGCGCACGGGACGGGAGCGCGAAGCGCGCCACTGGCTCGAGACCATCCTTCCGTCGCTCGTCGGCCGACGTGAGGACGCATTGCATCGTCGCGCACTCAATCTGCTCGGCGTAGCGGCCTTCGCGCTGGGCGATCTCGACGCGGCACATACGGCGTTCACGGCAGCGCTCGAACACGCCACGCAGGCCGACGACGTCCTCCTGCTCGCGCGGACCTCGAACAACCTCGGCGCCATCGCGAATCTCCAGGCGCGGCACGAAAGTGCGTTGCTACACTATCGCATTGCGCTGCCCGCCTATCAGCGGCTTGGCCAGCGCCGCGGTCTGGCCGAGACCTATCACAACCTCGCCATCACCTATCGCGACCTTGGGTCACTGGCCGAGGCGGACGAGAACGAGCGTCGCGCGATTGACCATGCGGCGGGCGACGTCGCTCCGCGGGTGGCCGCAATGGGCCGGATCGGGCGCGCCGAGGTCGCGCTCCGTCGCGGCGATCCGCAGCTCGCCGAGGAGACGGCGCGTCGCGCCGCCAATAAGCTGGAAGACCTCAACGATCCGTTGAACCAGGCGGACGCCTATCGACTTGTGGGCACGGCGTGCACCGCTATGGAGCGATTCAACGATGCCCATGCGTCGTTCGAGCGGGCGCTGAGCATCGCGGCGTCGCGAGGTCACGCCATCGTCGAGGCGGAAACGCGTCGCGACCGGGCCGATGCGTTCGCGCGGATGCACGAGGATGAGCGAGCGCGCGACGATGCGACCGCTGCCATCACGATATTCCGGAGGCTTGGCGCGGTGAAGGAAGTCGAAGCGTTGGAGCGCCGATTCGTGTAGACCGGATAGATTTGCCGGATGACCGATACCCAGCGAGGCATCCGGGCCGCACAGACGGGCATGCTCATCAATGCCGGCCTCGCCGCCATCAAGTTGGCGGCGGGGATCATCGGCAACACGTACGCGCTCGTCGCCGACGCCGTCGAGTCGGGCGCTGACGTCTTCGCGTCGCTTCTCGTGTGGGGCGGCCTGGCCGTCGCCGCACAGCCGGCCGACGCAGACCATCCGTATGGCCATGGCAAGGCCGAGGCGCTCGCCGCTTCAGCCGTCTCGCTCATGTTGCTCGGCGCGGCCATCGGCATCGCCTTCGAGGCGATCCGCGAGATCCGGACGCCGCATTCCGTCCCGGCGCCCTGGACGCTGGCTGTCCTCGTCGGTGTGATGATCGTGAAGTGGGTGCTCTCCAAGCGCGTCCACGCCGTTGGCGACGAAACGGGTAGCACGGCGGTCAAGGCGGATGCGCAGCATCACCTGAGCGACGCGATCACCTCCGCGGCGGCGTTCATCGGCATCTCGCTCGCGCTGGTGGGGAGTCGCTTTTTTGGCGCCAAGGGATGGGAGTCTGCCGACGACTGGGCAGCGCTCGTCGCGTCGCTCGTCATCGGATTCAATGGACTCTCGATGCTTCGCGCCGCCACGCACGATCTCATGGATCGCATGCCGGGCGACGACGTCGTGGCGCCGATTCGCCGAGCGGCGCTCGACGTGCCCGGTGTGAGGGCCATCGAGAAGGTCCACGTGCGCAAGTCAGGCATGACATACCGCGTGACGCTGCATGTACAGGCGGAGGGCTCGCAGTCGCTCGAGGAAGCGCACATAATCAGCGGCTGTGTGAAGACTGCCATCCGCGCCGCTTCACCGCACGTGGAATCGGTGCTGGTGCACATGGAGCCATATCAGGAGTCGGCCGACGCCACATGAAGACTCCGCGCTCCGCCGTATCGTACGACTCCATCCCCGACTTCGGCGCGCTGTACGACAGCGTTCCGGCATACGGCACACGTGGCGATATCACGTTCTATACTCAGCTTGCCAAGGACTCAGGCGGTCCGGTGCTCGAGCTGGGCTGCGGCACCGGACGCATCTCTCTCTCGATTGCGCGCGCTGGTGTGCCGATTACCGGCATCGACGGCTCGAGGGAAATGTTGGCGCGTCTGGAAGCAAAGCTGGCAGCCGAGTCGCCGGCGGTGCGCGAGCGCGTCACGTATCATCATGGCGACGCCAGCAACTTCGATTTGGGTAAGACGTTCCCACTCGTCATCGCACCGTTTCGCGTGCTTCAGCAGCTGACGACACTCGACGAGCAGCTCGGCTGCGTGATGTCGGTTGTGCGCCATCTTGCTCCGGGCGGGCAGTTCGTGTTCGACGTCTTCAATCCGCACTTCGCCATGTTCGTGCGCGATCGCTCCGCCGAAGCCGAGGACACGCCAGTCTTCATGCTGCCCGATGGACGGACTCTTCGACGCACCGCGCGCATACCGCGGGTGAACTACGTAGATCAGCTGAGCGAGACGGAGCTGATCTACTACATCACCGCGGCCGGCCAAGCGGAGCCACAGCGCTATGTCCAGCGGTTCGACATGAAGTGGTATCTGCGCGCTGAGCTCGTGCACCTGCTCGCGCGCGCGGGCCTCACAGTGCGAGACGTCCGCGGCGACTTCGACGCCTCACCGCTCACCGACCAGTCGAACGAGCAGATCTTCTTCGCCGTGAAGAACGCGTAGTCACTGCTCTTGGCTTCCTCGATACCTTACGAAATGTCCGACGCACTCGATCATCTAGTGGACCTCCTCGACCTCGAGCCACTCGAGGTCAATATCTATCGCGGCCAGAACAGGGACCTCGGCACGGGGCGCGTGTACGGCGGTCAGGTGTTCGCGCAGGCGCTCGTTGCCGCCAAGCGCACCGTCACCGAGAACCGCGAGGCGCACTCGGCGCATGGCTATTTCATTTTGCCGGGCGATCTCAAGGCGCCGATCGTCTATTTCGTCGACCGGCTGCGTGACGGGAACAGCTTTACCACGCGCCGGGTCACTGCCATTCAGCACGGTCAGGCGATCTTCAATCTCTCGGCGTCGTTCCACATCGTCGAAGATGGTCCGGCGCATCAGTCGGAGATGCCGGAGGCGCCCGATCCGGAGACGCTGACGCCCGAGCTGGTGACGATTCGCGAGATGGCCGACAAGATTCCGGAAGCGCTGCGCGACGTGCTGACGCAGGAGCGTCCGATCGACGTTCGACCCGTCGACATCATCGATCCCATGCGCGCGGAGAAGCGCCCGCCAATGCGCCGAGCATGGTTCAGGGCGGTGAGTCGTCTGCCCGACGAGCCGTCGATTCATCAGGCGGTGCTGGCGTATGCGTCGGATTACGGGTTGCTGATCACGGCGCTACAGCCACACGGAATCGCGTATCGGTCGCGCGGGCTGCAGTTGGCGTCGCTCGATCATTCGCTGTGGATGCATCGGCCCTTTCGGGCCGACGAGTGGCTGCTGTATTCGACGGACAGTCCCGTCACCTATGGCGCACGCGGATTCGTGCGCGGGACGATCCATTCGCAGTCGGGCGAATTGGTGGCGTCGGTGGCGCAGGAAGGGTTGATCCGTGTGAAGAAAGACAAGAACTGAGGATCAGGGCAGGCCGGCCTCTGAACCGAAAAACCAAGTCGCTTCCATTCGTGCCAGAGACTGTCGGCTCGGCGCGTAGGGATCGGCCCGAGGTCTGATCCGGTAGTTATCCGGAGGATCCGTGAAATCCGCTCCCTTCGGTTGTCGGTCCCGGCGGTAAGGGCCCGCAAAGAGGGATGCGCCGAGGGAACCCACTCGATTCCTCAAAAAACCCAAGGCCGCCCGACCATTCAGCGCTTATAAGTCGTACGCTTTCAGGTCGATCCCCGAGACGTGAATCGTCCGCGTCGGACGCTCCTTCTTCGCACTCGCGCGCTTGAGGACGACGTCGCTCACCTGGATCATCCCGAACTCACCCGTATCCTGCGCGAGCTTAGACGCAACGTTCACCGCCGAGCCCGCGATCTCGCGATTGCCCGGCGTAAGGTCGAACACGAGCACCGGGCCCGCGTCGATGCCGATGCGACACTTCACTCCCTGCGCGCCGAGCGCATCGCGAAAGCGCCGCGCGAAGTCGATTGCCTCGCGGCAGTCGGCGAAGGTATAGATGCCAACCAAGCCGGCGCTCTTGACCTCGGTGTCGTCCGGATGTTCGAGCAGTGAACGACCGATGCGCTTCATCGCCGCGGTGAGCGCGAGATTGTTCAGCACAGCCACTTCGGGGACGTCCGGTTCCTCGGGCTCCCGTTCAACGAGTACCACGGCGAGATCCTGATACGCCTGACGCGGCGCACGTGAATCGCGACGCGTTCGCGAATACTCGGCGAGGCCAACCGAAAAGTCCGACGTGTAGGGCGCGGGATACGCGATGTCGGTCGCGTCGAGGTCGTCGATCGTGGGACCACTCGTGACCCGATCCACGGCGTCGAGATCGGCGCGCCGCTCGAGGTGAAATCCGTGCGACGCAGGCATCGCGCGCGTGAGAGCGTCCGTGATCACCAGCTCGCCGCCCACTGTGTGCTCTTCCGCGATCACCTCGACGCGGTCGGCCTCTGGTCCATAGAGCCCACCTGACAGTTCGTAAAATTCACCGATGTGCGCGGCCATGCCGATGCCGAGCTCGCACCGGCTCGCGATACGCTCCATCGCCGTCCGCAGCATCGCAACCACTCGCTCGGCCGGAATCTCACCGGGATAGAACATCTGCGTGTTGTCGGCTGCCCAAACGCCGATTGCCCGACCGCCGACGGCCCGGCCCGTTGCGTGGATGATCTCCTTCGGCTCGGCGACTAGCGCGAGAATCTCGATGAGGGGCCGTTCGCGGCCGAGTCGCGTGAGTCCCGCGGAGTCGGAGGAGACGACGATGCCGCGCAGCACGTGCGGGGTGAGGATGGCGCGCGCCGACTCGAGCGTCTGATCGCTGCCGGTCCAGGCGGCGATGATGTCGAGTGGGAGCGTTTCGCCGGCACTTCGCGGGAGGTCGAAGAAGCCGGGCGGAAAGCGGTCGGTGAAGAACTTCGCCATGGACCTACGATAGCTGGTCGTACCCGCTCGCCGCTGTGTGCCACCGAACGACCATTTGCGATCTCAGCCTTGACTTCTGGAGTGCAATGCTGAAAAATCCGCACGGTTGATATTTCAGCATACGTTCATCCCCCACCAAATCTTTGTTCATGCTGTCCAATGGCGGGCACCATTCCAACGCAATCCAGAGACATATGCGCGCACCCACCGTTCGCGGTCTCCTTCTCTCGCTTTTGATCCCCGCCGCGGCCAGCAGTCAACAGCCGCGTCCCGACACCCTCGTCGCCCGCGCCGTCCGGGCCGATCAGCCCCCAGTGATCGACGGCCGAGATGGTGATGTTGTCTGGAAGAACGCGCCGGCATCGAGCGACTTTCTCGAATTCTCGCCGACCGAAGGCAAGGCGCCGCGATTCAAGACCGAGTTCAAGGTCGCCTACGACGACCGCCACATCTACGTCTTCATCCGCGCGTACGATCCGCATCCCGACAGCATCATGACCGCCCTCACGCGACGCGACGTCCGCGGACCGTCGGATCAGCTCAAGGTCATGATCGACTCGTACAACGACAAGCGCTCCGGCTTCGAGTTCGCCGTCAATCCAATCGGCGTCAAGCGTGACTACGCGATGTACAACGACAACCAGGAGGACGACGCGTGGGACGGCATCTGGGATGTCGCCACGACGATCGACTCGCTCGGCTGGACGGCGGAGTTTCGCATTCCGTTCTCGCAGCTGCGCTACGCGAACCTGAAGGAACACACCTTCGGATTCGCCATCTGGCGTGACATCGAGCGCTACAAGGAACGCACGAGCTGGCCGCTGTATCGCGGGTCGCAGGCCGGAATTTCGTCGCAGCTTGGATTGCTGCAGGGCGTGCGGGACATCACGCCATTCCACCGGCTCGAGCTCGTGCCATACGTCGTGGCGAAGAATTCGTCGATCGAGAAGACGAGCTCTCCGGTCGGAGCGTCGCCGTGGGCACGCACGCAGAAGATGTCGGCAGGTGCGGATCTCAAGTACGGCATCACGCCAAACCTCACGCTCGACGCGACGGTCAATCCCGACTTCGGCCAGGTCGAAGCCGATCCCTCCGTTGTGAACCTCTCTGCGTTCGAGACGTTCTTTCAGGAGCGCAGGCCCTTCTTCGTCGAGGGCACGGGTCTCTATCGGTTCGACATCAACTGCAGCATCGTCACGTGTAGCAGCGAAGGGCTGTTCTACTCGCGCCGCATCGGACGTTCGCCCCAGCTATTCGGCCGCTACGCCGATGCCGCGTCGCCCAACGTCTCACCGATTCTCGCAGCGACCAAGCTCACGGGACGCGTGGGTCGAGGACTGAATGTCGGGGTAGTCGATGCGGTGACGGGTCGCGTCGAAGGCACGCTCAACCGAACGACGGAGCCGAGGACGAATTACACGGTGCTCCGGGCGCAGCAGGACATGCGCGACGGCCAGACGAGCATCGGCGTCATCGGCACGGGGGTGATTCGTTCGCTCGACGAGTGGTCCGACCAGTTTCTGCGACGGAACGCTTACGTCGTCGGAAGCAATCTCACGCATCGCTGGAGCCGCAGCCGTTGGGAGCTCACGGCGAACGCATCGCACAGCACGGTGAACGGATCGCCGCAGTCGCTGCTCAGCACGCAGCTCAACTCCGTGCATCTGTACCAGCGTCCGGACGGAGGGCTCGTCGTCGACCCGAACCGTACGTCGATGAATGGGCACGAAGAGCAGATCACCTTCGGGAAGTTCGGCGGCAACATGATTCATTTCCAGTCTGCGTACGATCGCCGCTCCGAGGGTTACGAAATAAACGATCTCGGATTCCTGCGACGCGCGAATCAGCAGACGTTCAACAACTGGATTCAGTTCGCCTTCCGCAAGCCGACGACACTGTATCGGCAGGCGACCATGAACTTCAACGCGTGGGAGTACTGGACGGTTGGGGGGATGCAGTTGGAGCAGGCGACGAACACCAACTGGCACATCAATCTCACGAACAACATGTGGGTGCACTTCGGCGGCACCATCAGCAAGCTCGGCTCCAGCTACTGCGACAACTGCGCCCGTGGCGGGCCCGCCGTGCGCATCTCGCCGCAGTTCAACTACAACGTCGGCTGGCAGGGCGACGACCGTCGTCACATCGTGCCGAACCTGTTCATCAGCGCCGGCAACAGTGACAACGGCCGCTCGCACTATGTCGAGGTGACTCCCGAGATTCAGCTCGTTCCGATGTCGCAACTCCAGCTCGACATCACCGGCGACTACTTCGTGAATCACGACAACACGCAGTGGCTCGGCAACTTCACCGACGCGGCTGGCAGGACGCACTACTCGTTCGCGCGGCTGGAGCAGCGCCAACGCTCACTCGGCGTTCGCATCAGCTACACCGCTACGCCGACGCTGAGTCTTCAGCTCTACTCGGCGCCATTCGCCAGCCGCGGACAGTACAGCGATGTGCGTGAGCTCAGCGCCGATCCGCGTGCGACGAGCTACACGAACCGTTTCACACCGTATGCGCCGCCGGCAGGTACTTCACTCGGCTTCGATGTGCTGCAGTTGCGTTCGACGAGTGTCGTGCGTTGGGAGTTTCGTCCGGGTTCGACACTGTTCGGTGTGTGGACGCACGGCCGCGACGGGTTCGATCCACGGTTCAACGAGCGCGGCGTTCGGTCGGAGTTCAATGATCTCTTCGCGCTGCATCCGGACAATACGTTCCTGATCAAGCTGGCGTATTGGCTTAACTAGTTGGGTTACATTGCGGCGACGCGCTTCACCGAGCATGTGCTCGGTGCACGCGGAACCCTTTGCGAACCCATTTCATGATCTTCCGCGCTGTTCGTCGTTGCTCGATCGCCGTTGCATTGTTGTTTCTCCCGCTCGCCGCGGCGGGTGCGCAGTCCGCTGACAGCATCGCGGTTCGTGCCGCGATGGTCGAGTTCATCGACGCGCTGAACGCACTCGACGTCGCGCGCATGTCCGCTGGCTTCGCCGATGACATCACCGCCTTCGTACCGTCGGCGCAGGTCGATCGCGTCGAAGGGAAGGCTGCGGTGGTGGAGATCTTCCGCGCGTTCGCCGAGCGTGCCAAGACGCTCCCGCGTACGACAGCGGTGCCCGAGGACATGCGTGTCGAAGTCTCCGGATCGCTTGCCGTGGTGCACTTCATGGTGCGCGGCACGGCGCCGGCGCCGACCCGACGCCGCACATTCGTGTTCCGGAGAGTGGGCCAACGTTGGTTGATCAGCCACTTTCACGCGTCCGATCTCGTGTCGCCGGCGCGATGAGCGCGCCGGCATCCGCGCGTCCGCACGCGCCTTCTCATGCGCGAGCATACGCCGTTCTCGCCCTTGGTGTATTCGCCATCGGGTGGTCCGCGCTGTTCGTGCGCTGGTCTGGCGTGCCGGGATGGACGTCCGCATTCTGGCGCCTGGCGTTGGCGCAGATCGTCTTCGTGCCCTGGGCCTTCGCCGCTCGCCGGCCAGGGTTTCGGCCGAGCCGCAGCGCCGTGACCGCTGCGGTCATTGCCGGCGTGTGCTTCGCCTGCGACCTCGCGCTGTTCAACAGCGCCGTGATGATGGGCTCCGCCGCGAACGCGACGCTGCTCGGGACCAATGCGCCGATCTTCGTCGCGCTGGGTGCGTGGCTGCTCTATCGTGACAAGCCGACGCGTCGATTCTGGGCGGGCTTCGCGTTGAGTTTCGCAGGAATGATCGCGATCGTCGGGATGGACATCATCCGTCATCCGCAGCTCGGGCTCGGCGACGCATTCGCTGTCGGCGGCGCGGCATTCTACGCTGGATACTTGTTGTATGTACGACGCAGTCGACAAGAAATAGACGCGCTGACTTTCAGCGCGATCTCCGGCGTCGCCGCGGCACTCACGCTGCTCGTGATCTGTCTCGTCATCGGTACGCCACTTAGCGGCTACTCTCCGCAGAGCTGGTGGGCGCTCATCGGGCTCGCGCTCGTGACGCAGGTGGGGGGACACCTCTCGGTCGCCTATGCGCTTGGGCAGCTTCCGGTGTCGGTGACGTCCGTCGCGCTGCTTGGACAGGCGCCGATCACGGCGATCCTCGCGGTGCCGCTGCTGCACGAGCGGCTGTCGGCGCTGCAGATCGTCGGCGGTGGGCTGGTGCTCGCAGGGATCTTCGTGGTGAACCGAATGCCGAAAGTCACCACGGCGGAGTATGCCCCGCTGATGGAATAGGGCTACGTCGGCCGCTCGGCGTACAACGTGAGCTGTCGCACCAGCGGGCCCAATCGCGGATCGTCGAGCAGATCAGCGAGCTCGGCGCCCACCGAGACGCCGAGTGTGGTTGGCCCCGTGCGAGCTTCTATATTGAGACGCAGCGACGCCTCCTTCGCGTCCGGATCCGTGCCGAGCATCGCGGGACTGAGCCAGAAGGACTCGGCGATGTACTCATTGGCCGAGCGTGCGATGATCTCATCCAGTAGTGCGCGCGCGTCCTCAGTACGTCCAAGCCGGTGGAACGCGCGATAGAGGAACGAGACCATCATCACGCCGCGGCGGCTCAAATCCACGGCGCGTTCAAAACGGGTGAGCTCCTCTTCGTATCGACCGAGACGATCGAGCGTGAGACCCGACTGCCACAGGCAGAGAACGAAGTTGGGATCCATCGCCAATCCTTCGTCGTACAGACGGAGCGCTTCCTCGTAGTCGCCGGAAACGAAGTGACACATGCCGGCGATGCCGCGCACGAACGGTGACAGCGGATCGCGCTGGATGGCACGGGCAGCCCACCGCGAGCGCTCCTCACGACGACCGAGCATGCCGTTGAGGAGACCCATGTAGACGTTCGCGAGCGCGTCGTTCGGGTCGCGCCGCAGCGATTCCTCCAGGTGCACGCCTGCCGTGGGCCAGTCGGATCGCAGATAGAGCTTGAGCTGGCCGCGTAGCACGTGGATCGCCGCGAGGTCGGGGTTGAGCGATACGACGCGCGCGATGGCCTCCTCTGCCTTCGCACCCGCCTCAAGCGTGGGCATCGCCTGATAGACGCCAAGGCCGATGTACGCTTCCGCCCTGCCAAGATGTGCTCGCGCATAGTTCGGATCGCGAGCGATGGCCTGCTCGAAGAACTCCAATCCACGTCGCATCGAGGGAGGTGTGCGCTGGTGCACGGCCTCGCGTCCGCGCAGGTACAGCTCGTATGCCTCGAGATCTTCGGTCGGACGCGCAACGAGCGACTTGGACTCGCGCAGCCCCAGCGTCAACTCGAGGTGGTCCACGATGCTGCGCGCGATCTCGTCCTGGATGGCGAAGATGTCGTCGAGCGAGCGATCGAATCGCTCGCTCCAGAGCTGAAAGCCGTCGTGCGTGTTCATGAGCTGCGCAGTGACGCGCACCTTGTTGCCCGCGCGACGCACACTTCCTTGAAGCACCGTCGTCACGCCGAGCGTGCGGCCGATCGTCGCGAGATCCTCGTTTCGTCCTTTGTACGAGAATGCCGACGCGCGCGCCGCGACGCGCAGTCCAGGGACCTGCGTCAGTGCGCTGATGATGTCGTCGGTGATGCCGTCGCTGAAGTATTCGTTATCGGGATCACCGCTCATGTTCGCGAAGGGCAGCACGGCAATCGTCGCCGAGCTGGCCGGTGCAGGAGTCGTGACGACGGGAAGCGCGACAGGAGTGATTGCCGCCGCCTCGAGCGCCGCCACCAGCGCCGACGCGCTTTCCGGACGCTCCAGCGGATCCTTGCCGAGGCACTGCATTACGATGCTCGCCATCGAGGGCGCGACCGTAGTCGAGTGCGTCGTCAGCGCCACCGGTGTCTCGGTCATGTGCGCGATCACGAGCGCGTGCGCAGTGCGTCGCTGTGCAAAGGGATGCTGGCCCGCGAGCAGCTCGTACGCCATGACGCCGAACGCATACAGGTCCGCGCGGAAATCGACGTCAGGGTCTCCCGCCGCTTGCTCGGGCGCCATGTATGCGGGTGTCCCCACCTGCACGCCCGCCTGCGTGATCGTCCCGTTTCCAGCGAGCGTTGCGGCAGCGCTGATCGCACGCGCAACTCCGAAGTCGGCGACCATCGCGGTCCCATCGTTCAGCAGCACGTTCTCGGGCTTGATGTCGCGATGGACGATTCCCTGCCGGTGCGCGTACGCGAGCGCTTTCGCGACATCTCGCAGAATGCCCTGCGCCTCCGCTGTGGGAATTGGCGCCGCTTGCAGTCGATCGCGCAATGAAGCGCCCGCGACGAAGGGCATCGTATAGTAGGGGAGCCCATTGACGTCGCCCGCGGCGAGCAGCGGCACGATGTGCGGATGCTGCAATCGCGCGGCGAGCCGGATCTCACGCTCGAACCGGTCTGCCGAGACTCCCGCGGCAAGCTCCGGCGACAAGAGCTTCACCACGACCTTGCGGCCCAGCCGAGTCTCTTCAGCGAGGAAAACCCGAGACATACCGCCGCCGCCGAGCTCGCGCTCGATGACGTACGCGGCGCCGAGCGCCGTCTGGAGTTGAGACCGCACGTCGCGGTGCGCGTCCTGATGCGTGTCGCGAGGCGTGTCGTTCAACGGAATTGCGGCAAGGAGGGGTTCGGCAATCATACGGCGCAGCCCACACGATGTAAATTGCCCGCGTGAAGAAGCACATCCTCATCTACGGAATCCTCGGCGGCGTACTCATCACGCTCCTCAAGGTGATCGAGTATCGCTATCTCGTCATCGAGCACTCCATCGAGATCTACGGAGGACTCGTCGCCGCCGTGTTCGCCGGACTCGGGATCTGGCTCGGACTCAAGCTCACGCGCCCTACCGAGACGATCGTCGTCCGGGAAGTGGAGGTCGAAGTGCCCGCGCGGACGACCTTCATCCGCAATGACGCGAAGCTGGAATCACTCGGCATCACCCCACGCGAGCTCGAGATCCTCGGCCTCATCGCCGCCGGTTTGAGCAACCGCGAGATCGCCGAGCGGATCTTCGTGAGCGAGAATACCGTGAAGACACACGCGAACCGTCTGTTCGACAAATTGGACGCGAAACGTCGCACGCAGGCCGTACAGGTGGGGAAGGAGCTTGGACTCATTCCCTGAGCCGAAAAAGAGAGGCCCGCCAAGGAAATTCCCGACGGGCCTCTGACGCCACAAGTCTGCTCTACTTTTCCACTTCGTCCGCTGCGGTGATGTTGGACTTGCTGTTCTTGAGCGGGCCGTAGCCAGCACGTCCGGGATGATCCGTGATGATCACCGTTGCGCGCCCGACGTTGTTCGCGTAGCTGGCCTCCGCGAACTGGTGGCACAGTCCCGTCAACGCATCCTTCACGCGCGGGCAATTGCCCTTGCTGTCTGGCGCGTAAGCGGGATTCACTTCCACCTCGATGGTGTAAGTGCCCGGTGGCACTACCGGCTGCCCGTCGCCTCCATCGAGCACGAAGAACTGGCCGCCCAACTTGAACACATAGGTGTCCGCCCACCCGGCGCTCACGCCTTGGAAGCCGTCGCGCGTCGAAGTACCGCAGTTGCGATACGTCCATGTGCCATCGCCGTTTTTCACGTTGTACGGATCCGTGTCGAGCATGCAGAAGCCGCGCTTCGCCGCCTTCCATATGTGGCCGCTCGCGTCGATCAGCTTGTAGGTGGCGTAATGCTGAAAATGGAAATGCTGGTGACAGGTGGCGAACTCGAATAGCCCGTCCTGATCGGCGAAGTTGCCGTCACCGTTGGGATCCATGTGCGCCAGCGGGCTGCCCACAAAGACGTCACCCTTGCCGACGTTCGGCGTGGTGACGGTGAAGCGGATGATCGTGTGTGTTCCTGCGTTGATGCCGCCTTCCTGGACGCTGCAGAAATCGGCCGGGAAGTCCTCGACACGCGTCACCCAATTGTTCTGCGTCGCCTTGCCGTCCACGATGAGGTCCGGCAGAGCGCTGAGATCAGGCACGCCGCTGGATCGAGTGGCGACCCCCGGTGAGAACCTCGTTGTGCTCGTGGGCGCGTCGGGCGTCGCGCACGCGGTACCGATGTCGAGTGCAAAAATCGCGAGCAGGAACGACGTTCTGAGATGGCGGCGCATGAGACCTCGGGGGAGCAGATAGGCCAGTATGCCCTTCGTCGGGGAGTTGACATTGCATGCCATCGATGCGCGGTGCAAGAGCAGATGTTTGCCCTCGCCACGTCCTCCGAAAGGATGATATTTGAGCGCCGAGCGCAAAATCACCCGAAAGTATGACGACAGATCCTTGCCGGGCGGTCTATCATTGCCGCGACCTCACACTCCATGGAGCGCTGCCATGAAACGGATCGTCTGGACCTTCGGCCTGATATCGGGCGCGATACTCTCGCTGATGATGGCCATCAGCATGGCGTTCATCGGCCATATCGGCGACAAGGGCATGATCATCGGCTACACGACGATGGTCGTCTCCTTCCTGATGGTGTTCGTCGGGATCAAGACCTATCGCGACAACGTACTTGGCGGCTCGATCGGCTTCGTCAGGGCGTTCCAGGTGGGGATCCTGATCGCGATGATCGGATCGATGTGCTACGTCGCCACCTGGGAGGTGCTGTTCTATGGCTCGAGCGTCGGCGAGAAGGTCCTGGCGCAGATGATCGAGAAGGAGAAGACGCGGGGCGCGAACCAGGCGGAGAATGACGCGAACGTTGCCAAGATGCGGAAGTTCCATGAGCAATACCACAATCCCTTCATCAACTCGGCGCTCACGTTCATCGAGGCGTTTCCGGTCGGGCTGGTGATCACGCTCGTCAGCGCCGGAGTCCTGTCGCGCAAGCGGAAGGAAATTGTGAGCGGGCTGGCGAATCCGACGCTGCGGTCGAGTTGATCGAGAAGTGAAGAACACACGCATTCCCTCACCATCACCCGACCTCAGAGGTTCCATGAAGCGAGTCACCGGCATTGGCGGCATCTTCTTCAAAGCCAAGGATGCACCGGCACTTCAGGCCTGGTACAAGCTTCACCTCGGAATCGATGTCCAACCATGGGGTGGCGCGGCATTCACCTGGACCGACGGCGAAGGTAAGCCGTTTGCCGGAACAACCGCCTGGAACATTGCTTCGGAACAAAGTGACCAGTTCGCGCCAAGCACTGCACCTTTCATGGTCAACTACCGCGTGGAGGACCTCCACGCCCTGGTCAAAGCCTTACGCGAAGAAGGGTGCAACGTTCTCGACAAGATCGACGATTCCGAATACGGAAAGTTCGGCTGGGTCATCGATCCAGAGGGAAACAAGGTCGAGCTTTGGCAACCTGTTCCCGGCGAATGAACAGGGCGGTCGGCTAGCGACCTCCGAGCAATCCGCCGAGCCCACCCGCGCCGCTCGCCATGCGCGTGATGTCGTTGAGCGGGTTGCCATCACCATCGCGGTCGAGCATGCCGATGAGTCCACCGAGGACGGACGGGGCTTTCTTCGTGGCCTCGTTGGCCTCGTGCTCGAGGATCTGCGGCAACTCCCCGCTTCCGCTCGGCGGCGCGTCGGCGGCCTGCGGCTGCTGATGACGACGGGCGAGATACGCCATGACGATCGGCGCGAGCACCATCAGCAGTTTGCTCATCTGTGGCTTGCCGAGGCCCGTCGCGGTGCCCATGCCCTGTTCGACGGCGTCGCGCTTGTTGCCGAAGATGTGGCCGAGGATCCCAGCGCCGCCGCCCGACTGCGGGTTGCCGAGCAGTCCGCCGAGGTTGCTGATCGCTCCGCCGTCCGCGTGGTTGCTCAGCGCGGAGCTGAGCGCGTCAGCACCACCGGGTGCTGATGCATTGCGCGCGAGTCCGCTGAGCAACATCGGCAGCGCGGTCTGAATGGCCTGCGACGTCGTCGCCTCGTCTGCGCCGATCTGCTGGCTGAGCTGAGTGAGGTTCGCGCCGCCAAGTTGCTGCGTGATCGTGTCGTAGATGGAAGGCATGTGGGCTCCGAGAATGAGTGAATCTCGGAGCCCACATGGGAAGAACCGCGCCAATTCCGCTTTCTACGGAATCAACGGAGCCTTTCGCTTGCCCCACTCATTCGCGACGGGCTCCTTGGTGTCGCGCTGCGGCGGATTCTCCTTCAACAGCCGCAATCCTTCCTGCACAGCACGCTCGAGCTGCGGATCGTGTCCCGCGACGACGTCCTTCGGCCAGTTCTCGATGTCGATGTCGGGAGTGACGCCTTCGTTCTCCACCGCCCACTTGCCGTCGCGGCCGAAGAAGCCGAAGCGCGGCGCGATCATCGAGCCACCGTCGACGAATAGCGGCGTATCCGTCGTGGCGACGAGTCCGCCCCACGTCCGCTTGCCGACGAGCGGACCGATCTTGCGACGCTTGAACATGTACGGCATCAAGTCGCCGCCCGAGCCGGCCATCTCGTTCACGATCATGACCTTCGGGCCCCAGATGCCATTCGCTGGGCTCGTGTACGGATAGCGCTCGCCGACGGGGTTGTTGAAGTAGCCGTCGAAGTCGCGGCCAAGGAGGTCGACGATGTAGTCGGCCGCCGAGCCACCGCCGTTGAAGCGCTCATCGATGACGGCGCCTTTGCGATCCTGCTGCGCGAAGTAGTAACGGTTGAAGCTCGTGTAGCCGGGCTGTCCGGTGTTCGGCAGGTAGACGTACGCGAGCTGTCCCTTCGACAGTGAATCGACGAGACGGCGGTTGCCCTCGACCCATGCTCGTGTGCGCAAACCCTGTTCGTTGGCGACGGGAATCACCGTCACCGTACGCGCACCGTCCATCGATGGACGACTGTTGATCGTGAGCACGGTCTGCTTGTTCGCCGTTCCATCGAGCAGACGGAAGACATTGTCCGGCGCGCGCAGCTCCACGCCATTCACCGCGAGGAGATAGTCACCGGTGCGGACGTTGTTGCCCGGCATTGCGAGCGGTGCACGCAGCTCCGGATTCCAGCTCTCGGCGTCGTAGATCTTTGCGATCTTGTAGCGCCCGTTGTCGACGGTGAAGTCGGCGCCGAGCATGCCGCCGTTGGCCGTGGGGACTTCGGGGATGTCGCCGCCGCGGACGTACGAGTGCCCGATGGCGATCTCCGCTCCCATGTTGTCCATGAGGTAGTTGAGATCGGAGCGGTGGTTCACGTACGGCAACAGCTGCGCGTACATCGTGCGCATCTTCGGCCAGTCGGAGCCGTGCATGTTCTTCACGTAGAGATTGTTGCGCTCGTTGCGCCATCCCTCGTTGAAGATCTGCTGGAATTCGAGCTTGGGGTCGATGTAGGCGCGGAGCGCGACGTTCATGCGGCCAGCGCCCGCGGCCGGTGCAGCCTTGTCGGCGTCGATGAGGAAGAGCGCGCCGTTCTGTCCGGGCGTGCGATAGAGCAGCTTCTTGCCATCGGCGCTGACGACGTACTGCGCGACGCCCGTCGAGAACGGAGCGGCCTTGCGCGTAGAGAGCTGATAGCGATGCAGCACGTTCGCGCCGCCGCCACCACCGGCGGCGCCAGGTGCTGGCGGCTCCGCGGTGCCCGTCTGCGGGATGGGCTCGAGGAAAAACACCGTGCCCGGTGCGCCAGCGCGCAGCTGTGTGTACTCGCGTAGCGCGACGTCCTGCACGGCGATGACGCGCTGCTGCAGTCCGTCGAAGTCGATGCGGACCACGGTGGAGCGGGGCATGCTGGCGCGCGTCGAGTCGGCCGTCACACGCGAGCTGTCGGGGCGCGTACGACGCGTGGTGTCCACCGGCGCTTCACGTCCGGGCTCGCGCGGCGCAGCACCGGCACGCGCGGCCTCCTCGTCGCTCTCCGGCAGCAGTGGCGACGCCTCGTTCTTCGAGAGAATTGCGAGATACAGTCCGCGCGGGTCAGGACGATCGTACGACGACATGTCGAGCAGCCCGGAGCGCAGTCCGTAGCTCGTTGACGCGAGGAACCACAGGTACTTGCCGCTCGCGTCCCATGCGGGCGACGTCGCATCGGCAAGTCCGTCGGTGAGCTGGTGCTTCTCGCCCGTGTTCACGTCGTAGGCATACAGCGCGCGGAATAGCGACGGCAGGCGCTTCGGATACGCGACGTAGCGCGAGTCGGGGCTCCACACGGGAATGATCGACCGCTCGCCCTTGAAGAATGGATCGGTGTCGGCAACCTTCGCCGCTCCCGTCGCGACGTCGACCAACCACAGGCGGAAATGCGTATCGTGGAACGCGATGCGCTTGCCGTCGGGCGACCACGCCGGCGTGTACGGGCGACTGGGTTCCGGCAGCGTGATCTCACGCGGCGGCGCGAGCCCGTCCTGTCCGGCGATATACATCTTGTATTCGCCCGAGCGATCGCTGAAGTACGCGATCTGGCGTCCATCGGGCGACCACGTCGGCCAGATCTCCGCAGATGCACTCGAGTTGGTGATGTTGCGGACGTCGCCCTTCTCGGCGGGAATGGTGAAGATCTCGCCGCGTGCTTCCACGGCAGCGCGGCGGCCCGTCGGCGAGAGCGCGAGGTTGGCCATGCTGCGGCCGACGTCCTTCCACTGTGGCATCATCCACGCGAAGTCGCCGTTCGCAGTGATGTTCACGACCTGCTCGCGGCCCGAGTTGGGATCGAGCGTGTGAATGTTGCCTGCCTGTTCGAAGACGACCGTGTTGCCGCCCGCGTCGATGGCCTTGACGTCGAAGTCGGTGAACTTGGTCTGCTGCTTGAGCGCCTTGGACTTCGTGTCCCACGACCAGACGTTGGCGACGCCATCGCGGTCGGAGATGAAGTAGACCGTCTCGCCGACCCACACGGGATCGACGTCCTTGCTATCCGTCCATGGCGGAGAAACGATTTCCAGCGAGTTCAAGTCTGCCACCCAGATGGGGCGATTCTGTCCGCCGCGATAGTTGCGACGCTCTTCGTCCCACGAGTTGTTCATGCGATACGCGACGCGCTTGCCGTCGGGCGAGATCTTGCCCTGATACGCGCGCGGCATCGGCATCGCTCGTTCCTCCCCGCCGGAGCTCGACACCAGATAAAAGCGTGGCGCCCCGCTCGGCGCATGAGTCGCGCGGGTGGACGAGAAGACGATCGAGCTGCCGTCGGGGGTCCAGCCCTGTACGAGGTCGGCGCCGGGATGCCAGGTCAGGCGCTTCGGTTGTCCGCCTTCCACCGGCAAGACGTACACATCGGTGTTGCCGCCATACTCGGCGCTGAATGCGACGGACTTTCCGTCGGGCGAGAGCTTGGGGTTCTGCGTCTCGCCCTGGAAGCTGGTGAGTCGTCGCGCGATGCCGCCGGCGCGTTCGACGATCCAGATATTGTTGGCGTAGGCGAAGGCGATGCTGCGATCGCTGACGGTCGGCGTGCGGAGGAGTCGTGTCTGCGCGCCGAGGGGCGTGGCGAGGGCGAGTCCGGCGAGGAGTGCGGGTACGCGGTGGCGTAGCATCGAGAGTGGGGGAGAGGGGACCGATGCAGTATACGAGTCGATCGGGTGTGTCGTTGCCCTGGGATGAGCGCTCACGCTGAGGGCAGTAGCTCGAGCCGGTTGCTTTAAACCGGCACCAACTCCGACGCCTGCACCGGCCGGAGCATGACGTCGATGGCGAGCCACACCACACGGGAGACAGGAAACAGCGCGATCATGACGCCGAGGAGGACAACTGGTATCGCGTATTGGAGGAAGTCCCAGGGGATGTTCGGATACGTGATCCATATCGCCGCTCCGATGGCCAGCACGGCCAGCGTTTCGCCGATCATCATGCCGAAGAACATCGCGCCGGAGAAGTAGTCGTCGTCGCTGCGGGTAAAGCGGAAGCCGCACGCGGAGCAGTGGTCGTATACCGAGTTGAAGCCACGCAACACGCGGCCCTTGCCGCAGTGCGGGCAGCGCAGCCGCAGCGCGCGGGAGGCCAGCAGCAGTGCGCGGCCGGCAGACGGCATGTCGAGCGCCGATTCAGTGGTGCGGTTGCCGGTGGGCTTCAGGGTGGGCATTCCGCAATCTACTCGCCTTGGCCAAAGAGATCAGATCCTTTCATCCTTCAATCCTTGAATCCCAGCCGTCGGAGAGAAAGTGGCGCGCGCCGAATCATCGAAGACAGGAAGAGCAGGTCCCTCGGTCGCCGCGCTCCTGTCGGGACGACAAGAGGAACGTCAGGGTTGCAAGAGCGCCAACACTTCCTCGCGCGGGACCTCGCCGAAGTAGTCATTCAGCTCGACCCCACGCAGCGCTTCGGCGACCGCGCCCTTCTCGAACGAAAGCCCGAGAAGTCGCGCTTCCAACTCCGCCACATCCGACCGCCCGTTGAAGTCGCCGAAGATGCGAATGCCCTCGATGCAATTCTCCTTCACGTCGAGCCGCACATCGATCTCCCCCGACGGAAAACGCTGCGAGCGCTGCACATTGCTCGGCGGATTCTGGCCATAGTTCCACTCTCGCGTGCCATACTTCTGCGCGTGCAGCTCGCGCACTCCTGCCCAGTCCTGCTCGGTGATCTCCAGCGACGGAATCGACGCGCGATCACGCGTCCCGAAGATTCCCTCGAGAATGAGCTCCCGCAGTTCGTGCACGTCGAGCGGCGCCGACAGGAATTCGCTGATGTTCGCCACTCGGCTGCGGATGGACTTCACGCCCTTCGACTCCACCTTACCGGGCCGAGGACGGAGAGCGGCGGTGACGTCATCGAGGTTCGAGTCGAGCAGCAGCGTACCGTGGCTGAACATCTTGTCCGGAGTGGCGAACTGTGCGTTGCCGCTGATCTTTCGGCCGTCGGCGAGGATGTCGTTGCGCCCGCCGATCTCCGCCGGTACGCCGAGCCCGCGCAGCACTTCCACCACCGGCCCGTTGAAGCGGTCATAGCGGTTGAAGCGGCCGCGCACGTCGCGCGTCATGAAGCTGAAATTCAGGTTGCCGAGATCGTGATAGACCGCGCCGCCCCCCGAAATACGCCGAACGACGCGAATGCCGCGCTCCTCCACGACGTCGGGATTGATCTCCTCGATCGTGTTCTGGTTACGGCCGATGATGATGGCCGGCGCGTTGACGTAAAATAGGAGGATGTCGTCCTCGCCCATTTTCTGGCGAAGGACGTATTCTTCGAGGGCGAGGTTCAGGTGGGCATCGGTGATGCCGTCATTGTCGACGTAGAGCATGAGTAAACCTATCGCAAAACCGCATGTTCATCTCTGATTTCGCCATCAAGCGCCCCATCATCACGATCGTGACGATGCTGGCGTTGGTGGTCTTCGGACTCGTCTCGCTCTTCAAGCTCGACACCGACGAGTTTCCCGACTTCGAGCAGCCGATCGTCTTCATCGGCATCGCATATCCGGGCGCGTCGCCGGATGTCGTCGAACGAGAGGTCGTGACTCGGCTCGAGGACAAGTTCTCGGGGATCAGCGGAGTGGAGAAGCTCAACTCCACGTCGACGGACGGTTTCGCACAGATCGTCATCCAGTTCTCATTCTCCAAGGACGTGGACCAGGCGACGCAGGACGTACGCGACGCCATCTCCGCCGTCCGCTCGCAGCTGCCGCAGGAGATCATCGAGCCGATCATACAAAAGTTCGACCCGAGCGCGCTGCCGATCGTCTCGCTCGCGCTGACGTCAAGCACGCTGACGGCGCCGCAGCTGAGCCAGATGGCCGACCAGCAGATCGCCGGCGAGTTGAGGGCCATCCCCGGAGTGGCGCAGGTCAACGTCGTCGGGGCGGACAGCGCACAGCTCAACGTGAACGTGCGTCCCGGCGCACTCGCATCCGTTGGTGTCGGCATCGATCAGGTGGTCAACGCCGTCCGCTCGCAGAACCTTGCGGCGCCGGTTGGCCGCCTCTCTTCCGATCTCGAGCAACGCACGATCCGTCTCGCGGGCAGGCTTGAACACCCTGAGGAATTCGAGCAAATCGTCGTCGCCGAGCGAGGCGGGCAGCTCGTGCGACTCGGTGAGCTGGCGGATGTCGTGGCTGATGTCGCTGAGGCGACGTCGACCGCGCTCTACAACGGGTCGCAGGCCATCGGCCTCGACGTGGTCAAGGGAAAGGACAACAGCACCACGGCGGTGAGCGATGCCATTCGCGCGCGTGTCGCCGACCTGCAGAAGACGATGCCTACGGGAACACACATCGCCTTCGTGCGCGACGCGGGCGTGCGCGTGACCAACTCGGTGCGCAACGTCAACGAAACGCTCATCGAAGGCGCGGCGTTGACCGTCCTGGTGGTCTTCCTGTTCCTGAACTCGTGGCGCTCCACAGTGATCACGGGACTCGCGCTGCCCGTGTCGGTGCTGTCGGCGTTCGTGCCCCTACTGATCTTTGGCTTCACGCTGAACGTGATGTCGCTGATGGGACTGTCGCTCGCCATCGGAATCCTCATCGATGATGCGATCGTCGTCCGAGAAAACATCGTGCGACACGTGGAGATGGGGAAAGACCACATGACCGCTGCGCACGATGGCACCGACGAGATCGGACTTGCCGTCACTGCGACGACGTTCTCCATCGTCGCGGTGTTCGTGCCGGTCGGCTTCATGCCCGGTATCGCGGGACAGCTGTTCAAGCCATTCGCGCTGACCATCGCGAGCGCCGTGCTGGTGTCTCTGTTCGTGTCGTTCTCGCTCGATCCAATGCTCTCCGCCTACTGGGCGGATCCGCATATTCCACCCGAGAAGCGCAAGTGGCTCATGCGCACGCTCGATCGCTTCAATGCGTGGTTCGACCGGCAGGCCGAGAAGTACACGCGACTGGTCGGCTGGGCGCTCGACCACCGCTGGTGGATGATCGGCATCGCGTTCACGACATTCGTCGCGGCGATTGCGCTGCAGGTGGCGTTCGGCGGCTTCGGGTTCTCGCCGCTCAGTGACAACTCAGAGCTCAACGTCGCCATCGAAGCGCCGCCCGGCTCGAGCCTGCAATACACGACGTTGAAGGCGGAGGAAGTGGGACGCATGGTGCGCACGCACAAGGAGGTCGCGTACACGTACACCACCGTAGGCAGCGCGAGTGGTTCGGGCGCGACCGACGCAGCCACCGTCTATGTGCGACTCGTTCCCAAACACGAGCGCTCGATCAGCCAGGATGTCTTCGGCCGACGCGTGCGTGATGAAGTGAGCCACGTGGGCGGCGCGAACGCGTACACGTTTGCCGCCGGCGGCTTCGGAGGCAACCAGAAGCAGCTGCAGCTGCAACTCCAAGGTCCCAATGCGGCGGTGCTCACGAGAATTGCGCAGCAGATTGCCGATTCCGTGCGCACTGTGCCCGGTGCCGTCGACGTCGGTCTCTCGACGCGCGGACAGAAGCCAGAGCTCGCCGTGAACGTCAATCGCGGACTTGCCGCATCACTCGGTGTCGGCATCGGCCAGCTGGCAACGGCGCTGCGCTTCGCATTTGCCGGCGTCGACGCCGGCACGTGGGTGGATCCGTCGAGTGTGTCACGGTACGTACACGTCCGGCTGACGCCGAACTCACGAAGCAAGGCCTCCGACCTCGGCCAGCTGCCGATTCCCGTCGGACCTCCGGGCAGCGCGACGGCCGCGCAGTTCGTACCGCTTTCGCAGATCGCGGCGATCGAACCGCAATACGGGCCGGCGCAGATCGACCACTTTCAGCGGCAGCGTGTCGTGACGATCGGCGCGAACGTGCTCGGCGCGTCGGTAGGCAACGTCGCGCAGGAGGTGACGCGCAAAGTCGGGCTGGTGCCGTTGCCGCCGGGCTATCGCATCAATCAGGGTGGACAGGTCGAGAGCCAGAACCAGATGTTCGCGGCGATCATCACGGCGCTCGGCGTCGCGGTGATGCTGATGTACCTCATTCTCGTCATCCAGTTCGGCAGCTTCCTCGATCCGCTGGCGATTCTCGTGTCGCTGCCGTTGTCGCTCATCGGCGTGGTGGTCGCGCTACTGGTGCTGCGCGACACGTTGAACATCATGAGCCTCATCGGCGTGATGATGCTGATGGGCATCGTCGCGAAGAATGCCATCCTGCTGATCGACTTCGCGAAGTGGTCGCACAGGGATCGCGGCATGTCGTTGCGCGACGCGCTCATCGAGGCGGGCCGAATTCGCCTGCGCCCGATTCTGATGACGACCATCGCGCTCGTGGCCGGCATGATTCCCGTGGCGATCGGCTATGGCGAAGGCGCGGACTTCCGCGCGCCGCTCGGTCGCGCGGTCATCGGTGGTGTGATTGCGTCAACCGTTCTGACATTGGTCGTCATTCCGACGGTGTACGAGATCATGGAGGAATGGCGAGAGCACATGCTCGTCCGTTTCAAGAAGCTGCTCGGCGGCCCGCATGGTGTGCCAGCGCCGAAGCCAGTGCATGGAGACGATTAGCCCATTTTGTCATCCCGCAAGCACGAAGTGCCTGTCGGGACCTACTGTCGCGCCGATTATATGTCGCTGTCCCGTGCTAATATTGACGTAGGGTAGATCCCGACACTCGCTTCGCTCATGCGGGATGACAGATAACCTCTCCGGTCCTGACTTTACACTCGGCGTTCCCTTCACCGATGTGGCTGAAGGCGCGATGCTCGCCGGGCACGCGAATGGAAAAGCGGTGCTCGTCGCGAGACAGGGCAGCGACATTTTCGCCATCGGCGCCACGTGCACGCACTACGGCGGCCCCCTCGGCGACGGACTTCTCGTCGGCGACACGGTGCGGTGCCCGTGGCATCACGCGTGCTTCAGCCTCCGCACCGGCGAGCCGTTGCGTGCGCCAGCGCTCAAGCCCGTTGCGCGTTGGGAAGTCGAGCAGCGCGATGGCAGGATCTTCGTCTCCAGGGAGATCGAGCCTGATGAGCTGATTGCCGAGCGGAAGACGATCGATGCGGCACGCGTCCCGAAGTCAGTGGTGATCGTCGGCGCAGGTGCGGCAGGAAACGCCGCTGCCGAAATGCTGCGACGAGAAGGATACGAAGGGCCGGTGATGATGATCTCTGTCGAGGACAGCGTGCCGTACGACCGCCCGAACCTTTCGAAGGACTATCTCGCCGGAAACGCGCCCGAAGAGTGGATTCCGTTGCGCACACCGGAGTTCTACGCGCAGCATGCCATCGAGCTAGTGTTAGGGCGTCGCGTCACCGAGATCGACGTCAAAGGCAAGCGCGTCGTGCTCGACGACGGAAGCGCGCGCGAGTTCGATGCGTTGTTGTTGGCAACAGGCGCGGAGCCCATTCACCTGCCGACACCGGCATCAGCGGGGAGCGGAGTGTTCTATCTCCGTTCGCTAAATGACAGCCGCGCGATCATCGCCGCGACGTCGGGTGCAAAGAGCGTGGTGGTGATCGGAGGAAGCTTCATCGGCCTCGAGGCCGCGGCGTCGCTGCGCAATCGTGGTCTCGACGTTCACGTCGTCGCGCCGGAGAGTCGGCCACTCGAGAAGATTCTCGGCGCCGAGCTTGGCGATTTCGTGCGTGCGCTGCACGAGAAGAAGGGGATCATGTTTCATCTCGGGCATACGGTGAAGCAGATCGACGCCGGATCAGTGACGCTCGACGATGGGACGACGATCAAGGCGGACTTCGTCGTCATCGGCGTCGGTGTGCGCCCGCGCGACGAGTTGGCGTCGAAGGCCGGTCTCGCGATGGACAAGGGCGTGATCGTCGACGAGTACTTGGAGACGAGCGCGCCGGGCATCTATGCAGCAGGCGACATCGCGCGCTATCCCGATGCGATCAGCGGTGCGCGCATTCGTGTGGAACATTGGGTCGTCGCCGAGCGGCAGGGGCAGGTGGCGGCGAAGAACATTCTTGGGCAGGGAGTCAGGTTCGATCACGCGCCGTTCTTCTGGAGCCAGCACTACGACCAGGCGATCTCATACGTCGGTCATGCCGAGAAGTGGGATGCCGTGGAGATCGATGGTTCGGTGGTCGATGGAGATTGCGTAGTGCGGTATGTCGCGGGTGGGAAGGTGCTCGCGGTGGCCACGGTCGCGCG
>JAQBPV010000234.1 GCA_028287345.1 Gemmatimonadota bacterium
TGTGGTGCCAATTGGACGGCCCGTGACGAACACGCAGCTCTACGTGCTCGACGTGCGTGGCGAGCCATGCCCGATCGGTGTGCCTGGCGAGTTGTATCTCGCCGGCGCGCAGGTGGGAATGGGCTACTACAATCGGCCGGAGCTGACAGAAGAGAAGTTCGTCGCTGATCCGTTCGCTGCTTCGCTCAACGCGCGCATGTACCGCACGGGCGACAAGGCGCGCTGGCGTCCGGACGGCACCGTGGAATACCTCGGACGACTCGACTTCCAGGTGAAGATCCGCGGATATCGCATCGAGCTCGGCGAGATCGAAGGGGTACTCGCGTCGCACTCGCGTGTGCGCGAAGCGGCTGTCGTCGCGCGCACTGATGAAACTGGTGAGAACCGCCTCATTGCGTACGTCGTCGCGGATGGTGAAGCGCCGACGATCGGCGCGCTGCGCGAACATCTCATGCTCACGCTCCCGGAGTTCATGGTGCCGGCGGTGTTCATGTGGATGCCAGCACTCCCACTCACGAGCAGCGGCAAGGTGGATCGTCGCTCGTTGCCCGAACCGGAGCTCGATCGCGAGACGCTGTCCCGCGCGTACGTCGCGCCGCGCACGACCGCCGAGAAGGCGCTCGCCGAGATCTGGCAGCGTGTGCTGCGATTAGAGCGGGTGGGTGTCGAGGACAACCTCTTCGAGCTCGGTGGTGACTCGCTTCTCAGCGTGCAAATCGTCTCGCAGGCGCGCCAGGCTGGTCTCGGCTTGACGCTCACGCAGGTGTTGCGTCATCCAACCGTCGGTTCGCTCGCTCGCGTCGCATACGTGGCATCGTTTCGCGAACAGCTCGGCGAGGTGGTCGGTGCCGTTCCGCTCACGCCGATCCAGCAGTGGTTCTTCGAGGGCCAGCGCAGCGGCGAGAGCCACTGGAATCAAGCATTCCTCTTCACGATTCCCGCACATCTCGACGCCGATACGTTGGCCGAGGCGTTGACGGCGGTGATTCAGCAGCACGACAGCCTGCGTCTGCGCTTCGAGCGATTGGCGGTTGGGTGGCGTCAGCAGTGCGTGGCGGATGCGGGCAAGGCGTCGGTCGACGAGGTGTATCTCTGGCAGCAGCCGGCCTCGAAGCACGCCGAGCTGATGCTCGAGACGTGCGAGCGTCTGCAGCGATCACTCAACATCACGACCGGTCCGCTCATTCGCGTTGCGCTGTTCCGTCTTGCGCCGGAGCAGCCGGGTCGGATGCTGATCGCCGTGCATCACCTGGCCATCGACGGGGTGTCGTGGCGGCTGCTGCTCGAAGATCTGGAGTCGGCGTATTCGCAGATCGACAGCGGACATCCTGTGACGTTGCTGCCGAAGACGACTCCGTTTGGGCGATTTGCGGTCGGACTGGATGCACAGATCAAGAGCAGGTCCGTCGCTGCGCTCGGGACGACGAGCTCCACTGAGCTTCCATATTGGGAGCGCGTTGGCTCACCGGCGTCGACGCGGCTGCCGCGCGACCTCGCCGTCAGTGGCGAGGACGTGGCCGAGAATACGCGCACTGTCGTCGCGACACTCGACACTGCGCAGACGCGCGCGCTGCTGCAGGACGTTCCGGCCGCATACAACACGCAGATCAACGACGCACTCCTCGCCGCGCTTGCCGAAGCACTCGGCGAGTGGGCGGGCGATGGCGAGATCGTCGTGAACGTCGAGGGACATGGCCGCGAGGACATCGTCGAGGGCGCAGACCTGTCGCGCACGATGGGCTGGTTCACGACGATCTTCCCCGTTCGTCTGCCGCTTCACCGCGTCGACGCGGGCACGCGACTGAAGGAAACCAAGGAGTTGCTGCGCGCGGTGCCGCGTCGCGGCATCGGCTACGGTGTGCTGCGCTACCTCGACGGCGCCGAAACGCTGCGCGCACAGACGACGCCCGACGTCGTCTTCAACTACCTCGGCCAGTTCGATCAGGTGCTCGCCGGCTCGTCGCTGTTCGGCTTTGCCACGGAGCCCACCGGCAAGTGGTACGGACGGCAGACGCGACGCCGGCATCTGCTCGAGCTCAATGCGCTCGTGGTGGACGGACAACTCGAGCTGCGCTGGAGCTACAGCGTTGCTGCGCACACGGCGGCGACGATCAATGCATTGGCCGAGCGGTATGTGGCGGCGCTGCGCTGCGCGATTGCGCACTGCGCGGCGCCTGGTTCGGGCGGGTTCACGCCGTCCGATTTCCCCCTCGCCTCGCTCGATCAGCGGGCGATCGATCAGTTGGCGGCAGGACGCGCCGAAATCGAGGACGTCTATCCGCTCGTCCCGATGCAGCGGCTATTCCTCGGTTACGCGGATCCCGCGAGCGATCCTGGCTTCGAGCAGTGGCGCTATCGTCTGCGCGGGCCGCTCGACGTGGCCGCGCTACACGCGGCGTGGGATCTGGTGACAGCGCGTCACGCGATCTTCCGCACGGCCTTCATGTCGAAGGGGCTGACGGAGCCGATGCAGGTCGTGCGTCGCGACGTCGTGCTGCCATGGGCGGAACACGATTGGCGCGATACGCTGCCGGTGGAGCAGGAACGCAAGCTCGCCGAACTACTCGCAGCGGATCGCGCGACGGGCTTTGTGTTCGACCGTGCGCCGCTGATGCGGATCACGCTCGTGCGTCTCGCCGACGACAGATATGAATTGATCTGGAGCAACCACCACCTGTTGCTCGACCGGTGGTCGTGGCCGCTCGTGCTGCTCGAGATCGCACGCATCTATCCGGTACTCGCACGCGGTACAAAGCCTGACCTGCCGCCGGCGACGCGGTACGCGGACTTCGTCGCGTGGCAGTTGGAGCAACCGCTCGCGGAAGCCGAGGCGTTCTGGAGTCGCCACTTCGACGGGTTCGTCGCGCCGCCGCGGTTCACACCAGCGCATGTCGACGCCGATACGAGTGAAGTCGAGGAGGTCGCGGCCGAGTTGTCGGCGGCCGAGACGCAGGCCGTGCAGGCGTTCGCGCGAGCGAAGCAAGTTGCGGTGAACACGGTTGTCGCCGGTGCGTGGGCGCTGTGGCTCGCGAAGCGCGCGGGTCATGACGACGTCTCATTCGGGGTCACTGTTGCTGGTCGCGATGGTGGCGTCGAGGGAGTCGAGCGACTGGTCGGACTGACGATCAACAACCTGCCGTTGCGCGTTCGCGTGAAGGGCGACTCGCGGTTGACGGCGTGGCTTGGCGCATTGCGCGATTCGCAGGCCGAGATGCAGCGGTTCGCGCATGCGCCGCTGGAGCGCGTGCAGGAGTGGAGCGGCGTTCCCTGGCGTACGCGGCTCTTCGACACGTTGCTCGTCTTTCAACACGATGGCGCCGAGGATCTCACCAGTGCCTGGCTTGGCCACAATGTCGAGACAGCGCTCGTGCACGTGCCGACGCATACGGCGTATCCGCTGTCGGTGATGATCGCGGGCGGTGAGTCGATCGCACTGCGCGTCACTTTCGACCAACGCTACTTCGACGCCGACTCGGCGCGTGAAATGGCGGAAGGGCTCAAGCGTGCGCTACTGGCGATGGTGGCGGCGCCCGATGCATCGCTGGCCGAGTTGCTGTCGTCGTTGCCGGAGCCGGCAATTCCGATGTCGACTGCGCAGACAGACCGCGAGTATGTGGCGCCGCGCACGGCGACAGAAGCGGTGATCGCCGGAATTTGGGGAGATCTCCTGACGGCGGAACGAGCCGGGATCACGGAGAATTTCTTTGCGCTGGGCGGGTATTCGCTCGTCGCCACGCAAATCGTGTCGCGAGTGCGTGCAACGCTGCAGCTCGATGTGCCCGTGCGCGTGTTGTTCGCGAACCCGACAGTCGCGGCGTTCGCGGCCGCGCTGACGAAGCGCGAGCGCAGGCCCGGCGAGCTGGAGAAAATTGCGCGTGTGGTGCAGCGCGTTCATGCCATGTCACTGGACGAGCTGCGCCATGCCGGCGCGGCTCGCGACACGATCACCTGAGAGCCAGATTTCGGGATGGATAGCCAGACCACGCGCGCGGAATCCGAGCTCGAGCGAGAGCGACAGCGGCTGCTCGAGCAACTGCTGGCCGAAGAGGGGCTCGACGCGCCCTCGGCGCCGGCGATTTCGCCGCGCGATCCATCTGCACCAGTGCCGCTGACGTTCGCGCAGGAAGTGCTCTGGTTGCTCGATCGCGCGACGCCTGGTCTCACGGCCTACAACACGCCACTGGCGAAGCGCGTCCACGGTTCTCTCGACGTCGCTGCACTCGAGCGCGCGCTCGGCCGCGTGGTCGAGCGGAACGAGGCACTGCGTACGGTATTTCGCGCCAATGGTGATTCCGCGGAACAGGTGGTGCTCGACAAGCGGTCGCTTTCGCTCTCGATGCATGACGTCAGCACGTTGCCGTACGTCGATCGTGAGGAGGCCGCGCTTGCCGCGCTGCGCGATGTCGCGAACACACCATTCGATCTCACGAAGGAGCCCGGCTTTCGTGCGGCAGTCGCGCGCATCGCCGAAGACGATCACATCCTGTTGTTGCTGACACACCACATCGTCTCGGACGCGTGGTCGTACGGTTTGATCTTCCGACAGCTCGGCGAGCTGTATGACGCGGAGCGCAAGGGCACCACACCCGATCTTCCGCTGATGGGTCTCCACTATGGCGACTATGCGGCGTGGCAGCGCGAAACCTTGCAGGGCGAGACACTCGAGACTGGCCTGAGCTACTGGCGCGAGCGTCTCGCCGAGCTGCCAGTGCTCGAACTGCCCACGGAACATCCACGGCCAGTCGCGCAGGGTTTCGCCGGTGCGCGTCGGAGTGTCGTCATTCCGCGCAAGCTGTATCTCGGACTTCGCGATCTCGCGCAGCGCACCGGCACGACGATGTACATGGCACTGCTGTCGGCGTATGCGACGGTGTTGCGGCAGTACACGGGTCAGGACGACATCATCGTCGGTTCGGCAGTGGCGGGACGCACGAACCGCGACATGGAAGAGATGGTCGGCTACTTCTCGCAAGCGCTACCGATGCGCGTACGCTTCGAGAACGATCCATCGGTGAAGGAGCTGCTTGGCCGCGTGGCCGAAACGGTGTTGGGTGCATTCGAGCATCAGGACACGCCGCTGGAGCCCATCGTGCTCGAGCTGCAGAGCGGACGCGCGCAATCGCATGCGCCGCTGTTCCGCGTCGTGCTCACGATGCAGGACACCATGGGCGCGGAACTTCGCCTTGGCGATGCGGAGATCGGCACGGTGGAGCTCGATGCTTCGGGAACGAAGTTCGATCTCACACTGCTCGTCACCGAGCGGACGGACGACGTCGATCTCACACTCTGGTATCGCACCGATCTGTTCACGGGCGGATACGCCGACCGGTTCCTCGGCCACATGCGCAGCGTGCTCGAGGCGATGGTGGCATTTCCGGCGCAGCGCGTGTCGGAGCTCTCGCTGCTCACGCCGGCCGAACGTGAAAAGCTGTCGACGTGGAATGCGACGAAGGTTCCCGAGGGTGCGTCGGCGACGGTGACGGAATTGTTCGAAGCCCAAGCGGCGCGCGTGCCCGACCGAGTGGCGGTGGTGGCGCCGGGCGACATTGCGCTGTCGTACGGAGAGCTCAACGTCGGTGCCAACAAACTTGCGCGGCATCTCGAGTCACTGGGCATCACCAACGGCGAGCCAGTGGGATTGAATCTCGATCGCTCGGCGGCGGCACTCATCGGGATGCTCGGAATTCTCAAGGCGGGCGGGTGCTATGTGCCGCTGCCGCCAGATCTTCCTGCAGCGCGCCGGATGCAGCAGTTGCGCGAGAGCGGCGCGAAGATCCTACTGACGCTGACTGCACACGCAGGCGATGCGCCATCGGACGTCACCGTCATCACCCTCGATGGTGATGCCGCTGCGCTCGATGCGCACTCGGATGCGGATCCGAAGGTAGCGGTGCGAGCGTCGTCACCAGCGTACGTATTGTTCACCAGCGGATCGACCGGCGTGCCGAAGGGCGTCGCCGTGACGCACGCCAACGCGGTGCACTACGCACGCGCCGTGAGCCGAGTGCTCGGCGACGTCCCTTCCGACGCAGTTGGCGATGGATTCGCGAAGCTCGACGGCTGGGAGTTCGCGCTTGCGTCGACGCTCGGAGCGGATCTCGGCAATACAAGCCTGCTGACGTCCCTGCTTGCTGGCGGCACACTGCACGTGCTGTCGAAGGACGTGACGACTGAGCCCGCGCGCTACGCGGAGTATTTGTCGAGGCACCCGATCGACGTCCTCAAGATCACGCCGAATCACTTCATGGCGCTCGTCGCGGGAAAGCAGGGCGCAGAGTTGTCCGCGCTCGTGCCGCGGCGCTGGATCGTGTTCGGTGGCGAGATGCTTCGCCCCGAAGTGGCGCGCGCAATGCTCGGCGCAAATCGCGGCCGAGTGCTCAACCACTATGGGCCAACGGAGACCACCGTCGGTGTGCTGACGTTCGAGGCGACGTCCAGGTCGATCGACGCTGCAGCGGCGTTCGGCGCCCAGTCCGTGCCCCTCGGGCGCCCGCTGTCGAACACGAGCGTCTACGTCCTCGACGCGAGCGGACGTGAACAGCCCGTCGGTGTGCCCGGTGAGTTGGTGATTGGCGGCATGGGCGTGGCGCAGGGTTACCTCAAGCGGCCCGACCTCACTGCGGAGAAATTCTCGGTTCGCTCGGGCGAGCGTGTGTACCGCACGGGCGATCGCGTGCGACGACTCGCTGACGGAACCATCGAGTTCCTCGGCCGCGGCGACGACCAGGTGAAGGTGCGCGGCTATCGCGTCGAGCTGGGTGAAGTGGAAGCAGCGCTGCGCGCACATCCGGGAGTCGAGAATGCCGTCGTCGTGTTGCGCGACTCGCAGCTCGTTGCGTACGCAGTGCCGAAGCACGACGGATACGCGGTGAGTCACAGCGACAGGCCAACGCCGGAGAAGATTTCCGAGTGGCTGAGCGCTCAGCTGCCCGAATACATGGTGCCGAGTGCGGTCATCCTGCTCGACACGCTGCCGCTCACGCCGAATGGCAAGATCGATCGCGCGAAGCTGCCGGAGCCTTCGACCGGTGAGCCGGAGAAGCCGAGCTTCGTGGCGCCACGCACGGCGACGGAAATTCAACTCGCGGCTATCTGGGCCGAGGTGCTCAAGCGCGACAAGGTCGGCGTGACGGACAACTTCCTCGCGCTCGGCGGACATTCGCTGCTGGCCATTCGCCTGCTCGGCAAGATCAGCAAGGCGTTCGGTGTGCGTCTTCCGCTGCGCAGCCTGTTCGAGTCGCCGACGCTGGAGCAGATCGCGGCGGCGGTGGACAAGGCGGTGGCCGAGAAATGAGCAACGACTCCGCAGAGACGACGATTCCGCGGCGCACGACGGGCGACGTCGTGCCCATGTCGTTCGCGCAGGAACTGTTGTGGCTCCTCGACCGCGCGACGCCGGGACTCACAGCGTATAACGTTCCGCGCGCGATGCGCCTCGAGGGGAAGCTCGATGTCGAGGCTCTGCGCAGCGCCATCGAGTCGGTTGTCCAGCGGCACGAGATCCTGCGCACGACCTATGCGAGCGACGAGCGTGGTGCAGTGCAGGTGGTCAACGCGAACAAGCGGTTCGAGCTGCCGATCATCGATCTCACGGGAGAGCGTGACGGCTTGGCCGCCGCCGAGCGATTCTTTCTCGATCAGGCGCGTACGCCATTCGATATCACGAGGGATCCGCTGCTGCGCGGATACCTGCTGCAGCTTGGCGTGCATGATCGCGTCCTCGTGCTCGTGACGCATCACATTGCGTCCGACGGATGGTCGAAGGGCGTAATGTTCCGTGAGCTGAGCCAGGCGTACGATGCTTTTGCGTCGGACAAGGTGCCGACGATGACTTCGCTGCCGATCCAGTACGCGGACTTCGCGCTGTGGCAGCGCGCGCAGGTGGAGAGCGGTTCGCTTGCCGACCATCTCGAATATTGGCACAGGCGTCTCGCTCCGCCGCTGCCGGCGCTCGAGTTGCCGACGGACTTCGCGCGTCCCACCGTGCCGAGCTTCGAGGGTGGTCGGCAGGCGATTGTCCTGCCGGCCGACCTCGTGCGGAAGGTGCGCGACGTCGCGATGGATCACGGTGCGACGCTGTACATGGTGTTGCTCGCCGCATATCACACGGTACTGCATCGCTACAGCGGCCAGGACGACATCATCACCGGCTCACCGATCGCTGGCCGCAATCAGACGGAAGTCGAAGGGCTTATCGGCTACTTCGCGAACACGCTCGCGATGCGTACGAACTTCGTCGGCGACCCGACGGTCGCGGAGCTGCTCGAGCGCATCTCGGAGAATGCCGTCGACGCGTACGAGCACGAGGACGTACCCTTCGAGAAACTCGTGCTGGAGCTGCGCGATGCGCATCAGGCGGATGGCGACACGCCGCTGTTCAGCTGCGTGTTGACGATGGAAGACACGCTGCCCGACGAATTGAAGCTGGGCGACGCGGATGTGAAGACGATCGCGATCGACTTCGGCATGGCGAAGTTCGACCTGACGTTGCTGGTGGCGGAGCAGCCGAAAGGACTGCGGCTCGCGCTCTGGTATCGCAGCGACCTCTTCTCGGTCGGCTATGCCGAGCGGTTCCTCGGCCACATGCGCAGCGTGCTCGAGGCGGCGGTGGCGAATCCGGAGCAGCGGGTGTCGGAGCTGCCGCTGCTGACCGCCGCGGAGCGGTCGCAGCTCGATGCGTGGAATGACACAGCCGTGGACGAAGGTGCGCCGGCGACGGTGGTCGAACTGTTCGAGCAGCAGGTGGCTCGTGTGCCGTCGCGGACGGCCGTCGTCGACGCCGATGGTCAGCTCACGTATGCCGACTTGAACGCGCGCGCGAATCAGTTGGCGCATCTGCTGCGCACGCGCGGCACCGGTCGTGGCGCGACGGTGGGGCTGCTGCTCGATCGCTCCGCCGATGCGCTCGTCGGGCTATTGGGAATTCTCAAGTCGGGCGCGGCGTATGTTCCGCTGTCCGTGGATGCACCTGCCGCGCGACTGGATCAGCAGATCGCGGAGGCGGGCATTCGCGTAGTGATCACGAATGCGGCGCTGTGCGAGAAACTGCCGACGACGGTGAGTCGCGTGGCGCTCGATACGGA
>JAQBPV010000239.1 GCA_028287345.1 Gemmatimonadota bacterium
CGTTCATGGGCCAGGCGCACCAACCCATGCGTCTCCCGTGCGCGCAGGTGGTAGTTGACCTTCTGCCGAGCCAAGCCGACCCGCGTTGCCAACGTCGCCGCTGATGCGGGTGCGGCTAATTAGGCGAGGAGTCGGCTGCGCGTCGGCTCCAGAGCCACAGTCGCCGCCGCTGGATCATCGATGACTTTGATGTCGAGCATGAGGAGTTGTTAGCCTTGACAATTTTTATTGTCAAGGGTGGTCCGAAGCTTTTTTCTGCCGAATTCGGGGAGTCGATGGCATGCCGCAGAATTGCGAAGCTGCGGTGACCTGACGTTCGCTGGAGCAGTCGAGCGAGCATCGAAAAAGCACGGCGGCGCGGCTGAAGGGCATAGTTTGCTACGCTAAATCACCGGCGGTACTCTTACGCAATGCGACCCCTTCGGAGCGCCGGCGGGAGAGCGGCCGATGCGATATGAGCCGAGAAGGTAGCCATCGCACGAACGCGTCATCGACGAGGTCCGTACATATGCCGGCATCGAACGCCTATGACGTAACGCTCGAGCAAGCATCGCCGAGGGGCATGGCGACGGTGCGCGCGCGAATTCCTGCTGCGCAGGTCGGGGCCCGCTTTCGCACGTATCTCGATCAAGTGTACGCAGCAGGCCGTGCGGGAACTCTGCAGCTCGACGGACAGAACATCTTCGTTTACCGTGATGTCGACGGAGCGCCCGACCAGCTCGACGTCGAGTTTGGTGTTGGAAGCGCGGCGCCATTCGTCGCCGTCGGCAACGTTGTGTCCGGCGTGACGCCAAGTGGCGAGGTGGTCACGACCACCCACTATGGCGACTACGGCGCTCTCGGAAATGCGCATGCCGCATTGGTCGCTTGGTGCCGAGCGCACGATCTCCCGCTCGCGGGCCCGCGATGGGAGGTGTACGGTCACTGGCGCGAGGGCGCTGTCCCGCGCACCGACATCTATTACCTCGTCGCACGCTGATGATGAACCTGGCCGCGCCGAGGGCTCGAGCGGTTGACTCCGCCCTCGGGTGGCTCATCCCAACGGAGAATTGAGATGGTGAATCCAGCAAAGAACACGATTTGCCTTTGGTACGATCGCGACGCCGAGGACGCGGCGCGGTTTTACGCGAAGACCTTTCCCAATTCGTCCGTCGGCGCGGTGCACAGCGCACCGGGAGACTTTCCGTCGGGGAAAAAAGGGGATGTGTTGACCGTCGAGTTTACCGTGATAGGCATTCCGTGCCTTGGGCTCAACGGCGGACCTGAGTTCAAGCACAACGAAGCATTCTCGTTTCAGGTTGCAACCGCTGACCAGCCCGAAACGGATCGCTACTGGAACGCAATCATCGGCAACGGCGGGCAGGAGAGCGCGTGTGGCTGGTGCAAGGACAAATGGGGATTGTCCTGGCAGATCACGCCTATCGCCCTCACGAAAGCGATCACCGATCCCGATCCCGCCGCCGCCAAGCGCGCGTTCGATGCGATGATGCAGATGAAGAAGATCGACATCGCTGCCATCGAGGCAGCGCGCCGCGGTTCGTCGACGAGGCCCGTCTCATGATCGAACCAGTGGTGGTTGGTGGCGGCAAGCGCACCTACGTGTGACCGCGGAGGCCTGATGGAAATGGCGCGCCACTCGCCCCTGGCAAGGAGTGCTCGCGGCCATGCCGGATGAGGCTCCCGAGTACCTCCGCCGTCAATTGGCGACCGCGTGGTCGCTCACGAGCATTCACCTCACAGGGCTCACCACCGAGGAATGCCTCTGGCGTCCCGCGTCATCGGGATTGCACGTGCATCAGCTGCACGATGGGCGATGGCGCGCTGACTGGCCCGAGCACGAGCGCTACGACCTCGGGCCAGCGAGCATCGCCTGGCTCACCTGGCATCTCGGCTTCTGGTGGTCGATGGTGCTCGATCAATTCCTTCGGGTCCCGCACTCTGCAGCGAGACCAAATCGCCTGGCCCGGCAATGCCGACGACGTTCGCGGGTGGCTCGAGCGACTGCATGGCGAGTGGTCCCATATGCTCGAGCAGGCGACGAGCGAGTCGCTTCGGTCCACCGAGCACACACGGTGGCCCTTGGAGGGTCGCCCGTTTGGTGATATTGTCGCATGGGTGAACCTCGAGCTGATGAAGAATGCAGCGGAGATCGGCTATGCTCGTTTTCTTTACGCCGCGAGAACGTCGTGAGCCACGGAGCATCGGCACAGGCCTCACGTGGCGTCTCTTTTCGGCAATGGCGATCCTTACAGTGATCGCGTGCCGTGACTCCAGGCGCGTCGATGCCGCGACGCTGCAGCATACTCCCAACGGCCTGCAACTTCGCGTCACGATACTCGGCAGGTCGACTGATCCGCGGATCGCGCCAGCGCGTGAGGCGATCGCGCATTGGAGCGGCGAGTTCGTTCGTCTCGGACGACGGGTGCAGCTCGATTCAGGCACCATCCGCGACAAGTCGGTATCCGATGACGTCCTGAGCGCGGCGGGTGGAGAAGTCATGCTCGGCATTGGACCGGCGACGTCCCGACTTCGCTCGAGCCTTTCGAGCGTGCCGGGCGACATCATCATTGCGCTCTCAGACACGGACCTGATCTCGTTCGGTGTAACGTGGAGTGCCGGGAGCAAAGGCGTCGTCGTGGTGCGGCGGGCGGACATACCGCCGCTCTCGATGCCGAACACTGTGCGCAACGTCGTCGCACACGAGCTCGGACACGCACTCGGATTGAGCCACAATGCAGACTCCACGACACTGATGTGCGGACGGCCGGCGTCGTGCCGGCCCGCGGCGTTTGCGTCGGAGTCCGCGCATTTCTTTCCGCTGACTGCGTCGGACGAAGAGTGGATTCGCAAGCGGTGGCCATGACGGTGCAGACCGTGACTGAGATGCGACGCGTCGCGTTGCTCGCAATCGTGATGATGGTGATGTGTGCATGCTCCGGCAGCACGAGCGCCACGATTCCCGGACCGCAGACGATACCAGACATCGGCACGTATCCACCGCTGCCGAACGACGCACCGCCTGGCGCATCGGCCAGCGCGACGGCAACCGCCGCGGCGATCGGCCGAGGGGTGAATTTCGGGAACATGCTCGAGGCGCCGACCGAGGGCGCGTGGGGTCTCATCGTCACCGACGATTTCATCGACAAGGCCGCTGCAGCAGGCTTCACCTCCGTGCGGTTGCCAGTGCGCTGGAGCAATCACGCGAGCGTCGAAGCGCCGTACACGATCGACGAAGCATTCATGGCGCGCGTCGAATCCGTTGTCGACAAGTTGCTGGCCAAGGGCTTCGTGGTGATCGTGAACATGCATCACTACAGGCAGCTCGACGGTGACCCGCAGGATGCCGGCGAATTGGCCGTGACGAATGGCGCCATCGACGTACGCTTCGTGATGTTGTGGGACCAACTGGCGTCGCGCCTGAAGGGTCGCAGTGCCAAGCTGGTGTTCGAGCTCTACAACGAGCCGCATGGTCGGCTCAACGGCGAGCCGTGGAACGTGCTCGCGGCGCGGGCGCTGCGCGTCGTGCGCAAGACCAACGCCGATCGTGCTGTCGTCATCGGACCGACGAGCTGGAACTCCGCGGGCGACCTGCCACTGCTCAGGATGCCGAACGATGCGAACCTGATCGCCACCGTTCACAACTACAATCCGTTTCGCTTCACACACCAAGGTGCGGAGTGGGTGAGTCCCCTTCTGCCCGTTGGGGTGAGCTGTTGCAGCGCGGCACAGGAAGCGGAGATGACCGCCCCACTCGACGCGGCGAAGGCGTGGTCAACGGCGAAGCGTTATCCGGTGTTCGTCGGTGAGTTCGGCGCGTACAGCAAGGCTGACGACGCGTCGCGAATTGAATTCAATCGCAAGATGCGCCAGGCGATGGAGTCGCGGGGCATGAGTTGGACATACTGGGAGTTCGCCGCCGGATTCGGCGTGTACGATCCGGTGAAGCTCACGGTTCGCCAAGGGCTGCTCGCGTCCCTGCTCGACCGATAGGTCGAGGTTCTACGAGGACTTCGACGCGCGGCTGATGATCACGCCATTACGTTCGAAGTCGGCTTTCTGCTCTATTTCCTGAAGGTCTGAGATCCCATGGCACCGGTCGTTCCGAATCCAAAGAACATCAAGAGCTTTCGCACTGCAGCCGCCTTCGAAACCTGGCTGCGTGCCAATCACAAGCGCGAGACAGAGATCTGGCTCAAGATCCACAAGAAGGCCTCCGGCCTGCCGACTGTAGTTGCCTCGGAAGCACTCGACGTCGCGTTGTGTTGGGGATGGATCGACGGCATTCGGAAGTCGTTCGACGAACGCTCGTTCCTCCAGCGGTACACGCCGCGTACGGCAAAGAGCATCTGGAGTCAGGTGAATCGTCGCAATATCGATCGTCTCACTGACGCCGGCCGCATGACTGAGCATGGCCAGCGACAGGTCGACCTCGCGAAAGCAGACGGACGCTGGGATGCCGCCTACGCGCCCATTCGCGAGGCGAGCGAAGCCACCATTCCCGACGACCTTCGCGAGGCTATCGACGCGAATGCGAGAGCACGCGAGACGTTCGCGACGCTCGGCCGCCTCAACCTCTTCGCCCTCGCGTTCCGCACGAACAACATGAAGACGCCAGCCGGACGCGCGAAGAAGATCGCCGACCTTGTGGCGATGCTCGCGCGTGGCGAGACCATCGTTCCGGAAAAAGCGCGACGCAGCTAGCCCTTTCGTTCCGACGAGATCACGAGCTTGAAGCCGTCCGGATCGTGCAGTCGAAACACGCGCGCTCCATAGCCGTCAACCGGCTCGGCATCCAGCGTGCCTCCGCGCGCTTTCACCTGGCTCGCCAGCTCGTCGATGTTCTGCGCCGTGGTGAGCTGCAACGAGATTCCTTCGCCCTTGGTGCGGTCGTAGCCCTTGGCGCCGTCGTCCTGCGTGAGCAGGATCGCCACCGTGCCAGCCCTGAGCGACGCCGCGAACATCGGCCCGCCACGGTCGAACGTGCGAGCCACGGTGAAGCCGAGCACATCGCGATACCATGCGAGGCTCGCCGGGAGATCCTTCACGGTCAACGATGCGGCGAGCGCGGTGGCAATGAACGGCGCTGGCGCAGCGGCTTCGGGGTTTGGCGGATTTGCATCCATGAGATATCCTGTTAGCGGAGGTGTCGACGACTACAGACTACAGCGTAGTTCACCGCGCGCCCACCGTCTTGAAGAATCCCGCCACACCTCTACTCGATGTCACTCTGCCTGGGGCCTCGGCCTGCTCCATCGGCATCACTCCCGGTGGCCTGCGCGCCGGCGCGGTTCAATCACGTGAAGTGCGCGCCGTCATCGGCGCTCGCTCCATTCGTCGAACACTATTGGCTGTCGCGCTGGGATCGTCGCGGCCTTCCGTCACGCGATGCAGCGATGCTGCCTGACCCCTGCGTGCACCTGCTCGTCCAGGACGGGAACGCCGAGGTGATGGGCGTCGTGCGCGGCACGTATCGGCAGCGCATCAAGGGCGGCGGAGCGGTTGACGGCACATCCGCCGGCCGAGGTGAAAACACTCACGTGGGAGTTGGGCTATGCGGATCAGGCGCACTTCATCCGCGATTTTCGCACGACGATTCGCGTTACGCCGGGTGCGTACGTACAGGCCCGCTAACCCTGACGCACCTCTCCATCGATTGCCACCGAAGAGCCAGGCCATGAGCTTCCAACTGTCCGAAGGAATCGCAGTGCTCGAGCGTACCCCGTCGACGTTTCGTGCCCTGCTCGCGGGATTGCCGGATGCGTGGACGACCACGAATGAGGGTCTGGATACCTTCAGCCCCTTCGACAACCTCGGGCACCTGATACACGGCGAGCGCGCCGATTGGATTCCGCGCGCGCGCATCGTACTGGCGCAGGGCGCCAATCGTCGCTTCGAGCCGTACGACCGCTTTGCGCAAGTACGCGAGAGCGAGGGCAAACAGCTCGCGCAGCTGCTCGACGAGTTCGCCGAGCTTCGAGCGGAGAACCTGGTTACGCTTCGCAGCTGGGAGTTATCTGACAGGGAGCTGGCGCTCGAGGCCGAGCATTCGGAGCTTGGCATCGTCACGCTGCGGCAGCTGTTGGCGACGTGGGTGGCGCACGATCTCGGGCATATCGCGCAGACGGCGCGCGTGATGGCCAAACAGTACCGTGAGGCGGTTGGGCCGTGGCGGGCGTATCTGCCGGTGCTCGATCGCTAACTGTCTAGGTTGGGAATTGACATTTTTTTCCTCGACTTCAACGACATGCCGATTCGACGAGACGATTCTCTAGCGGAAGACGAGGCGGCGACTCTTCCCGGTGCAAAGGACGCACGTTCGCAATGGCGTGGCGCAGGCTCGGCAGATATTACGGGACCGGCGCGGATGAAGAGCCTCGATCGCCTGAGCATCGTCGTCGACCTCGAACCGCAAGCCGAGGACGTTGCTTTAGTGCGTGCCGGTCTCATGTCATATAACGAATCTCAAGTGGGGCCCGCGGACGTTCAGCGGTTGGCGTTCTATCTTCGCGATGGCCAGGATGGGATTCGAGGTGGGCTCGTGGGCTTTCTCGCCTTTCAGTGGCTGTCCGTGGAGTTGCTGTGGGTCGACGATGCACTGCGCGGCCAAGGATACGGCTCATCCCTTCTCAGTCAGGCAGAAAAGCACGCGCGCGAGGCCGGCTGCGTAGGCGCGCGTCTGGACACGTATGAGTTCCAGGCGAAGCCCTTTTACGAGAAACTTGGCTATGCGGTGTTCGGCGTGTTGGA
The DNA here is from genome assembly GCA_028287345.1 of Gemmatimonadota bacterium. Taxonomy (GTDB): domain Bacteria; phylum Gemmatimonadota; class Gemmatimonadetes; order Gemmatimonadales; family Gemmatimonadaceae; genus AG11. The sequence goes on from JAQBPV010000239.1 coordinate 6,748, forward strand.
AGGGTATCCAGCCAATACGCGCACGTACTATTTGCAGAAAGCACTGCGGTGAACACGAGTACATGCGCAGATCACTGAGTGGTCTCACGGGTAACGGAGGTCGGCCATGCAGATGAGCCCCTACCTCAGCTTCACCGGGCAGTGCGAGGAAGCATTTACTTGCTACGAGCGCTGCCTCGACGGCAAACTCGGCCCGCTGTTCCGGTATGCGGGAAGTCCGATGGCCGAGGGTGCTCCTGCTGGATGGGACGACAAGATCATGCACGGTAGCGTGACCGTCGGCGGCGTGGTCTTGATGGGTGCAGACATCGCGCCTGAACAGTACGAAAGGCCGCAGGGCTTCTCGCTCTCGCTGCAGATCAACAGTGTCGCCGATGCCGAGCGCTTCTTTGCCGAATTGGCCGAGGGCGGCAAAGTCGTGATGCCGCTCGAGAAGACGTTCTGGGCCGCCCGCTTCGGTATGGTGGTCGATCGCTTTGGCATACCGTGGTTGATCAACTGCGACGGAGCCGAACAGGCGTGAAATCGCGCGCGCTGCGGGCCGTACTGTTGTGTGGCCTCGTGTACCTGGTCGCTGGCGTGGTGTTGGGAGCTCTCGCTGGACGCGCGGGGTCTATTCAGGAGCGCAACATCTGGCGGTGGGCGGCGTGGGTGATCAGCGCCATCGCGTTCGGATTGCACATCGTCTACGAGCAGGTGAAGGTTGGGAGCTCGGCGCGACTCACCGCGCTACGCGTGTCGCTCGCAGTGGGAATCGGCGCCTTTGGTCTTGCGGCTGCGGCGAACGTGCATGCGCAGTCCGTTTCGCCGACGAAGCATTCCGTCCTGCTCCTCTTGTCTCTCATCATCTGGCCGGTCATGACGGCGCTGCCGGCGTTCGTCGTCGCGCTGATTGCGGCGGCTATTCTTGCGCGCCTGCGAAGCGTCCAATCCTGAGTCCTCGATTTCATCGATGCGCTTCGTCACGTCGCCGCGTTGCGTTCCTTCAAGACGATGTCTCTCACCCCTGTAGATTCGATGGCACACAGCATTGCGTGGCACTACGCCTTTCCTCTGCTGCTCCTGGCCGCGTGCCGACCATCAATCCCTTCTACTCGCCCGGCGACCGATGTCGCTGCGAGCAACCCGCTCATCCTCGACGCCGACTCCGGAGAGCGACGTATCCGCCGTACCGCAGGTATCCAGGCGAATACGCTCACTGCGCCCTTCATCATCAAGATCGATCATGCGAACGGCGGCTCGCCCGACTTCGTGATGGGCACGGAAGACATTCCGCCCGGTCAGAGCATCGCCGCCCATCGCCACAAGGTTGCCGACGAGATCCTCTTCATTCACCGCGGACGGGGCACGGTCGAGCTGGGCGAGCGCACTCGCGCTGTCGCCGAGGGCGCGACGATTTACATCCCAAAGGATGTGCGCATCGTCCTGCGCAATACGGGTACGGTGCCACTCTCGATCGCGTTCATCTTCTCCAAGCCCGGCTTCGAGGACTATCTCCGCGACACGTCCGTTCCGGAGGGACAACCAGTGCCGCCGATGACGGACGCGGAGCGAGCAACGATTCGCGCTCGGCACATGTCGCACACGATCTACGAACGTCCCTGACTCCGCACGGTGGCGCCGTAAGAACGGTCCAGGCTGCTGTCATCGCACCGTCAGGTCCACATGACCAGCTTCATCTTCACACCATTCTCGATGGAGATGAGAACATGAAGATCGCACTATTCGCCGCCGTAGCGCTCATCGCGCTGGCGCCCGTTGCTCATGCACAGGCAAGCTACAAAAAGGACATTCCCGCGGCGCTCGCGAAGCGGGCGAAGGTCACCGAGCCAGAGGCCGCCGCCGCTGTGATGGCGCGTGTCCCCAAGGGACAGATCGAAGCCATGGAGCTCGAGGAAGAAGGTGGGAAGTTCATCTACTCGTACGACGTCAAGACGCCCGGCAAGTCCGGCATCGACGAAGTGCATGTCGACGCAATGACGGGCAAGGTCGTCAAGCTCGTGCACGAGACGCCAGCGATGGAGAAGAAGGAGGCCGCCGCCGACGCAAAGGAGAAGAAGGCAGCCAAGGCAAAGCCGTAATTCGTGTTTCGCCTCGAAACACTCGCTCGAAGACATCCCAGGGTCTACCTCGCGGCGTATGCCGCGGGGGGACTACTGCTCGTGGCCCTGCTCGTCTGGGCGTTCGCCGTCCTGGCGGATGAGGTTCCGGAGAATGGCTGGATGGTGCACCTCGACCAGGCCATCACCGGTTTCATTCAGGCACGAGACACGGAAGGAGGAGAGCGCTTCTTCGTCACGCTGAGCCTGCTCGGTGGACCGGTGCTCGCTGCGCTCGTGACGATCGTGACGCTCGCGCTCGCGCTGCGTCGGGAGTGGCTGCGTGCTGCGGTCATTGCACTCGGCTCCGCCATGGGCGCGGGCCTCAACTCGATTCTAAAGCAGGCCTTCCACCGTGGCCGCCCCGAATATGCCACGGAGTTCATTCCGCACAGCTCGTGGAGCTTTCCGAGTGGACACGCAATGAACTCACTCGTCGCGTATGGTATCCTGCTCGTCGTGTTGCTCGAGTACACGCACGACTCCTTGCGGCGGCGTCTCATCATCGCCGGCACGGCGATCCTGATCTTCCTCATCGCATTGAGTCGCGTCTACCTCGGCGTTCATTACCTGAGCGACGTGATTGCCGGCTGGCT
>JAQBPV010000274.1 GCA_028287345.1 Gemmatimonadota bacterium
CGAGGGACCGTACCCCGACGATTGGGCCGCGGTCCATCACCTGATCGACGAAGGGTGGATGTATTCGCTCCGCTTCGACGACGGCGTGACGAGTGCGGGCTTCCAGCTCACGCCGCGCGGCATGGAAAGTCTTGGCCTCGATGGAAGCGACGCCGCCGCGCTCTGGAATGCCCTGCTCCGTCGCTATCCAACCATCGACCGCGCATTCGAGCACGCGACGCCGCTGATGCCCATTGCGTTTCGCCCGCTCATTCAGCATCGGCTCACCTGCGCGGCTGGTGAACGGTGGGCGATCATGCCGCACGCGTATGCCTTCGTCGATCCCTTGTTCTCCACGGGCATCGCGTGGGGACTTCGTGCCGTGGAACGGCTCGCGCTCGCATTCGAGGACGCGAAGGCGGGGTCGCGCATCCCCGCACGCGACACGCTGACGCGATACGACGCCGCGCTGAGCGCGGAGGCAGACCAGATCGACCTGATGGTCGCCGGCGCGTACGAGGCGATGGCGCATTTCGATCTCTTCGCCGCGCAGGCGATGCTCTACTTCGCCACGGTGTCGTTCGCCGAGGTGACGCAGCGGATGTCGAAGGACGCATCGGTGGCGTGGCGGGGATTCCTCGGCGTCGGCGACGACGTGCTGGGTCCCCTGCCGCGCCAAGCTCTCGATCGGCTGAAAGGAATCACGCGCGGTTGCGGCGACGTCGGGACTGGCGAACAGCGGCGCGGCTTCGTGGATTGGCTGGCGCAGGCTATCGAACCGCGTAACATTGCCGGTCTTGCCGATGCTCGGCGGCGGAATCTGTACCCGGTGGATCTCGAAGCGCTCGTCGAGCGACACGCACTCATCGGCATGAGCCGGGAGCAGGTCGTCGCTGCGCTGCCGGCGCTCAGGGGAATGGCGCCCGAACACCGCTTTTTCTGAAGTGCGCATTCAACGACAACAGGAGCAGTCAATGGCACAGGCCACGCTGGGAAATCAGCAGACGATCATCGCGAACGAGAAAGTGATCATCTCCAACCAGAACAAGATCCTGAAGAACCAGGACCGGCTGAAGGAACTGCTCGGCAATCAGGCGTCGATCATGCGAAACCAGGCTGCCATCATCAAGAACCAGAAGCAGATCCTGAAGAATCAGGGACGCATTCTGAAGAAGAAGTTCGGGATGGAATCGGCACGCTGAGAGGCACTGGCTGGCTGCGCCAGCCGCTTCCGGGGCGCTCGCTGTCGCTCGTCCATGGCGACAGCGAGCGCCCTATTCCGCTTCGATCGCGAAGCGCATCGCATCCGCGTAGAACTGCCAGGCGGCCAGTTCTGCTTCCATCGCGTGGCGACCGTCGGTGGTGAGTTGGTAGTACCGCGCGATGCGGTTGTTCTCGGTGGTATGCCAGTGCGACATCACCCACCCGCGGTTCTCGAGGCGATGCACCGCGGGATACAGTGATCCCTGGCCGATCTTGAACGCCCCGCGCGACATCTGCTCGACGCGATCGCTGATTCCCCATGCATGCATCGGTGCGACGGCGAGTGCCTTGAGGATGAGCAGGTTGAGCGTGCCCTGCATGACGTCTACCGATTGTGCCACGTTCTGAACTCCTGTCTAAGTAAAAGGGAATCATCAGCCGACAGTGTCCTGTCGAAGCAAAAGGGCAGAGCGCCAATCTTTCGTATTGCGCGTGAGAAGTCCAGCCCGCAGTTTGTGGAACGCTGACAACATGTGGTCGATGTCGATCCGTGTGCGCGGCGTCCCCCTACGCTTGGCATCCTCCCGCCAACCGAATCCGAGATGACGCTTTCCCGTACGATCCGCGCCCTGGGCCTCGTGGCGGTGAGTTCCTTACCCGCCCTCGCCCAGACCCCTGCCGATGGATTCATGATGCCCAAGCGGCACGCGAGCATCGGCGTCCTCTACGCGCAGGACAGCTGGGATCACTATTGGGAAGGCACCCTGAAGCGCACCAACGGGAACATCGGCACCGTCACGACGCGCAGCGTCACATGGCACGCCGGTTACGGCATCACTGAGCGCCTCGGCGTCATGGCGACGCTCCCCTACATCTCGACGCACGCCAGCCAGGGTGTGCTGAGCGATGCGAGCGGCATTCAGGACCTCAGCATCGCGGCCAAGTACAAGCTGCTCACCGCGGGCTCGACACGCGGGCAGGCATTCAGCGCGTTCCTCGTCGGCGCCGCCGCGCTGCCGATGGGCGACTACACGCCTGACTTCATGCCGCTCTCCATCGGCACCGCTGGCGGTCGCGCCTCCGCGCGGCTGACGCTGAACTACCAGCCTGCGTCGTCGTGGTTCGCCAACGCATCCAGCGCCTATACGTTCTGCAGCAACGTCACACTCAACCGGAATTCGTACTTCGCCAACGGTCAGCTCTACCTGACCAATGAAGTCGCGATGCCGAACGTGCTCGAGAACACGATCGGTGCCGGCTACCAGGGCGGACGCTGGCAGGTGCCGCTCGCCATCGTGCAACAACGCACGCTCGGCGGCGGTGACATCCGTCGTCAGGACATGCCCTTCGTGTCGAACCGCATGGACTTCGTGCGCGTTGACGGCGCGGTGATGTACGCGCTACCCGTGCCGAACAACCTGTCGATTCGATTCGGTGCATCACATGTCCTCACCGGGCGCAATGTCGGGCAGTCCACGACCTTCACGACGGGAGTGTCCCATGCGTTCCGTCTCTAGTTGCCTCGGTTGGGCATTCACCGCCACGTTGCTGGCACTTGGCTGCGACAAATCCGTATTGCCGACCGAACTACTTCCGCCCCTCGAGCCGACGAGCCTCGAGCCGACCGCTGGAACGTGGCGCATGGTGGCGCTCACCGGCGCGACGCAGATCGGCGTCGCCGCACCAACCGCGGTGACCTCGGCGGCATATCTCGCGGAGCTGGACGCGATCAAGATGTCGCAGGCCAATCTCACGGCCGAGCAGCGCCGAGCGATCGACTACTGGAGCGGCGGCGGCGTGATGCGCTGGAACCAGATCCTGCGCGAACTGGTCGCACGCTACAACCTGCCTCCTGCCCCGAAGGACGAAGGCGGCTACCCCGTTCCCGACGCCGAGAATCCCTTCGGGGATCCGAGCTTTCCGTTCGCCAATCCCGTCTACGCGGCCCGTGCGTATAGCTACGTCAGCACGGCGCAGTACGATGCGCTCAAGTCGGCGTGGTACTACAAGTATCTGTACAAGCGGCTGTCGCCCGCCAAGAACGGCACGGGTATCAGTGCGTTGACGCCCATCTCTGACATCCCATCGTATCCGTCCGAGGATGCCGTGCTGTCGGGCGTCACGGCAGACATGTTGAAGTCACTCTTCCCCGCGGCCATCCAGGAGGTCACGCTCAAGGCGGCCGAGCAACGCAATGCCGCGATCTGGTCGGGCAAGGCGACGGCGAGTGACGTCGCCGCAGGACTGGCGCTCGGCAAGGCGGTGGCGGCTGCCTTCCTCACGCGCGCGGGAGCGGACGGCATGCGCACGGCCGGAGGCTCGCCGGCGCAGTGGCAGGCGCTGGCCGACTCGGCGACGACACGCGGGCAGATCGCGTGGATCAGCCAGGACATACCGGCGCGTCCTCCGATGCTGCCGCTGTTCGGACAGGTTCGCGCATGGACGATGACGCCCGCCGAGATCGTGGCTGAGCGGCCGGCGCCGCCGCCCGCGACGAGCTCCCGGCAGATGAAGGACGAGGTGGCCGAGGTGAAGCAGGTCGCGGGACACGTCACGCGTGAGCAGCTGGCGATCGCGCAGAAGTGGAATGATGGCGCCGGAACGTACTCGCCGCCTGGACACTGGAATGACATTGCATTGGAGTACGTGCGCGACGCAAAGATGAGCGAAGTTCGTGCGGCGCGCGTCTTCGCGCTGCTGAACATGGCCATGCACGACGCGGCCGTCGGCTGTTGGGAGGCGAAGTTCTACTACTTCAATCCGCGTCCGTCGCAGATGGACCAGACGATCAAGACGCAGATCGGTCTGCCCAACTTCCCGTCCTACACCTCGGGTCATTCGACCTTCTCGGCGGCGGCGGCCGCGGTGCTGTCGGATCTCTTTCCCAGCGGAGCGAGCAGCTTCAGCGCCATGCGCGACGAGGCGGGCGTCTCGCGGATGTACGGGGGTATTCACTACCGCAGTGACATCGAGGCCGGGAAGTCGCACGGCGCGCGAATCGCGGCGCATACGCTCGCGTTCGCGCACGGGGACGGCGCGCAATAGCACTGCGGTTGCCAACTCCTGGCGGGACTACATCGTCGTCGGACTAGGGTCGAGCGACAGCCCCGATGAGCTGCGCCTGCTTCGTCGGGCCGAAGTTCACATTGTACTCCCCGTCGAGCAACAGACGATCGCCGTCGAAGCGGAGGACATCAGCGAATAGAACGGCGTCTCCGGCCCGACGAGCTTCACCGTGAACACGCTGTCGCTCGCCCACGCGCCGCTGGCGGCGACGGGAGTGTTGTCCGGCACGCTCAGTAGCCGGTTGATCCCATTGCTGAACGCCGAGGCACTTCGCACCCACGTGCCGATGCCCATCGGCGTCCGCGTCTCGCCACTCGCCGAACGAATGAGCAACGCGGGTGATCCAGTGCCGAAGTCGAGCGCCACTGCGCGCAGACCGCGATCGTTGCCCGGCAACTCATACCACCGACGACTCACCTGCGACGCGAGCGCACTGCTTGGCCGTCCCGGCGGCATACGCACCGAGAGTGTCGCCAGCTTGGCTTTCAGCGCACGCTGAGTGGCGACGTCTTCCGCCAGCGCGCCCTTCGACATCGCTGGCAAAAGCTTCGTCCACACGAGGTTCATCACCGACTGCATGTCACGCACGCCACTCGTGATCGCGACCACGGCGTCCTGCTCCGGCAGCACCAGCATGTACTGTCCGAACGCACCATCGCCGCGGAAGCCGTGGCGCGACTGCCAGAACTGGTAGCCGTAGCCCTGATCCCAATCGCTCGTCGGCGCCGAGCCGTTCGACGTCTGCCGCGCCGTCGCCTCCGCGACCCACGCTGCAGGGATCAACTGCTTCCCCTTCCACTTGCCCTTCTGCAGATACAGCTGGCCCATCTTCGCGATGTCTTCTGTGCGCGCCATCAGCCCGAACGCGCCCATCGACACACCCTGCGCACTTGCCAGCCATGTTGGATTCTCGATCCCCAACGGATCGAACAGCCGTGGACGGAGGTAGTCGAGCACCGACATGCCCACTGCCTTCTGCGTGATCGCCGACAGCATGTACGTGGCCGGCGAGTTGTAGAGAAAGTGCGTACCCGGCTTGAACGGGACGGGATGCGCGAGGAAGGTCTTCGTCAGCCGTTCGTTCCTCGCAACCGCCTCGGCGGACCACAGTGACGCTTCCGTCTGATGTCCCGCGGACATGCGCAGCAGATCGCGCACACGCATCGCCTTCAAGTTCGCCGACGGCTCGGCGGGCGCGTCCTCAGGAAAGAACTTCAGCACCTGATCGTCGAGACTGAGCTTTCCATCGGCAATGGCAAGTCCGACCGCCGTGGACGTGAAGCTCTTGCTCAGCGAATAGAAGATGTGCGGCGACTTCGCGTCATACGGACCCCACCAACCCTCGGCGACGACTTGCCCGTGTCGCACGACCATGAAGCTGTTCATCATGTCGATGCCGGTGTCGGCGGCCTGCACGAACGAGAGGATCCCCGACGAAGAGATTCCCTGTCGTTCCGGCGTGCTGCGCGGGAGTTGCGATGCGCTTTGCGCGGGCAGCCGAGTCGCACCGGCTAGCGCGAGGGCGAGAAGCAGCGGACGAGCGTTCATGTTGGTCATGCCCGGTCTGGAGAAGCCGACTATGGAACCTCGCGAACCACCCTGAAGCCGACGTCGAAGCCGCTGCCGGGACCGCCGGCATGCGTCGACCACGTCGCGTTCTTGACGTCGGAGAGAAACGAGCCGCCCTTGAGCACGTGCGTCTTGCCCGACTTCACCGGCAGTGAATCGGCGAACAGCTTCTCGTTGTAGAAGTCGCTCACCCATTCCCACACGTTGCCAAGTGTGTCGTACAGTCCCCACTCATTCGGCTGCTTTCCGCCCACCGGATGCGTGGTGCCGAGGTCGACGTCCTGCTCCCATGCGCTGGCGCGAATCTCGTCCCAGCTGGGCTCCTCGGTTTCTCCAGCGCGAGCGGCGTACTCCCACTCGAATTCCGTCGGCAGACGATAGCGCGCACTCGGGTCGAGCGCGTTGAGCTTGCGCACGAATGCCTGTGCGTCGGTCCACGTGACGTTGTCCACAGGATGGCGATCGGCGTTGGCGGCGGTTGCGCTTCGCTGAAAGACGGACGGATTGGTGCCCATCACACGCTTCCACTCGGCCTGCGTCACCTCGAACTTGCCGATGTAGAATGCGCGTGAGATCGTCGCCGTGAAGCCGGCCGTCGCATCGCGTTTCGCCAACTCTGCGCAGCGTGCGTGGTCGCTCGAGGTCCAGTGCTCGTTCCGTTCGGGACAGCGAGGCTGGAACCGACCAACGACGAGCGAGCCAGGCTTGATGAGAACGAACTCCATGCCGATTGCATTCGTCAGCGTGGGCTGCTGCGCCGAGAGCGACTGTGCGCCGAGGGCGAGTATGCAGAGCGCGGTCGTCGAACGCCGCATCATTGTGGCAACTCCTTGATGCCGATGTTGCGAAAGCGGTGTGCTGCGCCTGGCGTCCACGAGCCACTCATGTCGAACGAGCCAGCGACGGGCGCGGTCGTCGCGGACCAGTGTGACTGCAGCGCGATCATGCCATCGGTGCGGCCGCCGATCAGGTCATTCCGCCCCAGCCGCGCCGAGTAGATCTCGGTGCCGTTGATCCAGAGTGTCACCTTCGGCACGTCTCCTTCGACGCGAATGCGCATCGCATTCCAGTCGTTCGCCCGCCATACGCTCTGCACGCCCTTCGCCTGCACCGGTGTGCTCACGCGCAGCATCTCGCCGAACAAGCTTCCCGTACCGCCCGCGCCGCCGCCTTCCAACTCGACCTGATACGCCGAGCCGGCTTCGGTGGAGCGGAAGAAGATGCCGCCGTTCGTGTTCGAGTCGGGCTTCGCCTCGAGATACAGTTCGAAGTTCTTGTACTTCCTGTCCGTCATCAGCAGTCCGCCCTGTCCATACGGATGCTGTCGCAGGACGATCGCGCCATCTTCGACGCGTATGTCGGGCGTCGTGCCTTGATGTGTGGTGCGGCTCACGTGCCAGCCGGCGAGGTCGCGTCCATTGAACAGCGGCGTGAAGCCGTCGGGTAGGGTTGCCGTCCTGAGCGAAGCCGAGGGAACTGCCTTCACGAACTCGAATCCGGTGATCAGCAGCAGGTCGTCGTCGGGACGTGCGTCGGCGTTGGTGAAGACGAAGAACACATCGTGTGTGCCGCTCGCGCCGTCGAGCTTCACCGTCACCGGCTTCTCGAGGTTGTCGCCCAGCACGACAGGATCCGCCCTCGCCGCTGGCGGGATGACCTTCACTGGTGCGCCGGCGAGCACACCATTCACCGAATCCAGGCGCACTTCGACCGTGGCGCCCTTGAAATGCGACCAGGTGTAGAAGCGCGTCAGCGCGCCGACAGCGATGCTGCCGACGCCATTGAGGTCGACGCTCCTGTAGCCGACGTGCGCGCCGCTGCGACGGATCACGAAGCCCGGATCGCCCTTCGAGA
>JAQBPV010000364.1 GCA_028287345.1 Gemmatimonadota bacterium
CCGCCGGCGCAGGACGGAAGGAAGCAGGCGTCCACGATGCTCGGCTTTTCGGGCAGTGGCTTCTTCGGACGCACGCCTCGGCAGGTGCGTGCGAGCCTCGACCGCAACGGGCTCACCTAACCCTCGATGCACGTCGACTACGACACGCTGCGCGACCGGCTCGACCAGGTCGGCGAGGCAGCGCACGAGATCGGGTGGCGCTATGCAGGGATTGCGTCGATCCCCGAGGAAAGGCGCAAGACACTCGACGACTATCGCAAGATGGCCGACGAGTTGAACGCCATCGGGGCGCGCGCAAAGCCGATGGGGTTCAAGGTGCTCTACCACAATCACGGCTACGGACTACAGCCGCTCGACGGACAGATTCCGGCCCGCGTGCTCTTCGATCGCCTCGACCCGAGCGTCGTCGCGCTGGAGATGGACATCTTCTGGACCGTGGCCGGCGGCGCGAATCCGGTCGAGTTGCTCGACGCCTATCCGCGCCTCTACCGCTTGATGCACGTGAAGGACATGACGAAGCAGGGCCGGTTCACGCGCGGTGGCGACATGCAGGACGTGATGGGACTCTTCCCGCTCATGACCACAGCGGGCGCGGGCGTGTTCGACTTGCCACGCATCCTCGGTCATGCGCGGCGCAATGGCGTCGAGCACTTCTACGTGGAGCAGGACCTCGCCGCCGACCCGCCGGCGCAGCTGGGCGCGAGTATCCGGTACCTGCGGGCAATGACGCTCACGGTCTGACGTGATATTCTCTACGCATCGCGTCGGCGCAGCCGCGCTCCTCTTTGGTCTTGCGCTCATCGTCCCGCCAAACGCAATCGCACAAGTGCACGTCCGCGCGCGCGCGAAACCGACGCTGGCCGTCGACCGCCTCCTGTTCAAGGACTTGAACGCCAACGGCCGGCTCGATCCGTACGAGGATTGGCGTCTTCCCGTGGCTGCGCGCGTTCGTGACCTCACCGGGCGAATGACGCTCGACGAAAAGGCGGGCATGCTCCTCATCAACACGCTCAACGCGGAGGCGGGTGGACGAATCTCCGACCGCGGCGTGCGTCTGATCAACGACGAGAAGATGACTCGCTTCGTCTTCCGCAACACCGTCACGCCGAATCCGCAACCGCCGGTAGCGGGGCGTGGCGGCGGCTTTGGCGGAACGGAAGTCAGCGCGTACGAGGCAGCGCAGTTCACCAACCTCGTGCAGGAATTGGCGGAGGGAACGCGACTCGGTATTCCCGTCCTCTTCAAGTCCAACGCGCGGAACCACTTCGAGCGCGATGCGCGCGCCGGCATCAACGTCGGGTCAGGCGCGTTCTCCGAGTGGCCAAAGGAGCCCGGCCTGGCCGCGATGCGCGACACGGCGCTCCTCGCCGAGTTCGGGCGCATCATGCGTCAGGAATGGTCGGCGATCGGGTTGCGCGGGATGTATGGCTACATGGCCGACCTCGCGACGGAGCCGCGTTGGTTTCGAATCCACGAGACCTTCAGCGAAGACGCCGACCTCACGTCGTCCATCATCACGACGCTCGTGAAGAACATCCAGGGCGAGCGGCTCGGCCCCGGTTCGGTCGCGCTCACGATGAAGCATTTCCCTGGGGGCGGCCCGCAGGCGGATGGCGCCGATTCGCACTATGCGTTCGGGAAGAACCAGTCGCACCCGAGCGGCGACCTTGCATACCAGCTGAAGCCGTTTCGCGCCGCCATCGCGGCTGGCGTGTCGTCGATCATGCCCGCATACGGAATTCCCGTCGGCACCAAGTACGCGCCCAACGACGTCGGCATGGCGTTCTCGAGGGGACTCCTCACCGCGCTGCTGCGCGATACGCTCAAGTTCGACGGCAACCTCAACTCGGACACCGGCATCATCGGTACGCGCGCGTGGGGTCTCGAGACGAAGAGCGTCGACGACCAGATCGCCATCGCCGTGAACGCGGGCGTCGACGTACTTTCCGGCTTCGAGAGCAACAAGCAGATCGTCGGTCTCGTCACGTCGGGGAAGATCAGCGCATCGCGTCTCGACGAATCCGTCCGGCGCCTGCTCGCCGAACAATTCCGCCTCGGACTCTTCGAGGATCCCTACGTCGACGCGGACCGCGCGGCGTATCTCGTCGGGAATCGGGCATTCCAGCTGCGTGCCGAAGAAGCGCAGCGGAAGTCGATCGTCCTGCTCCAGAATCAGGGCGCGTTGCTTCCGTTCCGCGCGCCGGCGTCCAACGCGCCGGTTCGCATCTATACGATGGGCATGCGGACCGACATCGTCGGAGACGCGCGGTGGGGCAGCTACACGGTCGTCTCGGGCGACTACGACGCCGCAAAGGGCGAGCACCGCGCCACAGTGCCATCAGGTACCGACTACGCGGTGCTGCGTGTCGAGGTGAGCAACCAGGGCGCCAATCGCGACCTCACGTTCGGCGGCGCCAACCCGGACGAGCTGAACCTGCTGGCGTTCTCCGACATGGCGAAGGCGAAGTCGTGGAAGGTCTCGCCATCCGTCGAGGACATTCAAGCGACCATGCGCGAGATCGGACCGGGCAAGACCGTTCTCGCGATCTACTTCAGGCAACCGTATGTCCTCGACGAGGCGAGCGGATTCAGAAGTGCAGGTGCGCTCCTCGCCACGTTTGGAGTACGTGACGCCGCGATCATGGATGTGCTCACCGGCCGGTTCAAGCCGTCGGGCAAGCTGCCCTTCGCCCTCGCGTCGAATGCGCAAGCGGTCGTGCGCCAGGCGTCCGACGCGCCTGGCTACGATCGTGCCGACACTCTCTTTCCCTTCGGCTTCGGCATCTCGTTCTGACGCCACCAAGCCGGCGGCGGTGCTCACGGCCGGCCGGCTTCCGCACTTGACTGGCCGATTCGGAGCGACGTGAGTTGGCCCGTCGCGGTCATGGTCGAGAATGTCCACCGCTGCGACAGCATCATCGCCAACGGCTGGCCTATCGTCGTTGCGGCGGCAACGTCGCGCGCTGCTCGCAGCGTCACTCGCTCCCCCGCGATCACGGCGAGCGACAGGAGTCCCGCGTCCTCGGCCAGCGCTGGTTCGGGAATCCGCAGTGCCACGCGCGCGCCGGGCGCCACGCGAGCGAGCAGCCACTCCTGCCGAGCGCCGACGAGATAGACGTGCACGTAGTCACGGGCCTCGTTGTCGAAGCGAACCGTGACCGGAGGCTCGGCCGAAGCGGACACGGCGCGCTGCGGAGCGCTCGCGCAGCCAGCAACCATCAGCGTGACGATGAGTGCGGTGGAAAGTGAAACAAGGGAACGGATGCGTGGCGTAGTCATTGTGTCCTCCTGGAGCGGGAACGGCGCGCTCGGCGCCTTATCCCTTAGCGCGCAAAATGCGGCTAAACCCACTCACGGTTGGTGTTGTCCAACGGCGCAGACAGCGTTCTGCCCATTCGCCCGAGCGACCATGCCCAACACTCCGTTGCCTACGTCAACCTCCGAACTCACCGCCAATTTCGGCGAAGCACGTGCACTCACCGAGCTGCTCCGCGCTTGGGGATCGGGCAGCGCCAAGGCAAGTGAAGAGCTCGTGCCCTTCGTGTACGACGAGCTTCGCCGCCAGGCGCGGCGCGCGCTGCGCCGCGAGGGAGAAGGCCATACCCTCCAGGCAACGGCACTCGTGCACGAGGCATGGCTGCGTCTCGATGGTCAGCACGACGCACGATGGGAGAGCCGCAGTCAGTTTCTCGCCGTGGCCGCGCAGATGATGCGTCGCGTGCTGGTCGATCACGCGCGGACGCGTCGGGCGCTCAAGCGTGGCGGCGGTGAAACGCAGGTCACGCTCGGCGAGGCGGCAAACGCCGTCATGCCGTCCGACTCCGTCGACGTGCTCGCGCTGGACGACGCGCTCGCCCGCCTCGCGATCATGGATCCACGAAAGGCGCGGCTCGTCGAGCTTCGCTACTTCGCTGGACTGAGCATTCCCGAGGCAGCCGCCGCGCTCGGCGTTTCGCTGGCGACGGTCGGTCGTGAATGGGCCGTTGCGCGCATGTGGCTTCGCCGGGAGCTCGAGGCATGACGAGTACACCCACGCACGGCGAGCCGGCGCCTGGCTTCTCGCCGCCGATGACCCCCGAGCGGTGGCGTGCCGTCGACGCCATCCTCCAGGCCGCGCTTGCGTGCGAGCCGGAGCGCAGAGGCGCCATCGTCGCCGCCGCGTGCGGCGATGACTGGGCGCTGCGCATCGAGGTCATGTCGCTCCTCGCGGCAGACGTCGACGCCGGCGACGACTTCCTCGAACAGCCCGCCGCGGAGTCGTTGCGTGCGCCCGACGCCACATCCCTCGCGACGCGACTCGCGACTGCGCTCGCGGGACGCTACGCTATCGAACGCGAGATCGCGCGCGGCGGCATGGCAACCGTGTATCTCGCGCGCGACCTGCGGCACAGCCGGCACGTCGCGATCAAGGTGTTGCGCGAAGAGGTCGCCGCTGCGATCGGCGCCGAACGATTCCTCGCGGAGATTCGTGTCACTGCGTCGCTGCAGCATCCGCACATCCTGCCGCTGTTCGATTCAGGGAATGCCGAAGGACTGCTCTGGTACGCGATGCCGTTCGTCGAAGGTGAGACGCTGCGATCGCATCTCGCGCGCGTCGGCACGCTACCCGTTGCCGAGGCGGTACGGCTTGCGCGCGAGGTCGCCGATGCGCTCGATCACGCGCACGTGCGCGGTATCGTCCATCGCGACGTGAAGCCCGAGAACGTACTGCTGCAGGACGGTCACGCGTTGGTTGCTGACTTCGGCATCGCGCTGGCGCTCGAGCAGGCGGGCGGCGAGCGCATCACGCGCACGGGCTTCGCGCTCGGCACTCCGCAGTACATGTCGCCGGAACAGGCAGCCGGCGAGCGCGCACTCGATGCACGCGTCGACGTCTACGCACTCGGCGCGGTGTTGCATGAGATGCTCGCTGGCGAGCCGCCCTTCGCCGCGCCGACACGTCAGGCGGTGGTGCGGCGCATGATGCACGAGCTTCCGCCCGCGTTGATCCTGCGACGTCCGGACGTGACGCCGGTCGTCGATGCAGCTGTGCGTCGAGCCCTGGCGAGGCGCGCCGACGACCGGTTTCCAAGTGCGGCGGCGTTTGCAGCGGCGCTCGTCGTGCCGCTCGCGACGCCAGTTCCGTCGTTGCCAGACGCGGCGCCGCGCGGGCGCACCGTGTCCGCTCGCGCCGCGCTGTACGCCGCCGCCGCGATGCTCGTCGTTGGTCTCGCCGGAGGCCTGCTCGTCGACTTCTGGCCAATCATTCGACGCCTCACCGAGAACGCGCCCAGCAGTGTTCGCTCGCCAGATGTCGCCGTCGACGTCTCTCCGGTCGTGTCGGCGGGCGAAGGATTGGTCACCGTCGTCGATCGAAGCGGTCGTCAGCTGCGGGCCATTCGTGCCGAGCGTCCGTGGACGCCGCGCTTCTCGCGCGATGGACTTCGGGTGGCGTACGGAGCATTGGGTGGGCGCGGCTCCAGCGACATCTGGGTCACCGATCTCGAGTCGGGCAAGACACAGCGAATCACCGACGACGACGCGGACTCGAACGATCCGCAGTGGAGCAGCGACGGCAAGACGATCGCCTACTCTGTCAGCGCGGATGGCGGAAAGGACCTCGCCATGCAGTCGCTGAACGGTAAGGTCTCGCGCGTCTTCGCGGCGCGCGGTGGCACACAGTTCCCGAGCGACTGGCTGCGCGACGGCAGTGCGCTACTCGTGACGGATGACGCCAGGGGCCAGCACGACATCATCGTGCAGCCGGCCGATGGATCGGCAGCGCGCTCGTTCGCTGCAACGCCGGCCAACGAAACAGCCGCTCGCATCTCACCCGATGGGAAGTGGGTCGCGTATACGTCCGATGAATCGGGCAAGCCGGAGGTGTATCTCGACTCCTACACGCAGCCAGGCCGGCGCGTGCAGATCTCGGGGGGTGGCGGCGTGCATCCGGTGTGGCGCGGCGACGGGCGCGAGCTGTACTACTGGCGCGACGGAGCGCTCGTTGCGGTGCCGATCGGACCCACCGTTGCGGATTCACCTCCGTCGCGCGGCGCTGAAACCGTATTGTTCCACGCGCCATATCAGGCCAATCTCAACACCATGTACGACGTGTCACCCGACGGGCAGCGGTTCGTCATCGTGCGGTAGCTCCAGCGGCTCGCGAGTGCTGATGGCTCGCGCTCCCGCCGATGGCTCACCTTCGAGGTCGCGGCTATGCTCTAGTTCGTAGGTCGAGCTTCAGTCAGAGCTCAATCGTCACGGTTTGGGCGTCGATCGCAACTGCCTCATCAGCTCCGTCACCGCCCGCTCGAGCTGGGCATCACGAGCCGTATAACTCTCGCCCATCGGACGGTCCACGGGGATGTCCACCTGGCGAGCGGCGCGCTCGAGCGCCGAGGCGTCGAGTTGTGCGTTGCGCATGAACGGAAGCCGCACCGTCGTACCATCGACCATCACACCAGTGCCGGTGTACACGTCCCACATCGCCGTCGGCTCACCAACCACGGTGCCGAGCTTCATCGTGCGATAGCCTTCGGTGAAGTTTTCACCGTCGGAGAGCGTCGCCTGGCTCGTGAGGAGAATGGTCGGCTTCTCGAGTGCGCGCTGGCCGAGCACCGGACGTCCCGAAACTGACGGCACGCCGCGCCGCACCATGTCGACGTACGGCTTCCGTGCCAGGACGTCCAGCGCGTACCCGTTCATGAAGCCACCGTTGTTGTTGCGTACGTCGAACACCACGCCGTCCTTCTCGTGCATCTCGGCGTCGAGGTCGAGGTTGAGCTGCGTGAGTGCGTTCGCGCCCATGTCGAGCATGTGGACGTAGCCGAGACGTCCGCCGCTCAACTTCGTGACGAGTGCGCGTCGCTCCTCGATCCATGCGCGATAGAGCATCTGCTTCTCGAACGCCGTGCTCCTCGGCCGAATCGCAATGTCGCGCGCGTTGGCGCCACCCTGTTCGGCCGAGACGCGCATGGAAACACGCTTGCCGACCTTGAACGCCAGCAGCGAATCGAGCGACATGTCACGCGTGATCGGCGCGCCATCGATGGCGAGAACGTAGTCGCCGACACGAACGCCTTCGCTGAGCGCTGCGGCCGCGTTGGGAACCACGGTCGTCACCTTGAGCAGGCCGCGCTGCTCGTAGACGGCGCGATCGAACTCGAGACCGAGCCGTCCCGTCGCCGCGGTCGGCGCGCCAGTCGGCGCCGGCACGCCGATCCCCATGTGCGACGCATTCAGCTCACCGATCATCAGGCTGAGCACCCGGCGCATCTCGTCGGGCGTCCTCGCGCCCGCGATGCGCGGCGCGTACGACGCGTGCACCGCCGACCAGTCGACACCGTGAAAGTCCGGGTCGTAGAAGTTGTCGTTGAGGAACTCCCACGCCTGGTTGAACACGTCCCACTTCTCGCTTGCGAAGTCGACGTCCAATTCGGCGCGCACGGCAACCTGTCGTACCGCTCTCGTCTCGAGCGTCACGTTGATGATGCGGCCCTGCTCGAGCAACCACACGCTCTTGCCATCGGGCGCGAACTGCATCGCGCTCTTGTTGCCCGGCGTCGTCGTCACTTGACGGGTCACGGCCGGATCGGTTGCGAACTCGTCGAACGAGTACGCGAAGAGGTTCGTCTGACCGGCGACGTTCGACGTCACCAGTACCTGCTTGCCATCGGCGCTCAGCGCCTGCACTCCGACGTCGACACCGATCGGTACCACGCTCAGCCGCGTCCTGATGCCATCGAAGACGACGCGCGTCGCGCGAGCATCGGGGCGCCTCGCCACCGAGGAGTCGGGGCGCGTCGAGTCGGTTACCGGCCGTGTCGGTGCTGGCGCGGGGAGCGTCGTACGGCCGGGCGTGTCATCGCGAAAGAGCGCCGAGAATTGGTCTTCACGAAACTTCGGCGAGAAGGGAACGAGATCCACGCGCGCGAGTGCGCCCGGCTCAGTGCGCATACCCGTGTCGAGCAGAAGGAAGCCGCCATCGCCACTCCACGACAGGCTCGTCGCGCGAGTGTTCGAGAGCCAGGTCACCTGCCGCGCATCGCCACCCGCCACAGGAACGACGTACGCGTTCATGAACAGCTTCGCGCCACCTGATAGGTACGCGATCCACCGATTGTCGGGCGACCACGCGATCGGCCGCTCGAGGAAGAATGGTGGCCGGCCGAAGACGCCTTGGGCGAGCACGCGCACCGCCTTGGTATCGAGCGACACCACGCAGAGCTCGCGCGCATTGCGCAGGAACGCCACCTGCTTGCCATCGGGCGAGAATTGTGGCGACACACTGTTCGTCCGACCAGTCGTGAGCGGCGTCTCCTTGTTCGCCGCGAAGTCGTAAAGAAGAAGATTCCACGCGCCGTCGCGGTTGGCCGTATAGGCAAGGTGCCTGCTGTCTGGCGACCACACGACCTGCG
The DNA here is from genome assembly GCA_028287345.1 of Gemmatimonadota bacterium. Taxonomy (GTDB): domain Bacteria; phylum Gemmatimonadota; class Gemmatimonadetes; order Gemmatimonadales; family Gemmatimonadaceae; genus AG11. The sequence continues at coordinate 8,397 of JAQBPV010000364.1, forward strand.
CCTCGGCAGCAGAAGTCGTCGTGATGCGCGTCGCGTCGCCCGGTTCCGTAGACGGCGCGGCGAACACCTCGCCACGCGCAATGAACGCGAGCTTCTTTCCATCCGGCGAAACGGCGAGGTCCGTGAAGCCGGTGGTGAGGACGAGATGCTCGGTGCCTCCGCCAACGGCGACGCCTCTCACGCTGATCGGCACTTCACGTGCGGTCTTGCTCGCGACGTCGTACGTCCAGATGCCGAAGTCTCGCTCGAACGCGATGGTGCTTCCGTTGCCGGCGATCGTCGGCCACATCACGCGTCCGTCGCGGAACGACGTGAGCGCGCGCGCTTCTCCCTGCGCAGGCTTGACCCAAAGATTCTGCGCACCGTTCCGATCCGAGACGAAGTACAGCGAGCCCGCGTCGCCGCTCGTTGTGCCCCACATTGGCCATTGTTGCTTGGCTCCATTCTGTGCGACCTGTTCGTAGCGAGGCGATTGGGAGCCATCACCGCGGACGATCCAGAGCTCGCTTTCGTCGAGATGCGAGCGGCCCTTCCGCCACCACTGTGAGAGCCCGAACCCTCGACCCACGATCGCAACAGCGTCCCCGCTCGGCGACGGCGCGGCCATGAACTCGCTCGCATAGCGATCGGCGGCGACGGGCATCGGCGTACCGCCCTCGCTCCGCACGCGATAGACGTCGCTCATGCCGGAGATGTCGTGCACCGACGTGGAATAGTAGATCCACCGTCCGTCTCGCGACCACCCATCGAGCTGCTCGGCGCCATCGTCGAACGTGAGGCGCCGAAGTGAACCGTCCGCGAGGGTGAGAATCCAGATGTCCGCGCTCCCGGCACGCGTCGACATGAACGCGAGTTTGGAACCGTCGGGTGAATAGACAGGACGCGATTCGTTCGCCGCATTGGCGACGAGCAGCCTCGCCTCGCCGCCGCGCGCCGGCACGACCCAGATATCACCCGCGTGGACGAAGGCGATCTCGCTTCCATCTGGCGCGATGCCCGGCTCGGCGAAGGAGAGCCTTGGTGCCGCCACTGGACGCTGCGGGGCCTGCGCGACGATGCGCGCGGACGGCATGAGCGCGACGAACGTCGCGACGATCAGGTGATGAGAGCGGCGCATGATGGCGAGTGCTGGATTGTCAGTTGCATTGTGCGCGACGAGGCCGAGCTAACATACGATCACGGTCCACGTTCGCTACCTTGCACAGACGAATGCCCACGACGAAAGCACTCATCCTCGCGCGTGGACTCGGCACGCGCATGCGCAAGGCCGACGACGGCGCGGCGCTCGACGCGGCGCAGGCGTCCGCGGCCGACAGCGGCATCAAGGGCATGATCCCGATCGGGCGGCCGTTCATGGACTACCTGATCAGCGCCCTCGCCGACGCCGGCTTCACCGACGTCTGCCTCGTGATCGGTCCCGAGCATGAAATCGTGCGCGATCACTACGAACGCGAGGTCACTCCGACCCGGGTTCGGATCGCCTTCGCGGTGCAGAAAGAGGCTAGGGGCACGGCAGACGCGGTGCTCGCCGCGGAGGAGTTCGCGAAGGGAGAGCCGTTCGTCGTCATCAACTCCGACAACTACTATCCACCGCAAGCATTGGCCGAGCTGCAGCGGCGTCACACTCCAGCGCTGATCGCGTTCGAGCGAAATGCGTTGGTGAGTCTGGGCAACGTGCCCGCCGACCGGGTGGGCCGATTCGGCGCGCTGGAGATCGACGACGACGGCGCGCTTCGGCGGATCGTCGCAACGCCCGCATCAGCTCCGCGTGTTGAGCCTCTTTACGCGAGTCTCAACTGCTGGCTGTTCACGAGCGAGATCTTTCGCGCATGCCGCGCCGTTGTGCCGTCAGCGCGAGGTGAACTGGAACTTCCGCAAGCTGTGCAGCTGGCGATTGCCAACGGGTGGATGCGCTTCGAGGCGGTACGAATGCGAGCGGGCGTGCTCGACATGTCGAGTCGAGGTGATGTCGCATCCGTGGCCGCACGACTCAGCGGTACGCCGGTGGTGCTGTAGACTATAGCAGATCCTCGATCTTCACCGGTAGCTCCCGCACACGCACCCCAGTGGCGTGATACACCGCTGACGTGATCGCCGCCGCTGTCCCCGCCAACCCGATCTCGCCCACGCCTCTCGCGCCGAGCTCGTTCAACACCTTGTCCGGATGATCGAGGAACGTCACGTCGATCGGTGGAGCATCGGCGTTCGTGCTCACGATGTAGTCGGCCAGGTTGCTGTTGATCGGCGCACCATAGCGCTTGTCGTATCGCGCCTCCTCGAACAGCGCCATGCCGATTCCCATCACCACCGCGCCCTCGATCTGGTTGCGCGCCGGCTTGGGGTTGAGCATTCGCCCCGCATCGATCACGCTGACGAACCGCGACACGCGCAGCCGCGCCGTCTCCGGATGCCACGTCACCTCGGCGAACTCCGCGCCGAAGGAATGCAGCGAGTACTTCCGGCTCTCCTCCCCGCCGAAGGTGCTCGGCGACTGCCCGTTACCCACCGCCGCCCGAACGTTCGCGCGCGTGAGCACATCGGACACCGACACGCCGGATGACGAAACGTTCTTCTTC
>JAQBPV010000384.1 GCA_028287345.1 Gemmatimonadota bacterium
CGCCCAATTTGCGACCGCATCATTCTGCCGACCCTCACGCCGAGGACCAAACGAAATCGTGACAGAGTGGACCGAGTCTGAGTGTTGTCTAACCGCGCGTTGACTTCCTGACGGCAGTCTTTCTCGCGGCCGCTTTGCGCGGAGCGGCCTTCTTCGCCGGCGACTTCCTTGCCGCTCGACGCTGTCCGTCCTTCGTCTGCAGCCGCGATTTCTCGTAGATCGCGATGTAGTCGTCCACCGGCACCGAGGCGATGGTATCGCCGATCGCCTTCAGCTCGAGATCATCGACGGACTTGAACCGCACGCATGACTTTCCCATGTCGAGCTTCTTGCCTGCCTTCTCGAACGCTGACTTGAACTTCTTCGCGTTCGCCCCGTCGCCGTAGACACCCATCAGGTAGATGGCGTTGTAGTTCTTCTGCGCAGCGAGACCTGCATAGCACAGAGCGTGGTTGTTGTACGTCTTCGGATATCGATCGAGTGGAATGCAATAGCAGATCATCCCGAAGTCCATCTGCTCGACGTATCCCTTTGGCAGGTTCTTCCGAACGACGCTTCGCACCGTGCTGATCGCATCGCGACGGTCGGCGGGGAGCGAATCGAGATAGGCATCGACGGTCTTCGCTGCGCTGCTTACCATGCTACCTCCTGACTGACGGTCAACGCTTCTTGTTGGGCATCAGGTAGTCCTGCGATGCAACGCACTGCCACCGACCATCGAGCAGCACCCATGTGTCGGTATACCGATACCGGCGTGTGAAGGCGCCGCTCGGCCCCCTGCCCTTCATCTGCAGGATGCCGATCACGACAGCAGAGTTGGGATAGACGAACGCGCGCATGTCGGCATTGGAGGCACTGGTCACGGTGTCGCTGCCGCTCGTGAAGGCCTTGATGCCCTCGTCGCGGCCCATGACGCCGGACTCGTCGCTGTAAACCCACTTCGGCGACACGATTCGACCGAGCGCCTTCGGATCGCGCTTGACGACGGCTTGCGTGAAGTCGTCCTCGAGCTTGAAGAGTGTCTTCTCGACATCGCGGCTCTGCTGAGCGCTCGCCGCGATCAACGGCAAGAGCACGAGCAGGATCAACAAGAGTCTCGAATTCACGCTACTCACCCAGGACTGGCTCATACGTCTCCACCTCCTCCTTCAACCCGAGGCGATCGATCGTCCGCGCACAGGTATTCCAGCGCAACAGCGCATCGTCATTTCCCGCCTTGCGCAGCGCCGCCGCCTGCTCGTACGCGCTCATCGCCGTCCGGAACGAGCGATAGGCAATCGCCTCGGCATGCATCGCACCATGCAGCAACTTCGCATGACCGAGCCGCTCGTCGATGATCCCAGCATAGTACTGTTGCTGATACGGATCCGTGAGGCGCGTCAGGATTCGCTGCGCGCGACGAGTGAGCTCGCCGGGCTCGGCGCCGAATTGATCGGTGAGCGACAACAGCAGCATCACCAGCACCTGCTGGTTGCCGGGATCGACCTCGAGAATGTCGAGACAGATGCTCTCCGTCGCCCACGACTGATTCAACAGCCGATACCGTTCGGCCTTTGCGATCGCGCGCGAAATCGACTCGGGCGAGATGGTCTTGAGCTGGTGCGTCGATCGTTCCATGCGAAGCTCCTTCGTTGGTCAGCTCTTCTTCTTTCCGCGCACGAGCCGCACGAGCGCCCGCAACGGATCGTAGTGCTGATCGACGACCCGCTCCTTGAGCGGGATGATGGCATTGTCGGTGATTGTGATGTGCTCGGGACACACCTTCGTGCAGCACTTGGTGATGTTGCAGTAGCCGATGCCGAAGTCTTCCTTCAGCGCCGTCGTTCTATCTTCGACATCGAGCGGATGCATCTCGAGTGCAGCAGCATAGACGAGAAAACGTGGACCTATGAATTCCTCGTGCTTATGATGATCGCGGATTACGTGGCAGACATCCTGGCAGAGAAAGCATTCGATGCACTTCCTGAACTCCTGCACACGGTCGACGTCTTCCTGCGCGATACGCCACGTGCCATCAGGGGCGTCCGGCTTGCGCGGTGTGAATCGCTTGATGCGCGGCTTCACGCGAAAGTTCCACGAGACATCGGTCACGAGGTCGCGCACATGCGGAAACGCGCGCATCGGTTCGACGGTCACGGGTTCGTCCGCCGGAAGCTCCTCGAGACGCGTCATGCACATCAGCTTGGGCTTGCCGTTGATCTCCGCCGAGCAGGACCCGCACTTCCCTGCCTTGCAGTTCCATCGCACGGCGAGGTCGTTGGCCTGCTCTGCCTGGATCTTGTGCACCGCATCCAGCACGACCATTCCATCGTTCGTCTCGGTGGTGTAGTCGTGAAACGCGCCGTTGCCGTCTGCGCCACGCCACACGCGAAAGCTGCGCGTCTGATGGCCGACCGCCGCATCCTGCGCACTCTGCGCGGCGGTGTAGGCGTCGACGGCGCGCGCGGGAGCATTGCCGCCGGAAAGTGGTGCGGTCACGATGCCATCTCCTTGATGATCGCCTCGAGCTCGGCCGGCATGGCGGGAATCGGCGCGCGTTCGAGCTGCATCTTGCCATCGGCGCCGAGACGCACGGTGTGGTTGAAGGTGCCGAAGGCTGCGTCCTTGTCGGGATAGTCGTCGCGGAAATGGCCGCCTCGGCTCTCTCTCCGCTCGATCGCCGAGATGGTGATGGCTTCCGAGACGATGAGTAGATGGCGCAAGTCGAGCGCGGTGTGCCAACCCGGATTGTATTCGCGATTGCCCGGCACGCCGACTTTCTCCGCGCGTTGCTTCAGGACCTCGAGCTCGCTCAGCGCGCGCTCCATCTCGTCCTGCACACGCACGATGCCGACGTAATTCTGCATCGTCGTCTGCAGCGACTCCTGCACCTGGTATGGACCTTCACCACTCGCGCCGCGCTCGAAGGGCGCGAGTGCACGACGCGCGGACTCCTCGACCTCGTCGTTGTTGATCGACGCTGAACCGTTGCCACGCGCGAACTCGGCGGCGTACTGACCGGCGCGCTTGCCGAAGACGAGGAGATCGGACAGCGAGTTGCCACCGAGCCGATTGGCGCCGTGAAGTCCGGCCGCGCACTCACCGCACGCGAACAGTCCGGACAGTGTCGACATCTGCGTATCACCGTCGACGCGAATGCCGCCCATGACATAGTGCGTCGTGGGCCCGATCTCCATCGGTTCCTTGGTGATGTCGATGCCGGCGAGCTGCATGAATTGATGGTACATGCTCGGCAGCTTCTTCTTGATGTGCTCCGCCGCGTTCGGAATGCGATCCTTGATCCACGAGATGTCGAGATAGACGCCACCGTGCGGTGAGCCGCGCCCTTCCTTCACCTCGCGCACGATCATGCGCGCGACGTGATCGCGCGTGAGCAGCTCAGGCGGGCGACGTGAATTCTTGTCGCCCTGGGTGTAGCGCCAGCCCTCTTCCTCGTTGTCGGCCGTCTGCGGCTTGTAGTTGTCCGGAATGTTGTCGAACATGAATCGCTTGCCGTCACGATTCCTCAAGACGCCACCTTCTCCTCGCACTCCTTCCGTGACGAGAATGCCGCGGACGCTCGGCGGCCAGATCATTCCTGTCGGATGGAACTGTACGAACTCCATGTCCTGAAGCGCGGCGCCGGCGAGGTAGGCGAGGGCCTGTCCGTCGCCGGTGTATTCCCAGCTGTTGCTCGTGATGTTGAACGCGCGCCCGACGCCACCAGTGGCCATGACGACGGCCTTCGCGCGGAAGATCTTGAAGCGTCCTCGATCGCGATCGTACGCGAACGCGCCCGCGATGCGGTCGCCGTCGCGCAGGAGAGTGAGGACGGTGCACTCCATGTGCACATCCATGCCCTCGTGAATGCCGTGATCCTGAAGCGTGCGGATCATCTCCAGGCCCGTACGGTCACCCACGTGCGCGAGACGTGGGTAGCGATGACCGCCGAAGTTGCGCTGGAGAATGCGTCCGTCGGTCGTGCGATCGAACAGTGCGCCCCATGCTTCGAGCTCGTTGACGCGCGCCGGCGCTTCCTGCGCGTGCAGCTGCGCCATGCGCCAGTTGTTGACGTACTGTCCTCCGCGCATGGTGTCGGCAAAATGGACGCGCCAGTTGTCGCGGTCGTCGACGTTGCCCATCGCGGCAGCGACGCCACCCTCGGCCATCACCGTATGCGCCTTGCCAAGCAGGCTTTTGCAAACGACACCGACGGATACGCCTTGCGAAGCTGCTTCGATTGCGGCCCTCAAGCCCGCACCGCCTGCGCCAATTACTAGGACGTCGTGGTCTATTGTCTGGTATTCAGCAGGCATTTCGTATTTGTTGGGTCATGGTGCGGGGCACACTGTGTACAACTGCTACAGCTCACACGGATCTACACGGAATTGCAACTGCCACCGATTTACACGGATACTGCGGAAGAGCACTCCAAGGCCAAAGTCTCGATCGTTGCTTTTTGTTCTTGTTGCTTTTGCAGTATCAGCGTCAATCCGCCCCAAAATCCGTGTGAATCCGTGTGAGCTTTTCTGTTGATCTTCCGCACTTTAGCGCACTACAGGATTCGGAGATCTGTCCAGATCCCCATCGAACACAGTCTCACATACACATCGGAAAACGCGACCCAGAACAGGCTCGCCCACGCCCAGTTCATGTGGCCCCGATTGAGACAGCTCACGCAGTCATAGGCCTTCTTGCGCACCGGACGTCCCGACAGGCGGTCGAGGTAGCCGCCTACCAGATGTCGCAATGAATGGCACCCCAGCGTGTATCCGCTGAGCAGAATCACGTTGACCGTGAGCACCAGCGAACCGAGGCCAATGCCGAAGTGCTTCACGCCACTCGCATCGGCGAACCAGTAGCCGCGCCATGCATCCAAACCAAGGATGATCAGGAAGAGCAGCGCCGCGTACAGGAAGTAGCGGTGAACGTTCTGGAGAATCAGCGGAAAGGACTTCTCGCCGAGGTAGCTCTTTCGCGGCTCACCGACGGCGCAGCCAGGTGGATCGGCCCAGAACGCCTTGTAGTATGTGCCCCGATAGTAGTAGCACGTGAATCGAAAGCCGGCGGGAAAAGGCAGGATCAACAACGCCGGCGAAATAGCGGGAATGAACCACGGCGCCTTCTGGAACCACGCGTGTGGTGAATTGCCGACGATCAGCGGCGAGTAGAACGGCGAGAGATAGGGCCCGAACTCGTAGTGCGCATTCTGGAACGCGGCCCAGGTCGCGTAGGCCAGAAACGAGGAGAGCACAACCAGAGCACCGATCTGGGGCACCCACCACGCGTCTCGGCGCACCGTCTCGCCGAACTTGCGGCGCGTGAGCTGAACGACTTCCTGTGCCATCGAGCGCGTATCTCCAATGGAAGAGTGGCGCTAAGCTACGGGCGGCGACAAATGGCGGGAAGAGGGATTCATGTTGTGACGCCCTTCATATAGTAGTGTTCCAACCTCGCGTGAGACCCCGCGATGTCCGCATATTCTCCGAAGATGACGGAACCCACCATCACCCTCCCCTCCTCGCTCGACGAACGGTTCATCATCGGGCGCGAGCTCGGCCGTGGCGGCATGGCGACTGTATACCTCGCCGAGGAGCGCAAGCATGGCCGGCAGGTGGCGATAAAGGTGATGCGTGCCGAGCTCGCCGCATCAGTGGGTGGCGAGCGGTTCCTGCGGGAGATCGGCATCGTCGCGCGGCTGTCGCATCCGCACATCGTCCCGCTCATCGACTCGGGCGACGCCGAAGGCGTGCTGTACTACGTCTCGCCGTATGTGCCTGGCGGCTCGCTTCGGGATCGACTCACGCGTGAAGTACGTCTGCCGATCGCCGAGGCGATTCGTTTCGCATACGAGGTGGGAACGGCGCTCGACTATGCGCATCGCAACGGCTTCGTCCATCGCGACGTGAAGCCGGAGAACATCCTCTTCGCCGACGGGCAAGCGGTGTTGGCGGATTTCGGCGTCGCGCGCACGTGTGGCATCTCGGTGGTGGACGCGGTGACGGAACAGGGCATCGCCGTGGGCACACCGGCGTACATGAGCCCCGAGCAGGCGAGCGGCGACCCGGACATCGGAACGGCGAGCGACATCTACAGTCTCGCGTGCGTCGTGTATGAGATGCTGGCGGGCACGCCGCCGCTCATGGCATCGACCGCGCGTGCACTGCTCATGCGCCAAGTGACGGAGACGCCGCGTCCCATCCGCGCGCTGCGGCCAGAGGTGTCGTTGAACATCGAGCGGGCGTTGATCCGCGCCTTGGCCAAGGCGCCGCTGGACCGTTTTCCGAGTATCAACGAATTCACGGCTGCGCTGCAGGCCACCGACTCGGGCCGCGCGCAAATTCTCCAGACGCTCACGCGCAGCGTGGCGGTGCTGCCGTTCGTCAACGCGAGCCCCGATCCGGAGAACGAGTACCTCAGCGACGGCATCACCGATGAACTTATCGACGCACTATCCAAGGTGGAGGGACTTCGCGTCGCTTCACGGACGTCGGTGTTCGCACTCAAGGGCAAGCTGCAGGACGTGCGCGCCATCGGCGCGCTGCTCGGCGCCGCCGAAGTACTCGAGGGCACTGTGCGAAAGTCCGGCGACCGGCTGCGCATCACCGCGCAACTGACGTCCACCGACGACGGACGACTCGTGTGGTCGCAGCGCTATGACCGCACGCTGCGCGACGTGTTCGAGATTCAGGACGAGATCGCGCGCACCATCGTCAGCACGCTGCGCGCGACGTCGTTCTTGACGCTGAC
>JAQBPV010000412.1 GCA_028287345.1 Gemmatimonadota bacterium
GCGGCTGCCGCACCCCCTCCCGCGATCGCGAACACGATGAGGAGCCCTCTCACGATTGCCTCCGCGCTAAACGTGGGGTCGATGCGAATCTTCGGTCCGCGCTGATTCTTCATCGCGACAGTGGTCGGTGTCCGCCTAACGCCGATTGAACGGACTGCATATTGTGCGAGCGCGACAAAGTCATGCAAGCGTACGCATTGTTTCGCCGCGCACAAATGCCGCCGGGCTCAGACAACCCATTGCGCGCGCAGACATCCGCTGTCCCGCCCACGCCGCATACGACGTTATACAGCGTGCCGTCGCTCGATAAACCCCGACGGTCGATTTAGATGGCCGAGTGCCACATGAGGACACTCACGACGGCACCCGACACAGATAGTAGACCCAGCTATCCACCAAAGCATCCCACCGCGTCGAATCCACAATCTCCTCGCCAGTGTTCACCGAGAACACACGCACATCCGTAAACCCGAAGTCTGCTAACTGCTGCGCCTGCGCCGACGGCGCGATGTAGTAATGCGGAAACCGATAGTCCATGCCCACGTCGTGGATCATCGCGCGCGGTTGGTGCCGTAACTCCGCAAGCCCGGGATTCGCCGCACGCAGCAACCGATAACGCCGCCACCGCTTCAGCCGCTCCATCGCGCTCGACGCACCGGCCGGCGTAAGACTCTTCATGTTGTGCGACGAAAAGCAGAAGTAGCCGCCCGGCGCTGCCACGCGCTTCACCTCCGCGAGCACCTTGAACCTGTCCTCCTCTCCGCCGATATCGTCTATCGCGTTATAGCTGATCAGCACGAGATCGCACGAGGAGTCTGCTACATCGCGCATCGCCCGCGCGTCGCCCTCGGTGATGCGCGAGGGCTCAACGATGTCGCCCGTGAGATGACGACACGCGGCGACCATGTTCGGCGCGAAGTCGAAGCCACGATAGTCGAGCGCAGTCGTGCCGAAGTATGGAACCGTGCGTCCCGCACCGACGCCGACGTCGAGCACACGCATGTTCGGCAATTGGGGCTGCAGTTCGCGCAGGATGAGCTGCTCCGGCTTCTGCAACCGCGTCTCCCGCACGTACACCTTCGTGATGGAGCCGGCGTCATAGTAGTCGCGATGCGATGCGCCGAGTTCCGAGCGCTTCTTTCGACCCTCGACGATACTGTCGGCATGTCTCGCGACATGCGCCACCTGTCGCAGCTCGGTCGCGAGAGCCAGCGCGCGCGACAGGATCGCGCTGGACGCGAGGCGCTTGCGCACTCCTCCGCGCGGCGCCTTCGTGATACGCACGGACTCCGAGCCGCGCGCGTTCGCCGAGGGATGGCCGGCGAGCAGCTCGTCACCGCGCGCGAGTGCCACCGACGTCGCGCCGCGCACACGAGCGAGAGCGAACAGCACGTTCAGCAGCACGGCCTCGCAACCACGCTTGGCTTCGACGATGTCCGACGACGTCTCACACCACAGCTGTCCGTCAACGAGGACGCTCAGCGCATACGCCACGCGCTGACCGCCGACGCGCAGCGTCGTGAGGCGGAGGGAGTCGTCCGAACTGTCGGTGATGAGATGGCGATACATCTCCCGATTCGTCCGGAGCACGAACTGGCTCTGGACGTCACGCGAGCTCCAGCGATGAATGTGCTGGACGAAGAAGGCGTCGAGCGCCGCCGCGATCACACGCCGATCGGCCGAATGCGCCACCGAGAATCCCTCGGCGATCGCCGACTGCTTGGCCGGAACGGGGAGTGTGGGCGACGACGCGCGTGACGTCCACTCGTCCGACAGACGCGAACTGGCCGCCCATGCACGTACCGCAGCCACGGTCGGCGAATCAGCCGGCAGCGCATCGAGGGACATCGCATCGCACTGCTCCGCGTGCTGCGTCAACTGATCGAGCACGCGCTCGCGTGCGCCATGCTGCGAGTCATCAACGATGAAATCGAGGGAATCGGCCAGACCGTCGCCGACGAACTTGAGCGTCCGCCGATTGCCTTCCTTCTCGATGAAGAGCGACGCGAGGGCGAGTAGCGCACCGTCCTCGCTGCGCGCGGCGACGAGCATCAACTGTCCCGGTTGCGCCGCCGCGTCATGAAAAGCGCGCCACCAGGCGCGCTGCCAACTCCACGACTGGAATACGGACGCACGCGTCGATCGGCGCACGAGGTCGTTCCATGCGCGTTCGCCAATAGCGTCGAACGCGGTCTCGATGGCGACTTTCATTGCGTGCGCGTCGCCGCCGCGCGCACAGCCGGCTCGAATGCCGCGGGATTCTGGTCGAAGTACAGCACCGTATCGAACAGCGCGTCGAGCTCGGCGCGCGCCGCCGCGTCCTCGAGGTCGGTAGTTCCGTGCAGATGCAGCTTCGCGCCCTCCCGCGTGGCGAGCGAGAGCAATCGCGAGCTCGACACTCCCACCACGCTCCGTTCGGTAGGCGCCGCCGTCGCGAGGAGAGAGCGGCCATACATCGGCCGATCGGAGTGTATGCCGAGGTAGTCGAGGATCGTCGGGGCGACGTCAACCTGCGCGGCGAGTTGGCCGACGTTCACCTTTCGCGCAGTGGAGTCACTCTTCGGCAACTTCACGAACAGCGGAATGCGCGCGAGCTCGGTCTCCTTGTGCTTCCAGAAGGACAGGTTGAACGCGTGGTCGGCCATGATGACGACGAGCGCATCGTCCCACAGGCCGCTCTTCTTCAGGTGCGCGACGAACTCCGCGAGATCGTGATCGGTGCAATGCGCGGCGTCCATCATGCGGCGCGTGAGGTCGTCCACCTCGAGCGACTTCGGGAATTCATAGTTGCCACAGCCGCGGTGTGGAAAAAGGCCGGGCACATGCATCGCATCGGTCGAGACGTGGATGAGCATCGGCTTCCTGCTCGCCTTTGAAACGCTGTCGGCTACTCCTGCAGCGTACGTGAGCAGCTCTTCATCGGTCATCGCGTTGAAGTACACGTTCCGCTTGCCTTCACGCATCCTGATCGCGTCGAAAACTCGCGAGCGGTCGAAGCCCATTGCCTTGAAGTTGTCGTACCTGTACGGCCGCAGCTGCGGAATCGACACGAAGGTGAATGGCTCATAGCCATTGTGCGCGAGGACCTGCGGCAGACAGTCCTTCCCCCAGACGGACTCGGACATCGTGTACTGCGAGCACATCACCGCGGTGATGCCGTTGAACGTGTACGCAGAGCTCGTGTAGACGTCGGAGAACATGTAGCCGTCGCTCGCGAGCGACTTGAAGAACGGCATCACCTCCGCAGTGAGCGACGGATGCAGTTCGGCTGGGGGCAGCACGTACAGCGAGTTGAACGACTCGACGGTGATCAGGAAGATGTTCGGCCGACGTTGAACAGCGGGTGCCGCAACGCGCACGGTGTCGACACGAGGCAGCACGAATCGCGCAGGCTTGGGCGCAAGTGCGTACGACTTGAGCGCCTCTTCGCGAAAGAAGCGCGGCAGACCGATGACGAACATATATTCGCCCGATGCAGCCCGCAGCACATTCGCCTTTCGCTCCTGTTGCTTGAGGGCGTGCGCGTTGATCGCGAAGAGCAGAAGCACCGCGGCAGAGAGTGGCAGCAGCACCACCCGTCCCTTGCGCGACAGAAGCGCGAGCACGATACGCTCGATGAACCCGCGATATCGCTGCGAGAAGAAGAACGCGAGGTAGTGCAGAACGAGCAGCAGCAGCAGCGACACCACGAGCGGCTTGCCGAGCACGATGGCGGCGCCCTCGTTGGCCGACGAGAGATTGCCGTAGAGGACGAAGGCGTTGAGCGGGACCTTCGTCGCGGAGTAGTAGTAGTGGTCGGTGGCGCGAAAGAGAAGCAGGAAGGCGATCGCCGGCACGAGGACCACGAGCAAGAGCGCGCGCGTCCACTTCCACAGCGATGCCACCGCCCACACCGCCATCACGACGACAAAGACGAACAGATCCAGGAGAAAGCCTTTCGGGAACTCGCCGAGCACCGGCAGGCTGTACGAGACGTACAGGTTCGTGGCGAAGAGGCGATACACGAGCAGGAACGCGAGCAGCGGCGTATTTACGACGACCGCCCTCAGAAATTGCGCCGGGAGGTCGCGCAGTGTGCGCGCGTGATGCGGCGGTCGGCTGTCAGGTGCCATGGTCAGGCGAAGCCGAGTCGGCTGGTGATGCGGGAGAACAAGCTCGTCGAAGCAGGGACGACGACCTGACCCACGCCGACACTCGTCTCCGACGTGGCGAAGAGGTCCTTGTGCGCGCCCTCGCCCGGTCCGAGATCGATGCGATGGAGTCCCGCGCCCGCCGCCCACTTGCACATCTCGAGCATGAGCACGCGTCCCGGCGAGTGTTGGCTCAACGTCGGATCGTATGCGGGATACCAGTAGTGCCACGCGGTGGCGCTGCGCATGCCGGCGTGCACGGCGATCAGGCGCTCCCCCGCGTAAAGTGCCGAGAGCGTGCCCGCGAACGCGGCGCCCTGGATGCCGAACAGGCGTCGCAACACGACGAGACACCACTCGTGCTGCATCGAGCCGCGCGTGTTCGTGCGCTCATACTGTGCACGCTTCCACGTCACGAGGCTGTCGAACACCTCGGGCTCGTCGGTGTGCGATACGAACCGCAGCGTGCCAAGTTCGCGCTCCAGCTTCCGCATCTTTCTCGGCAGTGCGTTGAAGCTGCTGACGCCCGATTGTCGCCGCTGCTCGAGATACGCGTCCCAACCGACGGCGAGGTCAATGATCGGCGACGACGCACGCTGCGTCGTGTACGCATCGAACTGTGATTGGGTCTGCACCTGATGATGGAACTTGAGCGTGGTCACCTTCGCGGCGCGCGCGATGGACTCCGCGTCCCACTCTGCATCGGGCGCGGCAATGACGCCCTGAAAGTTCGACATCGACCCGCCAACGGGCCGGCCGACCACTCGATCGACGCGCTCGAAAGGAAAGAAGCCGACGATTTCCTGTCCCCGGCGAATGACGCATACATCGATTGCTTCGCGCACCGCCGCCACGGCGTGCGTGTACTCGGGGCGGAAGAACGGACTCGCCCAGTCGCCAGCATGCGGAAGCATGGCACTCCACGCCGCAACATGAGTGGGGGTGAGTGAGCGCGCCGGAATCACCTCATACGTCGACGTCGACGGCATCGGTGCTACGCGTCGCCTGCCACGTAGGCCGCGGTCGCCGGATGCCATCCGTCCACCGCGGCGATCCACTTGCCGTCGGCGACACGATGCGCGTTCACGTGGTGCATCCCCGACTCGTTCCACCCCGACCCGCTCGCGCCGAGGATGGGATTGTTCGACGCAGGGGTCTCTTCATACTCGGTGGTCGTCAGCTTCGAGATCACGAACGCATGGACACTCAAGCCATAGCGCGGCACGCACTCCTGCGCGTACCGAATGAGCGTGTCGCCTTCGCGCGCCACCGAGCCGCCGGGACGCGCGGAGTGCGCGTCCCCTTCGATGATCGGGCTCGCGGGATGTTCAGTCCATGCGCCCATCAAGTCGTCCGCGTAATAGAGGCGCAGCGTGTCGTGCTTCATCTGCGCGCTGGTCTCGGTGAACAGCCACCACCTGTCGTCATGACGAAACAGCGTGGCGTCGGCAAAGCGCTTGCCGCTCATGAGCGTATGAACGAGCGACCACTTGTAGGGAAAGACGTCGGCCTTGTAGAGCCGGATGGTGCGCGTCTTGTGCGTCTCCGGAATCATGTAGTGTTCGCCCTTCCACTCGAAGACGAACGGATACGAGATGTGAAAAGGCTCCGTCAGCACGACCTGCTGGTACTGCCACTCCGCGAGGTCCTTGCTGGTCGCCACGGCGATCTCCCCCAGCCAGGTGCGGCGGTTGAAGACCTCGAAGAACATGTTCCAGACGCCGTCGGCCTGGATGAGAAACGGATCAGCGACGAAACCCGCCGAGACATCCGTAACATGGTCGCGCGTCAGTATGGGGTTCGGAAAGCGATCGTCGGGCCGGAGGTCGAGGGGTGAGCTGCCCGAATACATCCCGATCGACCACAGGTGTTTGTTCTTCGGCTGCGTGGGCGGAGGGGGCTGAATGCCAAGCAGCCGTTTGACATAGCCTTTCACGCGCTGCTTCGCCGATCGCTTCTCTGCCATTTTGGGTCTCGTTCCGTTAGGCTGGGTTGGGCTCCCCGAACCTACGGCAGCTACCGGGTCTGCGAAACGGTGCGATGTTGCGCGGTACTGGCAATCGCGTCTTGAAGCAGAGACTTTCGGCTCCCAAAACAGCTGGCAGATCGGTGAAGCTCGGGGCGACCTCTCGCTCCGGGCCGAATTGCATCACGCCCGTATCCCACCGCTTCCCACGCCCCCCAGCACTGGATGCGCAACTTCGTTCGCACGGCCGCGATCAGGACGTGGCAGTTCCTCCACGCCTTCTGGCTGATCATCGGCCTGTCCGTCGGCATCCTGCTCCTCATGGAGTCGTGCGTCCGCGTGCAGCGCAGCGTGTCCGAGCGGATGAGCGGCGTGCGTCCCGGCGCCCCACCCTCCGGTGACCCGCAGGCCAAGCTCCCGTGGTTCGACGAGTTCACCAAGGAGTACGACGTCACGCGCCCGCAGCGCTGGAAATCGTACCTCTACTGGGGACGCCAGCCCTCGTTCACGGGCCGCTACGTCAACATCGACAGCGCCGGCCGACGCATCACGCCACAGCCATCCACACCCGCGATTCCCGTCGCCCGCGTCTTCTTCTTCGGCGGGTCCACCATGTGGGGCACCGCCCAGCGCGACGATCACACCATCGCCGCTGAGGCGTCCAGGCGTCTCCAGACGCTCGCCGGCCCCGGCAACCGCATCGAGGTCACGAACTTCGGCGAGAGCGGCTACGTCACCACGCAGGAGCTCATCGAGCTGGAGCTCGAGCTGCGCGCCGGCAACCGCCCGAACGTGGTCGTCTTCTACGACGGGATCAACGACGTCGGCACCACGCTCCAATACGGCGCCCCCGGCATTCCGCAGAACGAATCCAAGCGCGTCTCGGAGTTCGCGATGGGTCGCGCGCTCGACCGCACGGGTTTCGCACGCGGACTCGGCAAGGACCTCTCGGCCGAGGGCATTCTCCTCCGCGAAGGGTTCAACCAGCTCGCCCTCGTGGACTGGATCAAGTCGAAGAAGCCCTCGCCGCCGCTCACGTTCATCTCCGCCGACTCAGCGGCGCGCAGCACCGTGCGCGTTTACGCCGAGAACATGCGGATGGTCGAGGCGCTCGCGAAGGCGTATGGATTTCAGGCCGTCTACGTGTGGCAGCCCTCGATTCACTCCACGACGAAGCCGCTCACGAAGTTCGAGGAGCGCATCGTCAAGGGCATCAGGAACGACCCCTTCCAGCTCCGCACGCGCGGGACGCAGCTCGCCATTCCGCCCATCGTGGATTCGGCGATGGCCACCATCGCGCCGGGACGGTTCGTGAACGCGACGGGGCTGTTCGCCGGCGACACGATGTCGGTGTTCGTCGACCGCATCGGGCACAACACCGAAGCGTCCGTTCCGAAGATCGTTGATTCATTCTGGCCGGCGCTCGAAGCTGCCGTGCAGCGCTCACGCGCCGGAACGGCAGTCGATACATCGGCGAACGTGCGACGACGCACACCCTAAGGTCACATCACCAATGGCATTCTCGGCTCGGCGCACAGTTGGAAAGGGATGGGGCGCACTTCGCGCCTTCTGGCTGATGATGGGCATCTGCCTGATGCTCGTCGTCGTGACGGAAGCGTGCTTTCGTGCGCAGCGATCGGTAGGTGAGAGCATCACCGCCCGGCGATCCGGCGGCTCGGCTGTCGTCGATCCGCGCACCAGGACGGACTGGTACGACGATTACATGGTGGACTTCAACGCCACGCGTGCGGCAAAGTGGAAGCCGTTCGTCTACTTCTCGCGCCATCCGTCGTACGCCGGCCGCTACATCAACATCGACAGCGCGGGACGTCGCATCACGCCGCAGCCGAGCATGCCGATGCTGCCGCGCGCACGCGTGTTCTTCTTCGGTGGCTCGACCATGTGGGGTACGTCGCAGCGGGACAGCATGACCATCCCCGCCGAGGCGTCGCGTCGCTTGCAGACGATCGCGGGAACCGGACATCGGATCGAGGTCACGAACTTCGGCGAGAACGGCTACGTGATGACGCAGGAAGTCATCGAGCTGATGCTGCAGCTGCGCAAGGGGAACATTCCGGACATCGTCGTCTTCTTCGACGGGATCAACGACGCCGGCGCCACCGTGCAGTGGGGCCACGGCGGCAACACCCAGAACGAATCCAAGCGCGTCAGCGAGTTCGCGCTGGGACGGAAGCTCGATCGCACCGGCGCCGACCGCGGTATTCGCCGCGACCTGCGCGCGCTGGGACTGCTCGCCATGACGAGTGCCGAGCAGCTCGAGCTGTTGCAGAAGCTCAAGACGATGGTGCCGCAACAGCCGAAGCAGTTCGTCTCGGCCGACTCCGGCGCGCGGAGCACGGTGGCGTTCTATACCGCGAACGTGCGTCTGGTCGAGGCGCTGGCGAAGGAATACGGATTTACGCCGATCTACGTCTGGCAGCCCACTTTGCACACGAGCACCAAGCCGCTCACGCGCTTCGAGCAGCGACTGATGCACAGCATCAAGGCTGACCCGTTCAACAGCCGGCTGCGTGAAGTCCACCTGGTCATTCCGTTCATGCTCGACTCGATCATGCCGCGCATTGCGCCAGGCCGGTTCGTCAACGCGGCCGATCTCTTCGACGGCGACACGACGCATATCTATGTCGACCGAGTGGGCCACAACACGGAAGAGGCAATCCCGACGATCGTGAAGGCGTTCTGGCCGACGCTGCAGACCGAGGTGCAGAGGAAGTTCGAGCGGATCTACGCGACGACATCGGCGGCACAGTGTACACTGGAACGTCGGAAATCCAGAAGGCGCTCATTGCGGCCGGACTGGGGCTGTGAGGCACGCTCGTTCGTGCCGGATGCACCCCCTGCGTCGTCTCAATAAGGCATTCCTCCTTCCCAATTTGCAGGGCGACTTACCCATGGCTCACGAGTACGTACTCGGCCTTTCCGCCTATTATCACGACAGCGCGGCGTGTCTGCTGCGCGACGGCGACATCGTCGCCGCCGCGCAGGAAGAGCGCTTCTCGCGCAAGAAGGGCGACGAACGCTTTCCGAAGAACGCCGTGGACTTCTGTCTGCGCGAGGCGGGCATCACCGCCGCGGACCTCACGCACGTCGGCTTCTACGACAAGCCGCTGCTCAAGTTCGAGCGTATTCTGGAGACGTACCTCTCCGTCGCGCCAGCCGGCTTCCGCTCGTTCCTCATGGCGGGTCCGATGTGGGTGAAGGAGAAGCTCTTCACCGATCGCGATCTCAGAAAGAATCTCGGCGGCTACGAAGGGATGATGCTCTACGCCGAGCATCACGAGTCGCACGCGGCGAGTGCCTTCTTTCCGTCGCCGTTCGAGGAAGCCGCGATCCTGACGATGGACGGCGTGGGCGAATGGGCGACCGCGACTACCGGCGTGGGGAAGGGCTCGGATCTACAGATCCTGAAGGAACTGCGCTGGCCCGATTCGCTCGGACTGCTCTACTCCGCGTTCACGTACTACACCGGCTTCAAGGTCAACTCCGGCGAGTACAAGGTCATGGGTCTCGCGCCTTACGGTGAGCCGAAGTACGTCGACCTGATCTACAAGCATCTGATCGACCTCCGCGAAGACGGGTCGTTCACGATGAACCAGAAGTACTTCAACTATCTGAGCGGCCTCACGATGACTAACGAGGCCTTCAACGATCTCTTTGGTGGACCGCCGCGCGTCTCCGAGACCAACCTCACGCAGAAGGAGATGGATCTCGCGCGCTCGGTGCAGGTGGTCACCGAGGAGATCGTCATGCGCATGGCGAAGCAGGTGCACAAGGAGACGGGGATGGAGAATCTCTGTCTCGCTGGCGGCGTGGCGCTCAACTGCGTGGCCAACGGCAAGCTCCTGCGCGACGGTCCCTTCAAGAAGCTGTGGATTCAGCCCGCTGCTGGCGACGCTGGCGGTGCACTCGGCGTCGCACAGCTCATCTCGCATCGCTACCTGCAACGTCCGCGCAAGGTCACGCCGGGCAAGGACAGCATGAAGGGCGCGTATCTCGGACCGTCATTTACGCCGGACGAGATCGAAGCGTTCCTGAAGAAGACAGGCGCGTCGTACGAGCGGCTCGATCGCGACTCCATGTTGCAGCGGGTGTCCCAACAGATTGCCGACGAGAAGATCATCGGATGGTTCAATGGCCGCATGGAATTCGGCCCTCGCTCGCTCGGTTGCCGCAGCATCATCGGCGACGCGCGCAGCCCGCGCATGCAGGCGCAGATGAACATCAAGATCAAGTTCCGCGAGGGATTCCGTCCGTTCGCGCCGAGCGTGCTCGAAGAGCACGTCAGTGAATACTTCGAGATGGACTGCGAGTCGCCGTACATGCTGCTCGTTGCGCCGGTGAAGAAGGAGCGGCAGATCCCGATGCCCGCGGGCGGCAACAAGGTGTGGGGTATCGAGCAGCTCAACCTGCTGCGCTCCGACATTCCGGCCATCACGCACATCGACTACTCGGCGCGCGTGCAGACGGTGAGTCGCGAAACGAATCCCGACTACTACGACCTCATCGACGCGTTCCGCGAGCTCACGGGCTGTGCGGTCGTCGTGAAC
>JAQBPV010000418.1 GCA_028287345.1 Gemmatimonadota bacterium
ACGACACGGTGTGTGAGCGCTCGAGCATGGGATCGGTGAATCGACGATCGAGGACGTTCTCCTTGATGAAGTCGATCATCGCATCCGCCTTCGCGTCGATGTCGTCCTTGTTGAGCAGCACCTCGGCATACTGCAGCACTTCGCGCAGTCCCCAGGTGAGCGGCGTGACGTTCTCGAGCAGCGCCTCGTTACTGCGCAGCGTGTTGAGCGAGATGCCGTCGGACTTGTACGGCGCGTAATACTGCACGTCCTCGAAGGGAGTCGGCGGAACGCCACATTGTTCGTACAGCTTGCGGTCGTTCTCGTCGATCTCGCCGGGCAGGTCGAGGAAGCAGAGGTCGGGGCCCTTCACGTTCAAGCAGACCGCGGCCACGCTTCCCTTCTGCTCGGGGAAGTGCGAGAAGATCGACTGCAGCAGCCACTCCACCGCGCTGGTCTTCGTGGCGAGACCGGAGACACCGGTGATGTTGAGATGCGCCGCCTCCGGTCCGATGAGGAAGTCGGCGTCGAGGTAGATGGGCGCGTCAGTTCCACCGGCGCGATATACGCCGACCGGAATACCCGTGTGCGAGCCGTCCTTCAGGTAGCCGTCCATGCGCAGCGCGATGGCGACGTCGGATTCGTCGGCGAGAAAGACGGTGCCCATGGGCACGGGTTGCAGCGGCTCTTCGGGAACGTGGCGCAGCACCGCTGCCGTATAGAGACGGATCTCTGCGCGATTGGTCTGGTGCGCGGGCTTGTCGGCGGGGTTGCCGTCGTGACCCATGACGTCGTGCAGCGGCGACGCGAGGTCGGTCCAGCTGAAGCCTTCAGTGACGATGCCATAGACGCGCGGATACACACCGTTGACTTCATCGCGTGCGTCGACGCGCACGATGGTGCCGATGCCGACCGGCGAGTCGAGCGCTGTCCAGAAATGGAATTCGTGGGGCGTGTTGGGGCGGCGCTCGGTGGCGACGACGCGTCCGAGCGTTGGAGTAGACGAGCCTGGAAATGGTGATTCGGGCATTCCTGAATCTACTCGGCGATCACTGCACCGCCCGCAAGAACTCCTCACAGTCGCGCACACCGTACACCATCTTGTCCCAGCGTGAATCCGGCAGCGCCAACGGTGATACTTCGGCGAGCACCCAGCGCGAAATCTCGTCCGCGCGCGCGCTCAGTGTCTGCATCCGACGTGCGTCGGGGCAGCACACTTCGACTCGCACGAGCCCCCACATCGGATCGTGTCCCATCGGGTCGCGCAGTCGGAGATACCAGCTCGCGACACTCGGACGTGTGGACGACTCGATGCGAAAGACACTGGACCGCTCGCTGGCCTCGAGCGACAGCACGGTCTCGAGTGCATCGCCTTTGACGTAGAGCGTGAAGTGGCTCTTCACGACGCCTACGGCGATCTCGGAGGCAGCGACGGTGGCGCTTCCGCTGATGCCGCCGTCGATGAACACGGGATCGCTTTCCTCGGAGCACCACCGCTCCGCCAGTCGCCGCTCGAGCTGGTCGCGATGCGACTGCACCAACTGCACGGTGATATCTCGGAGGGCGAACGGGTGCACGTCCAACTCCGTAGCGCCCTCAGTGATATCGACGAGCTTCTCGCCACAAGCGGCCGCGAGTGTGTTCCACGTCACGGACGCGAGGTATGCCCTCGGCGCATAGATACGTGATTCGACGAGCGGTTCTCCCCATGTGATCAACCGCCGGTCGCGGCGCTCTCGCACGACAGCTGCCACCTGGCCATGCACCAACGCAACGTTGCCGACGTACTTGGCAACGGAGCTCCGCTGCGTCCCGTCGATGAAGGCGCGAAAGGCGGACGTCGGCTGCGCATCAGGAATCCGGCGTGCCCGCAGAATTCCCTCCTCCAGCACCGTTGCGCTCGTCAGGCGCGGCGCGTCGTTCCTCTGAGAGACCATCTCCAGGGTGCTCTCTCCCCCCGCGGTTCGCGCGTCCGGCAGCAACGCCGCCAGCTGGCGCTGCAAGTCCCGCAGGCTCAACGCACCGCCTTCCACTGAACTCATATGCACCAACTCCTTCACCTCCCCCGAGACCGCGACCCGAAGCCTTCCGCGGAGCGGCCGAGGAATAATATACGGGCGATCTTCGGGGCGGCGGTCGTCGCCAGCATCCTAACGCTCGCCGTAGGCTGTAACAAGCGCGACGCGGAGGCCGCTGGCGACGCGAACCGCACGTCGCTCGCCGGAAAGCCGAGGACGTTGATGTTCATCTTCGGCGACCGCTCCGATCCGCGCGTTCTGCCCCTGGCCACCCTCGCCAACGGCGAGATCAAGCAGATCACCCTCGACTCGAGCGGTTGGCGCAACTTCGATCACATCTACTTTCCTGCCGGCGCCACGCTCACGGCCTACGTCGCGGGAAAGTCCATCGGCAATGCCGTCATTCGCCGAGGGATGTGGGAGGGCGAGTCGCCGCTCTACAAGCTGCCGAACTGTCGCTCTCTGCGGCCACTCGCTGCCGCAACCGTCGCGTCGGCGCCGGCGAACGTGATGCTCGAGTTGCTGGCAACGAGCGACCCCTTGGCGGGTCCGCCTCCTCGTCCGGCACAGGTCCCAGCGGACATCGACACCGCGCGTGCGCTCGCGACCCGCGTTGCACAACACGAGGGCCTCACCAGCGTAGCGCGCTCGGAGCTGGATGAAGTGCTGAGCAGCTTCTACACCGGCGTCTCGACGCACCCGACAGTGATCGGCTCGTATCTCGAGCGCGGCAGCGGTTTGAACGGCAAACCGAGACATGTCTTCGTCATCGGCGACTACGTCGATGAGGCCAAGGCATACGTGCAGACTTTCGCGCACGTACCGCAGGCTGATGCGCGCGAGTATCGCCGTCTCATCGACCACCTCGACCTCACCGGCGATGGGGTCGACGAGATCGTGCTCGAAGGCTGGCACATCGGCGGCGACAGCTACCTCATCTTCCTGCAGTACAAGGGCGGGCACTGGCGTGAAGTCGCGCGCAGCGCCACGAGCTGGTGCGGCGACCCGGCCAAGCGCTGAGCGATCGGCTCGCTGCCGTAACTAGCGGGACGTATTGCGGACGTCGTAAAGAGTGAGCATGGTCCGCCGGTCGCGCACAGTGAGCTGCTGCGCAGTCACCCACGGCGCCATGATGTCGCGGTCGTCGTGACTATGCTCCAGTCCGAGCAAGTGCCCGACTTCGTGCAGCGCCACAGCACGCATCGTCATCGAATCCTGTGCGGTGCCCGCAAGATTGCGCGTGCTCATCTCGATCACCGCGCTGCGCAGCCATCCGTTGCCGTCCGCC
Organism: Gemmatimonadota bacterium; assembly: GCA_028287345.1. Lineage (GTDB taxonomy): Bacteria > Gemmatimonadota > Gemmatimonadetes > Gemmatimonadales > Gemmatimonadaceae > AG11. The sequence goes on from JAQBPV010000418.1 coordinate 3,286, forward strand.
CACCGCGTCACCTGACCCGCTCGGCCGTCCGTGAGGGAGTCGCTCCAGATCACGCGCACGTCGGCGCGTGACGAGTCGGAGACGAAGGAGAATCGTACGGGCGCACCCGCGCTCGTCCACTGATGAAATGCGTCGCGCACCATCATGCGGTTCGCGTCGTGCCACAGTGGGATGTCCTCGCCGGGGGCGATCCAGACATTGATGTCGTCGTACTGATTCGCGGCCCAGCGCCGAATCGTGTGCGTAGAGACATCGAGCTCCGTCGCTTGCGACGCGAGTGCCGCGGCGGCGCCCGCTGACGGGCGCTTCATGATGCATACCTTCTTCGTGCCGCATGACTTGCGCAGCCGGGCATGCGCGTCGCGCTGATCGGATACCAGCCGCTCTGCTGGCGGCGGGCTCATGGCGAACGCAAGACCGGCAAGTGCGACCCACCGCAGCACTGAGAAGTCTTTCACTATTGCCTGTTGGTAGAGGTGACGGCGCAGACGAGTAGATGACTACTGCGTCTTCTACACCACTACCTCTCCGACGGCACGTCTTACTCGACCCCGAGGTCCCACGCCTGCTGGAGGTCCTTCTTCGAGTAGGCGCGAAACGCGGTGAGCGTCTGCGTGCGCTGGAGTCCCGGCACCTTCGGAAACGACTCCGTGACGACGCGCGCGATCTCGTCGTACTCGGCCACCTTGACGATCGCGACGAGATCCCAGTCGCCACTCACCGAATAGACATCGGTGACGCCGTCGATCTCGGCGAGGAACTGCGCCGCAGCGGGAATGGATGCGGGCTCGGCGCGAATGAGAACGATCGTCGTGATCACGGACGTCAGGATTTGGGAAAGGGCGGCACGTTCAATAGCCACAGGCCGGCCACGCGGCTCTGTGAATCGACTTCGAGCAACAGGTCGCGACCAACGCGCACGGTGCGGACGTCGCGCCGCGCGCCGACACGGAAATGTATGACGCGCTCATCGTTGTCGGCCTCGGCCATGAGCGACGTGTCCACCTCGAGCGACGCGATGCCGGGCTGCGACGCCCGAGCCGGGATGCGAACGAGCGCATCTTCGATCGACGTAGGAGGCGCGAGCGCCGGACGCTTGTGCACGTCGGGCCATACGGCGACTTCGACTCCGTTGATCCGCCCCGCTGCCACCTCGAGGATGAGCCACGAGCCGTCAGTCCCCTCGAGCTCCACGGATCCAGACATTCCGCCTGCAGCACCAACTCCTTCCAGGCGCGCGGTGAGGATGTCGGTATCTGTGTCCCAGCGGTACGCGACGGCCGGCGCAGCTTCTGCGGCCGGCTCGAGTTGCACGGCAACGTTCACGATGCCTCCAGGGGGCGGATAGGGCTCCGGCTAGAGATATACCGCGCAGGTCCACATTGGAACAGGAGGACACAGTCGCCGCCGCCGACTATCTTCCAGACGTTGACAATTTATCGGCGCGCGCGACGCGCCAGCACCGGAGCCAAGAGATCCGTGGAAGCAGATGCGAAAGAGCCGACGGGTGTGACCCGCGGTCAGAACGCCGTGCAGGTCATACCGCAGGACTGGTCCGCCGCCGAGCGAGTGCTCGCCACCCTTGTCGATCGCATCGATCCAGCGCGCGCAGAGACGCAGTTGCTCATCGTCACCGCCGACGCGGAACATGCCGCGGCCGCTGCGCACGCCGTGGTGTCGGCGGTCGGTGATCGCGGCATCACTGTCCTCGCCGCAACGGCGAGCCCGCGCGCCGCACGACTCCTTCGCGTCGCTCCGGCTCATGTGGTCACCGGCGCACCAGCAGAGCTGGTCGCACTGCTCCAGGGCTCTGCGCTCAAGCCCGAAGCCGTGCGCAGCGTGGTCTTCGCGTGGCTCGATCCCATCCTCGAGACGCCTGATGCTGCTCCCCTCGAGAACCTCCTCGGCGAGCTGCCCAAGGACGGCGCTCGCGTCGTCCTCGCCAGCGAGTTGACGCCCGCGTACGAAGCGCTCATCGAGCGGTATGCGCGTCGCGCGCGCCGCGACGTCGAAGCTCCGAGCGCCGAAGGCACAGCGCCATTGAGCGCCGAGTATGTGGCGACGTCGCCGTCGTCGCGCGGCAACACGCTCCGCCGTCTGCTCGACTCGATGGACATCCCGCGTTTCGCGCTGTACGCGCGTTCGCACTCCGCGCGTAGCGAAGGCATGGCCATCGCACGCTCGCTCGGCTATGCGGCAGACGCGGTGCGTTTCGCCGCTGCGGGCGAACCGGCGAGCAACGATCCGCTCGTGCTGCTCGAGCTGCCCACTTCGCGCGAGGAGACGCGTGCGGTCGTCGGCACTGGGTCGCGCAAGCTGTATGCGCTCGTGCAACCCTCGCAGCTCGCGAGCCTTCGGTCGCTGCTCGGCGGCGGGTCGGTCACGCCTGTCGCGCTCATCGAGGCCGCTGAGCGTGCGCGCGGCAAGGATGCGGCGCTGCGAGCATCGCTGCGCGACGTTCTCACCTCGGGCGACGTCCGTCGCGAAGTGCTCGCCCTCGAGCCGCTGCTCGCGGAGTTCGATGGCATCGAGATCGCCGCCGCTGCGCTGCGCATGCTGGAGCAGCAGCGTCCGTCGCGCCCGACCGTATCGGCTGCGCAGGCTGGCCCGATGCAGAAGCTCTTCCTCAACCTCGGCGAGAAGGACGGCATTCGCGCACAGGAGATCATCACCGCGATCACCACCGAGGCAGGGATTCCCGGTTCACAGGTGGGCCGCGTCGAAGTCCGTGACACGCACGCGATCGTCGAAGTCGCGGCGCCCGTGGCGGAGTTGGTCGTTGGCAAGATCACGGGTGCGGTGGTGCGCGGTCGCAAGGTGCAGGCGCGTCTCGATCAGCCGAAGGAAGATCGTCCGCCCCGCAGCGGACCGCCCCGCAGTGGCCCGCCGCGCGGCGGTGCCGATCGTCCCGCGCGGTCGTTCGATCGCGGTGACCGCCCCACGCGTCCGCCACGTTCGTTCGACAAGGGTGATCGCCCGGCGCGTCCCTTCGACAAGGGCGACCGGCCGGCCCGTCCCGGCGCGCCGCGCAGCGGTCCGCCTCGCGGGGGCAGTGATCGTCCGACCCGTCCCTTCAACCGCGACGCCGGTCCGCCGCGCAAGTTCGATGGCGGCAACGCTCGTCCCACCCGTCCCCGTCCGCCCCGCGACGACGCATGATCGGTGACATGTACCCCGCCGGCGCTGGCGGGTGGATCGAGGTGATTTGCGGAGTGATGTTCAGCGGCAAGAGCGAAGAGCTCATCCGTCGCGTACGTCGCGCGCTGATTGCGAAGAGGCGCGTCCAGGTGTTCAAGTCGCACCTGGACGAGCGATATGCGGGCCTCTATCACGTGTCCAGCCATGATGGGCGCACCGTTGAGGCAGTGCCCATCGACTCACCCGACCAGATTGCGCGCGCCCTCGTCGCGGATACGCAGGTCGTGGCGATCGACGAGGCGCAGTTTCTTCAGGACGGCATCGTCGAGTTGGCGACGGCACTCGCGGCGAGTGGGCGTCGTGTGATTCTCGCTGGCGCAGACACGGATTTCCGCGGGGAGCCGTTCGGCCCCATGCCGCAGCTACTCGCGATCGCCGAGCAGGTCGACAAGCTTCATGCGATCTGTGTGTTGTGTGGCAATCCAGCGAGCCGGAACCAGCGGCTCATCGCGGGGCAGCCGGCGCGCTATGACTCGCCGACGATCATGGTGGGCGGCGAGGAGAGCTACGAGGCGCGCTGCCGCAGCTGCCACTCGGTGCCGCGGAAGGACGAAGATCAGGTGAAGTTGCTCTGATCTCGTTCTGGAGTGCGGAAACAGCAACTACCCGACTAGAATTTCAAAGAATTTTTGGGAATTGCATCTCCGTATGACAGAGATCGCATCGGGAGGCCGGACTCTTTTCTTGTCGCGGTGCCTGCGGGCAATGCGCCAATGCTGCCTCGGGCTCGGAACAAATTCCAAACAATTCGCGTGATTCAAGTCAGGCAGTTCCTGTTCTTTCTGCTCCGGCGCGCCGACGCCGGACAATACCAGACACTGGAAAAGCCAAACGGCCGCGGAGCCTGGATGGCCCGCGACCGCTTGGTGTAACCGCCTGACCGTCAGTCGCCCCCCCGGGTACCCGACCGTCAGACTGTCCCAATCTAGCGGACTACTCCTTCCGTCGAAAGGTCACGGGTCAGGAGTAATCGACTTGAAGTAGTTCGTATGGTTGAATCCAGCAGGGTCGAGCTCGAGATACCTGTTGTCCTGGAAACGGCCGGTCGTGGGGAAATATGGCGGCGGGTTCACCACCGCGCAGTGGTCGTAGGCATATCTCTTCGCGAACCCCGTGCCACTGCTGGTTCCCACCGCTCCTCGGGAGTTCTGGATGAGTCCGCCGTCCAGATAGATACACCCGCGGCCGTTGTTGGTTACATCGCAGTCATTCGCGTTGTTCGGTCCACTACCGTAGTTCTGGACGCGGAAGGACGTTCCAAGGGCCATCATGACACCGTGGATATAGACGTCCTTGGTGTCGTCCAGGTTCTGCTGCCTCGAGCCGCCAAGGTCTTGCGGCGTGTTGAGGGCGTTGTCGGCGATGACGATGTCCTTGTCGGAGATCAACCCAAGGATATCCCGACAGACGCCTGTGACCGGATCGTTGGCGTAGCGAATGTCGTCCAGCAGGATGATGCTGCCGTTTGCGTACAGGGTAATGCGCCCGTTCAGCGTGCCGCTCAATCCGACGTTCCCGCTGAATCGGATGACGCCCTTCGCGTTCACGTTGAAGAGGCGGTCGATTGGATACAGGTTCTTCGCGTCGCCGACCTTGCCGCTTCCGGCGGGCGCATTGCCGTAGCCGCGCAACCTTGTGATGAGGGAATCCGGCGTGGCCGACCACTGCAACCACTGACCGTACACGCCTACCGGCGTGAAGGTCGTATCGGTGCCACCCTTCTCCCAGGCAGCGTTGACATACGCGGAACCTGTGCGCGGATCCGTGTACGAGGCGCTACGCTCAACCGCGACCAAGTGCGGGTCGCCAGGCAGGTAGCAGCGCGCATTCGGGTTTGCCATGATGGTCTGGAGATTGTCGCCATCATGGGCGTTCGCCAACGTCGTCGCGGTTGCCGCTGCCGTACCTGCGTCGATGAGGCCCTGCCGATACTGGGCGTTGAACCATGCGGTGTTGTGGATCTTGGCGGGATAGAACACCGTCTTGTTCACGCCGTTGACCTTCTGGTTGTGCCAGTCGCCGCAGAAGGCAGTGTTCGCCGCAGTCGCCGAGCTTGGAAAATCTCCGCGCAGGTCGGAGTCCAGGCTTCTCGCGGTGTAGATGCGGAAGAACCCCTCGTTCAGGTCCGTGGAATCGCCCGAGTTATTGAGGTCGAACGCGACGAACTCGATGCGGTTCAGGACGCTGTTCTCGTTCTGGCTTGCCGCGCGGCCGCTCGTGAAGTTCCACGAGCTGGACGTGGCGATAGTGGAAAGAGTGGCCAGGGTCGACGTGCTGGGCAGCGGAATCGCACGCTGATATTCCTTGTAGCCCTTCGAGTAAGTGCCGAAGGACCGTCCGCTGATGAACGCGGCCGTGCCGACTTCGTCATGGAAGGTCGCGCGACCCGAGCCGATGCTGATCGTGTCGTTCGACCAGACCGGACCCCACAGCTCGTCGGCGTTGTTGAAGAAGATCGTCGTCGAGCCGTTGGACTCGCTGTTCGACCAGTAGGCGAACTTGGCGAAGCTCTCCTGTGTGAGCTCCAGCCGGCGAATGAACCCGTTGCCGCGCTGATCGCGCGCCTCGGCCACGATGCTCGAGAAGCGCCCGAACTGGCCGCTGGTCGAACCCGTGGGGCCGACGTAGACGTTCACCTTGATGCCGGTGAGCGGCTGGCCGTTGGCGCCCGTGAGCGTGAGGCCGGTCATGATGGCGGTGTCCACCTGGCCGACGGTGCGCATGGTCAGGATCGATGGATCCGCGTTAACGCGGCTCTTGCCGATCGACAGCGCTGCTTCGGCGGCGAACTTGAGATCCCGCTCGCGATCGTACGACTTCGCGAGAAGGTTCGCGTTCGACGCCATGAAGATCGACGACATGGCCAGGGCGGCCATCGCGATGACGAAGATGAGCACGAAGACGAGCGCGATACCACGACGGGGGCGCTTCGAGGAAGCGTGTCGCTGTTGCGTCGTCAAACTGGGGGTGAACATGATGCCTCCTTAGGGAATCGTCACTGCGAGGGACGACACGACGTTTGAAAGAGCCGGCGTGCAGTCCTGGGCAGCGATGCCGTACACGTACGTCTGACCTGAAACGACAGCGTTATCGATAAAGGAATAGGTGGCCGCCAAGCGGCCGGGGATGCTCGAGATTGGATCGCCGAACAAGGTGATGGAGGACGGGCGACGGAAGATCGCGTAGCGTTCGATGTCTTTCTCACCAGCATTGTCGTCCGTCGACTTCGCCCAGGTCACGGTGACGCGTGGCGCGCCGGCGACGAGACTGACGACAGCGGCCGGCGTACCGCCCGGATACGGCGGCTGACCGCACGAAGTACGGTCGAGCAGCCCGGAATTCATCACGCGGACCATCGTCTCCACGGTGCGCAACTGATCCTGGTTCGTACGCGGGTCGCGAGCAGCGGTCAGGAAGTGCACGCGAACCGCACGAATGCTGTCGGTGCGCGCGAAGCGCCCGGTGTCATCGACGGCGCCGTGAATGATGCCGTGATACAGCGGAAGCGTATTCCTCGGAATTGGCGTCAGACGGTTGAGCGTGTCCGATTTGTAGTACGTGAAGAAGGGCATCGTGTCGCGCGCCGGGATCTTCACGATGCTGCGTGCCACGAGCGTCGGCGCCAGCGCGTTGACCCTGCGGAACAAGAAGTAGTCGTCGGTGCGCGTGGTCGTCGAATCGGGACGCAGGTAGTAGCTGATCGTCTCCGCACCGCTCTGGATGCCGACCGCCGCCAGATACGTCGTGTCCGGGTAGTACTTGGCCGGATTCGAATTGGGCAGCGCCATCCGCTCCGACTTGAACATCGCACGCGCGCTGTTGGTGTCCGCGTCGCGAATCTGATACACGGCGCGAACATCACCGGTGTCGATGGACACCATGTTCGCGTTGAACGTCATCGCTTCCGAATCAGCCTGGACCATCATCGGCTGCATGTCGGCCACGCCGGCGCCCGCCTCACGCAGCTCGCGCTCGATCTGCGCCGCGGAGAACTGCGCGTTCTGCATGGCGTCCATGCGCGCGGTCTCACGCGTCACCAGGCCGGTCTGCTTACGGAAGAACTGCACTGCTGCGCCAGTGATGACGAGCAGGATCATGATCGAGATCGCGACTTCGGCGATCGTAAAGCCTCGACGATTGCGCATCAGAAGGCCGCTATGCCAGTGGTTTTCGTCACGACTTTCTTCATGGCCGGATGCGTGACGGTGACGGTGAAGATCTTGTAATCCAGGGTGTCGGTGACGGCACCTCCGACACGTATGAACTGGGTCCGCACCCCGTACCATGAGGCATCGGCCTTCACACTGTCGGTCCGCGCGAGCGTATCGAGCGCGACATAGGTCGGCTGCTGCCGCACCGCGTCGAGTCGCGTTGCCGCGATCTCGTTCGCCAGCACCACGAGGTGTGCCTGATTGGACGCCTGCGCGAACTTCGCGCTGAATCCTCCAAGCACGAGCACCACGCCGACGAGCAGCATCATTGCGACGATGACTTCGACGAGCGTCATCCCTTTCCTGCGCAGCCCGCGCAGCAGGACCGCTGGGCGCCGAGCGCGCCGCGTCCTGGCCTTCATCGGACGACCAACCATGTTGCACCGGTTCCTGTACCCGAGAGACGCCAAAGCTCCGTACGCCCCGTCGCGCGCGTCACTGTTACCGCGCGATAGTCCGTGCGGCCCTTATATGAACTCTCCACGTAGACCTCTCCATCCGAGCTCGTCGAGCCATCGCGATGGAAGGTGATGCTGGGAAGGTTGGTGACCGACCTGATCGCGCTTCCAACGACGGGACTCGTCACGGTGCCGTTCAGTCCCTTGGGGGGAACGGCAAACCGGTTGCCCTCACCAGTGGGTCGCCAGAACTTCCACTCATTGGTCTGGATGATGCCGTCGTTGCTGCTATCTTCCGCGATGCGCAATCCGAAGCTCGTCGTATCGACACTGACGATGACGTCGAACTGACGGGTGAGCGACGTACGCTGTGCCGTCTGGAATACCGAGCGCACCTGCTGCGCCGCGGCGTCCGCGCGGAACTGCGACATGTTGAGCTTCGGAATTGCCATGCGCGCCACGACCGCCATCATCACGAGGACGATGATGATTTCGATCAACGAGAATCCGAATCGCGTTCTGATAAACCGCTGCGAGTTCTCCATCTCAGACCTGGGCCGGCGTGGGGACATGCGGGAAGGAACGGCTACACGGTACGGGTTCCCGGATGGACCAGTATCACAGGCCGCTACATGATCGTCACTTTGTGCGATCGATCGCCTTGCCTGTGACGCGCGATCACCCGTAGTGTGCTGGCAGGGGCGAAAAATCCGCATCTTCCTCTCCAGAAAACGCTCATGGCCGTCATCGCGACGCTGCTCTCTCAACAGCTGCAGGTCCAACGACTGCGGACCGCACTGCGCGACCGTCATGAGTTACACGAGTGCGCCGATTGGGCGTCACTCGTCCGCTTTTGCGATCGCGAGCCAGTTCGTGTTGCCGTCGTGGACCTCTATTGGGAGCAAACCCCGAACTTCGAGGGCGTACGACAGCTCAAGCAGCGACTGCCGCGGCTGACGCTCGTCGCGTACATCGCCATGGCCAACGAGCGCGCCCACGACCTGTTCGATGCAGGACGCGCCGGAATCGATGGTCTCGTCATCACGGGACAGGACGACGCTCCCCGGCCGCTGCTCGCCCTCATCGAGCGCGCCGAGTCCCGAAGCCTGGCCGGTCTCGTGCGACGGTCACTCGACGGTATCGATCCGCTCGCCCTGGACGCCGTCCTCCTGACCGTCACGCGGGCGCATGAGCGGCTCTCCCCGCAGGCGCTGGCGCGCCTCCTCGCGCAGCCGAGGAGAGCTGTGACCCTCCGCCTGAGTGCCGAGGGATTTCCACCGCCCCAGCGACTGATCACGTGGGGACGCCTCATAGTTGCGGCGCACATGCTCGAAGACCGCCACCGCAGGGCGGACCGGGTGGCTAGCACGCTGGATTTTCCCTCCGGCAGTGCGTTTCGCAACACCTGCCAGCGCTATCTCCACGCCACCCCGGGGCAAATTCGCGCGCGAGGTGGCGCATCTTATGTGGTGCGCGCACTGCTCCGGCAAGTACATTCGCGGGTGTCCAGCGCGCACGAGCCGCGCTCGCGGTCACCCGCCCGCACACCGGCGCTCGCTATCTAAAGCCTTTCCATCGCCACGCGCCCAACCCCAAGGAGTTTTACGTCATGACCCGCAAGATCGGTTGGTCCGTATTTGCACTCGTGATCGCATGCGGTGCCGTGAGCGCGTGCGGAACGGACTCCGCGCGCGCCGCACGCCTCACCGCTCCGCAACTGTCCGCGTCCGCGCGGAACATCGACGCGAATGGAGCACTCCATCGCAACGTCAAGGCCGCCGCGACCGCCTGTGCCACGCACCTGAATTCCGCCAACTCTGACGTATTTGGACCGGCCGGTGGCACGCTCACCTTTGGCTCCTCTCGCCTGATCATCCCTGCCGGCGCCCTCCGCGACACGGTGACGATCACCGCCACCATTCCGGAGGGAGACGACAGCCGTGTCGAGTTTCAGCCGCACGGATTGGAGTTCGCGAAGCCCGCGGGCCTCCAACTGAGCACGGCGGAGTGCTCCATGAACGGGCAGGTGGCACCGAACGTCGTGTATCTCAGCGAGACAGGAGAGATCCTCGAGACCATCGAGGCCGTATACGATCCACACTGGCAGACCATCGCGGCATCGATCTGGCACTTCTCCGGCTACGCGATTGCATTCTGACCGACGTCGCGCCACGAGCGTAGCCAAGGAGACATGATAGGGCCCGAGCAACTTGCTGCTGGACAACGTGCCGAGAATGCCGGCGACTTCGTGGCTGCCGCCGCGGCGTATCGGGCCGTCGTCGACGTTCCGGACCAACACCTCGCTGCACAAGCGCAATTCTGTCTCGGACGGGTGACATGGCGGCAGGGCCGTTTCGATGCGGCGCTCGCCGCCTTCGAGAATGCTCGGGCGCTCGCTGAGCGCACTGGCGACAAGGAGCTCGCCGCACGCGTCGACAATGGCGTGGGCGCCGTCCACTACGCCCGTGGCGACTATGCGGCCGCACGCACGGCGTACGGCTCGGCGCAAGCCCAGACCGGCGATCGCAACATGCGCGGCAAGATCCTCCTGAACCTTGGCGTGATCGAAAACATCGAGGGCAACTTCGAAGCAGCGCTCGATCACTACTCCCGGGCCTTCGCGCTGTTCGAGGAGGCCGGCGACCGGGCCAGCGCCATGCTCGCGCTGCACAATCGCGGCATGGTGCAGGCGGACATGCACCAATGGGACGACGCCGAGAAGTCCTTTCTCGAAGCGCTCAGCCTTGCCACCGACACCGGCAACCGCGAGATGGTCGCGAAGACACTCGTGAATCGCTCCGAGGTGCTCGTCGAGCGCGGCGCCCTGTACGACGCCGTCGCGCAATGCGATCGCGCGCTGGAGATCTACGCCGATATCGGCGATGAGGTCGGCCGCGCCGAGGCGCTCCGGTGGCGCGCGCATGCGCTGGGACGGGCCGGTGAGCACAGCGAAGCGGAGCGAAACGCCAGCGAAGCGATGCACATCGCCATGCGATCCGGAACGCGACTGCTCGAGGCTGAGGCATCGCGAACCGTCGGCGTGCTCCGCGGGCTTCTGGGCGATCGCGCGGGCGGCATCAAGCAGCTGCGGCGCGCCCTGGAGCTATTCACCGAACTTGGCGCCAAGCGAGAAGCCAAGGAGGTAGGAGCACTTCTTCAGCGTCCCACGCCAACCCGGTCGCTCGAGCGCGTCGTGCCTGATCCGGACGACATCTAGCCGATCATGTGATTGCCAGCGTGCGCCAGCGCGAGAAACTCGTCGCGCGTGCGTGCATCGTCGCGAAAGCACCCACGCAGCGCCGATGTGATCGTGCGCGAATTCTGCTTCTCCACGCCGCGCATCATCATGCAGAGGTGCTCCGCCTCGATCACGACTCCGACGCCGAGCGGATCGAGCACCGACTCGACGGCAGCGGCGACCTGCTCCGTCAGCCGCTCCTGCACCTGCAGCCGCCGCGCGAAGTGATCGACGATGCGGGGGAGCTTCGACAGGCCGACGATGCGTCCGTTCGGGATATACGCGACGTGCGCCTTGCCGTAGAACGGCAGAAGATGGTGCTCGCATAGCGAGTACATCTCGATGTCCCGCACCATCACCATGTTGTGATGGTCCTCGTTGAAGATCGCGTTGCCGACGACGTCCTCGAGGCGCTCCTTGTAGCCCTGCGTGAGGAAGGCCATGGCTTTCTCGACGCGCAGTGGCGTGTTCTGAAGGCCTTCGCGCGCCGGATCCTCGCCGAGCAACGCGAGCTGATCGCGTACGAGCCGGGCATAGGGGCCTTCGTCGCCAGCGTTCTCGTCATCATCCAGCCGTTCTCTCGACACACCACCTCCTGGCTGCAGAAGCTTACGTTTCTCGCGTACGCCGCGTCCACCGGCAATTTCGTCTTGCAGCGTACTGCCCTCGCCCCTACCTTGGCGACCGCACGTCATCCTCGAACGGTGCGACAATGCTTCTGGTCGGTCTCACGGGGAATATCGGCAGCGGCAAGTCCGCTGTGGCGCAGCTCCTCAGCGAGCGCGGGGCGACGATCATCGACGCCGACGTTCTTGCACGCCGGGCGGTCGAGATCGGCACGCCGGCCTACAAGGCGATTGCCGAGCGATGGGGTACGTCGATCCTGTCCTCCGATGGCGCGATCGACCGCGCGGCCCTCAGGCGCATCGTCTTCAGCGATCCAGTGCAGCTGGAGCAGCTCAACGCCTACGTGCACCCCGAGGTAGAGCGGATGCGCGAAGTCCTCGTCGATCAGGCGCGTGAGCGTGGGGACCGGCTGGTGGTCTGCGACGTCCCCCTTCTGTTCGAACGACGGCTGACGGACAGCTTCGACCGGATCGTGCTCGTGGATGCACCGCGCCCCGTACGTCTCGAGCGCCTCGTGCGCGAGCGCGGCCTGCGCGAGACCGAAGCAATGGACATGATCGTCGCGCAGATGCCGGCCGAGCTCAAGCGCGCGCGCGCGGATCACATCATCGACAACGACGGCACACTCACCCAGCTCGACCAGCGGGTGACTGAAGTGTGGTCCACGCTGTTGAGGGAAGCCTCGGCGCCGCGTGAGGACAGCGGGGCAGCGTACCAGACGGCGCTCAACTAGCTTGTCCTGCTGTAGACTGGCCGTATCGTCCCTACTCTGACCAGCTGGAGCCCGTCGTGTCCGATATCCCGAAGGAACTGCTGTACACGGAAGACCACGAGTACGTGAAGCCGGCCGGCGAGCCGGAGGTCGTGCTCATCGGTGTCACGGACTTCGCGCAGGGCGAACTGGGAGACGTCGTCTTCATCGAGCTGCCCAAGGTGGGGGCAAAGTTCAAGAAGCACGATGTCTTCGGTACCATCGAGGCGGTGAAGGCGGTGTCGGAGCTGTTCGCCCCGGTGAGCGGCGAAGTGCTCGAGATCAACAGTCGGCTCGATGCCGAGCCGGCGCTCGTGAACAGCAGCCCGTATGGCGACGGCTGGATGGTGAAGGTGCGCATGACCGAGCCCTCCGAAAAGGCGGCCCTGCTCGACGCAGCGGCGTACTCGGCCAAGCTCGGCTGATCGATTCGAATGCGAGACGAGGGGCCGCGCGGTTCGCGCGGCCCCTCGTCGTTGTCCTGCATCGTGATGGGGACGCTAGTACCCCGCGAGATTGTCCATCCACGTGTTTGGCATCATCGTGTAGCGCGCCATGGCGGATGTCGCCTTGGAAACGGAACACGAGTTGAAGACATAGCTCTTGGTTCCGTTGGCCTGCGAGTTGTCGGTGGCAGTAGAGGGGCCCGGGTGCGCTCCGATGAGATAGTTCAAGCCGCTCAGCGTGGCGCCTTCGGAAACGTTGTTGCCGTTCGACGTCAGCACGCCCCCCACGAGGATGACGCCGTCCCACTGATTGCTGCCATTGATCGTCAGGTCGCCTTCGATGATCAGCATACCCCGTCCGGCATTGGGCAGAATGAACGATGAGACTGTGCTATCCACCCGAATGACCGGCCAGTAGTTGGTGTCCGCCGCAAACGTGGCCGAGCTGGGGAATGCTCCGCTCGAGCTCGTGATGAGGATGTCGGGGGCGACGGCAGCACCTGTCTTGATCGACTTCCAGTCGAGCTTCACTTTCGACGACTCTGCCGAGAACGTGCTGGAGGTGTCGTAGGGCGGGCTCCCGGTGGGAACGAAGCTGCTGCCCGCGATCGAAAGATCAGCGTGTCCGGTGGCGGGATCCCAGGGCACTGACAAACCGGCAACGTCACCATTGCCGCAGTTGCCTCGATCCGTGCCGCTGATGATGCCCGTTCCATTCTTGCGGATGCCGGACAAGCTCGTCCATGCGCTCACGACGTTCATCGTGATTCTGTTCCACGACACGAACACGCCAACGGTGCGCGAGGCGGTCGTCGTACGACCATTTCCGCCGCCCATTGCGCTGGTGCCGTCGTAGCCCGTGGAGGTGATGAAGTATTTGCCACGCCCGGTGGCGGCGTCCACCCACACGGGTGTCGCGCGAACGATCGCGCTACCGGCCGCGAATGCTACCGTCACCGTCTCCCGTCGCGTGGGTAGGCCGTCCAGATTCGCGTTCACGGGGCCATTGGCCGCCGTAGCGTTCACCGCCCAGCAATGTGGGCAGAACATGGTGCCGCCAGACTTCTCCTTTCGTCGCGTGAGAAAGGTTTCCAAACCCATCTGCGCATTGGTGTATGCCCGCGCTTGAGCGCGCTGCGACAACGTGGTGCTCATCTCGCTCGACGTCATGGCGAGTCCGGCGACGAGGCCCATCGTGAGCAGGGCGAGCACGACAATCGCCATCGGCAGCGCAAATCCGTCACGCCGCATGGGTTGCACCGACTCGGCCGCAGCAGAGGATGGTAGTTCGCTATAAGGGATCACGGGAACCTCGTATTCTTGAAGAAGACTGCTGTGCTCACAGTGGAGGACTGCGGGGTGTTGCGCGTCGGCATCGTGTCCGAGCTCTCCGCGGGCAGGAAGATCCTGAAGCCGCGGATGTTGTTCAGGTTACCGGGCGCCGCGACAAGCGCGGAATCTCGCGTGCCGTACGGGTTGATCGTGTAGTAGGAGAACCGCGCCGTGGCAGCGAAGGGAGCGATCAGTTCGTCGGACGTAGAGTCGGTGCCGCCACGACCCGTGACGGTGCGGTACAGACCGAGGCGACCTGCATAGATGGTGGAGCTCTTGAACTCGTAGCTCACCGTCTGCCAGACGAACACGGGCGATCCGACCGCGGTGATGCCGGGCGGAGCGGGTGACATGACGTACACGCCACCCACTCGGCCAGCGATGCGCGTGGTGTCAGCATATTGGTTGGCGGGCGCACCGTGACAACGCGCCGCCGCGGCAGTTCGGATGGTGTCCCCCGCCATCGCGGAGGAGTAGGCGTAAATGCCCGTGACCGAATCGCGGACGGCAAAGCCTCCGTATTTGCTGGTGGCCAGTTGGAAGGAGTCGGTGGCGACGAGCGACGCGACGATGCCGGTCCCGGTGAGCTCGCACACAAAGCCGAAGACGGTGGGCACGCGCACCGTGACGCGACGGTTGTTCGTCACATCCACGGAGGACACGCCGCCGTTGTCCTGCGTCATGCGCAGGTCGGTGATGAGGATGTTCATGGCGCTGCGCGCGGCGGCGCGAGCGCGGCGTGCGCCGTTGTCGTACTGGAAGCTCCGCGTCTGCCCGAGCACCAGCTTGGTCATCGCGAGGCCGATGATCGCGATGATCACCAGCGCCGTGATGATCTCGAGGATCGTGAAGCCGCGGCGTTCATGCTGTGGCATACGCATCACGGGGTATTGAACGAGTTGTACGTCGCCGGCTTGGCGCGCCGAATCACACCGGTGATCGCCGTGGCGCCCGTGGTGCGGGGGGTCACTGTCAGCGTGATGTCGCGATACGACGAGGTGCTCGTTGGGTTGCTGTTGAAAGTCTGGGCACCAACCGTGTAACTCCACGCGTACCAGATATTGCCGGACTTCACCGAGTCCGTGACGAGGAATCGGCCATTCGACAGGGAGTCGTATGGCATCGATTCGATGCGGTTGACTTCCTGGAAGTAGGTGGCCGTGCGCTGTTCGATCACGCCGATGTTGCGCGTGCGGGCGGCCATGCGCGCCGAGAGCCCGGTGAGCGCGGTGAGTGTCACCGCGAGCAGTGTGCACGCGACCACCACTTCGATCAGCGAGATGCCGGAACGGCGGCGAATGCCGGGCTTGCGGTCGTGAAGCATCATTTGACCCTCATGAGGCCGCCGCGCGTCATCCGCACCGTGCGGTCATATAGTGTTCCGTTCCTGCTGTAGATGCCGAGACGAAGGCTCAACGTGTCCGCGGAGAGGCCGGAGGGCATGATGTCCACCGTCGTGCTGCTGGCGGAGATGTAGTCCAGCGCCAAGTCCCCGGTGGCGAACTGGCGCGTGCGATACTTGAGCGTCGTATCGGCGCGCTCCACGACTGAAAATGTCTTCCTAGCGCTGTCGAACTGGAGGCGTATCGGCGTCCGCTGTCGCGCCGCCAGCGCGAACGCCTGCTCGATGTCGGTGCTGACGATAGCGGTCGCCTTCTGCACGCGATCCCGGCGAATGGTGTCGCCGACGGACCGGATGGCGATGGAGGCGACGATGCCGATCAATGCCAATACGATGAGCAACTCCACCAGCGTGAAGCCGACTCGCGCGATCACGCGATTGGCCGAAATGGTCAACCGTGCAGTCTCGCGTTCCCCGCATGGTGGTTTGAGTCCGTACATAAGCCCTTGAATTGCATTAGTTTACAGACTTGGCGCCGCAGCAGCGCGGGCCGGAGCATGCTTTGTTTGGTTGGTTGCAGCTATGTGCACGAAGTGACGACATTCGCCACGCACGTGACGGTAGTGCCTGTCAGACGTTCGGTCGGTGTCCAACGTCACGGCGGCAATCGCGAGTGTCGGCACGAAACGGCGCCAACACGACCCGGTGGGTCAGGCTGGCGCCGTTTAAGTCGCGCTATAGGGCGCTACCGACTAAACAGATGGTCTTACTGCGATCGCGCCGCCCATCGCCGGCGGGGCCCTGTCATCTATCGCCAACTACGTCCTCGGCATACGCATCGGTCGGAAGGCACGAGCACACGAGATGCCTGTCCCCGTACGCGCTCTCGACGCGACCGACTGACGGCCAGAACTTCCGATCCCGCGTCCAGGGCGCCGGAAACGCCGCCGACTCCCGGCTGTACTTGTGATCCCACGCGTCGCTCACGACGGCGTGCATCGTGTGCGGTGCGTGCTTCAGCGCGTTGTCGTCGCGATCGCTCGTCCCGATCTCGATGGCTCGCACTTCATCGCGGATCGCGATGAGCGCGTCGCAGAACCGGTCGAGCTCTCCCTTCGGCTCGCTCTCCGTGGGCTCGATCATCAGCGTGCCCGCCACGGGAAAGCTCACTGTCGGCGCATGGAAGCCGTAGTCCATCAGCCGCTTGGTGATGTCCTCGACCTCGATGCCGGCACTGCCCTTCAATGAACGCGGGTCGACGATGCACTCATGCGCCACACGTCCGTTCGCACCTTTGTACAGCACCGGGTAGTGCGACTCCAGTCGCGAGGCGATGTAGTTCGCGCTCAGAATGGCGATCTTCGTGGCATAAGTGAGTCCCTCGCCGCCCATCATGTCGATGTACATCATCGAAATGGGAAGGATGCTCGCGCTGCCCCACGGCGCTGCACTCACCGCGCCAACAGCCTGCTCGCCGCCGACCTTCACGACGGGATTGCCCGGCAGGAATGGCGCGAGCTGCTTCGCCACGCCGATGGGACCCATGCCCGGGCCGCCACCGCCGTGCGGAATGCAGAACGTCTTGTGGAGATTCAGGTGACACACGTCGGCGCCGATGTCGCCCGGGCGGCAGAGGCCGACCATCGCGTTCATGTTCGCGCCGTCCATGTAGACCTGACCGCCGTGCTGGTGCACGATCTCGCAGATCTCCTTGATGGATTCCTCGAACACGCCATGCGTGCTGGGATAGGTCACCATAAGCGCCGCGAGGTCGCCACTGTGCGCCTCGGCCTTCGCGCGCAGGTCTGCGACGTCGATGTTGCCGCGCACGTCGGTCTTCGTGACGACGACCTTCATGCCCGCCATCACCGCACTCGCGGGGTTGGTACCGTG
>JAQBPV010000431.1 GCA_028287345.1 Gemmatimonadota bacterium
AGCGCAGACTCCACGATCGAATCGAGGTCGCTGCGCTTGGGACTCGAGTTGATCCGCGGTCCATATGCGACGTTCTCGTAGATGCTCTTCGGAAACGGATTCCAGCGCTGGAACACCATCCCGATACGCTGGCGCAACGTGACGACGTCCATGCCCTTCTGATAGATGTTCTCGCCATCGAGCCGAATCTCGCCCGTGCGACGTGCGCCGGGAATGAGCTCGTTGAGGCGATTGATCGAACGCAGGAACGTCGACTTCCCGCATCCAGACGGCCCGATAAGCGCCGTGACCGCACGGGGCGCAATCGCCATGTCGATGTCGTACAGCGCCTGATTGCGACCGTACCAAAAGTTGAATTTCTCGACGTCGATGCGACCAGTATGCTCTCCCGCTTCGACCGACGGCGATTGCAGCGCTGACGTCATCCGAACCGTCCGGTGATGTACGCTTCACTGCGAGGATCCGACGGTGCGGTGAACATCACTCCGGTGGGCGCGACTTCCACCATGTCGCCGGACAGCATGAACGCGGTGCGATCGGAGACGCGCGCTGCCTGCTGCATGTTGTGCGTCACGATGATCACCGTCATCGTCTTGCGCAGCTCGTAGACCAGCTCCTCCACCTTCTGCGTGCTGATGGGGTCGAGCGACGCCGTTGGCTCGTCGAGCAACAACACGTGTGGCGACGTCGCGAGCGCACGCGCGATGCAGACGCGCTGCTGCTGTCCGCCGGAGATGCCCGTCGCGCTGGATTTGAGACGGTCCTTCACCTCGTCCCACAGCGCCGCTTCGCGTAGCGCCCGCTCGACGATCTCGTCCACTTGCGCGCGACTCGGCTTCTGACCGGGAAGCACGCGCAGTCCCGCCGCGACGTTGTCGCGAATGGACATCGTCGGAAAGGGCGTCGGCCGCTGGAAGACCATTCCCACATGACGCCGCAGCGAGATGGGATCGACGTCGTCGGCGTAGATGTCCTGTCCGTGAAAATGGACCTTGCCGACGACACGGGCGAGGGGGACAGTCTCGTGCATGCGATTGAGGCAGCGCAGCAGAGTGGACTTTCCGCAGCCGGACGGCCCGATGATCGCCGTGACTTCGTTGGTGGGGAACTCCAACGTGACGTCGTGAATTGCGTGCGTCTGTCCAAAGTACGCGTTGAGTTTCTCCGCGCGCATCGCGAGCGGTGTTCCCACGGCCGCGACGTCGGGAGTTGCGAGGACCGCCTCAGTCATGACCACCCGCATGGCGACCGCGCGTGACGAACCTGGCGATAAGGCTGATCACGAGCACGAGCGCGATGAGGACGAGTGCACCGGCCCATGCCTGCGCATGCCACTCGTCGTAAGGGCTGATGGCGTACGTGAAGATCTGCAGGGGCAGCGCGGCGATGGGCTGCGTCACCTTCGTCGACCAGAACTGATTGCCGAACGCAGTGAAGAGCAGGGGCGCTGTCTCACCGGCAACCCGGGCCACCGCGACGAGCACACCGGTGACGATGCCACCGAGCGCCGTGCGAAGCACGATTTGCAGCGACGTGCGCCAGCGTGGATAGCCCAGCGCCAGTGCCGCCTCGCGCAGCGACTGAGGGACCGTGCGCACCATCTCTTCCGTCGTGCGCGTGACGAGCGGAATCATCATCGCACCGATGGCCGCTCCACCCGCGAGCGCCGAGAAGTGCCCGAAGGGCCTCACGAGAAACTGCCACGCGAAGATACCCATCACGATCGACGGCAACCCGTTGAGCACGTCCGCCAGGAATCGCACGAGGTTCGCGAGCTTCGCACCGCGCTGCTCGGCGAGATAGAGCCCTGCGCCGATGCCGACCGGCAATCCGACGAGCGACGCGATGGCGATCAGCATCAGCGTGCCGAGGATGGCGTTCGCCATGCCGCCGCCTGCTTCGCCAACCGGCTTGGGCATGTGCGTGAAGAAGTCGATCGAGAGCGCGCCTGCCCCCTGCTTCACGAGATATCCCAGGATGACGACGAGTGGGACGACAGCGAGCGCCGCCGCGAGGCAGGTGAGCGTCACCATGATGATGCTGACGCCGCGGCGCCGAGCGAGTCCGCGCGCGCGGGGTCGCGCGAGTGCGCCGTGTGTGGATGCGGCCGTACTCATGCGCGCACCTCGCCGCCTACGCGCCACACGAGCCAGCGCGCGATGGCGTTCACGATGAGCGTCAGGACGAACAGCACGAAACCCACGGCCATCAGCGCCGAAAGATGGATGTCCGTCGTCGCCTCGGAGAATTCATTCGCGATGAGAGATGCCATCGTGTATCCCGGCGCGAATAGCGACGCGGACAGCTCGTGGCGGTTGCCGATGAGCATCGTCACCGCCATCGTCTCGCCGAGCGCTCGGCCGAGTCCGAGGATGATGCCGCCGAAGATGCCGGTCTTCGCGTACGGCACCACGGCTCCGGTGATGGCCTCCCAGCGCGTGGCGCCGAGCGCGAGAGCCGCTTCACGCTGTGAGCGCGGCACGGCCATGAGCACTTCGCGTGACACGGCAGCGATGTACGGCAGCACCATGATCGCCAGGATCAGTCCCGCCGCGAGCACGCTCGGCCCATAAGCGGGCCCGGAGAAGAATGGTGTTGCGCCGAGGTGGAGCGTGTCACGCAGGAAGGGCATGAGCGTGGTGCGCATCATCGGCAGCAGGAAGAATACGCCCCACAGTCCGTAGACGACGCTCGGCACGGCAGCGAGCAGGTCGATGAAGAACGACAGTGGTTGGCGCAGCCATGTCGGCGAAAACTCCGAGAGGAAGATCGCTCCGCCCAATGCGAGCGGCGTGGCCAACACCAACGCGATGATCGACGTCAGGATCGTACCAACGATCGCCGGCGCCGCGCCGAACTCGCCCTTGACGGGATCCCATGTGCTGGAGGTCAGGAAGTCGAAGCCGAATTGCCGCAGCGCGGGCCATCCTGCGCGGCCGACTTCGGCGAAGATCAACAGCAGCAGAATCGGGACGCAGAGCGCGAACGCGACCAACATCGTTCGATAGACCGTATCTGCGATCACACTGCCCTGAATGGACGGAAGCCGCCGAGGCGCGCTTCCCGTTACAGCCGGGTGGGCAGGCGCAGCAATTGTCGGCAGCGGACGGAATTCCGGAGTCGGCACGGTGGAGCGCGATGAGAAAGACGACATGTAAGGAAGGAAGCTGACCCTTCCGCGTCTCGAATGCTCGCGTGGCCTGTAACAGTTCGGTCACGCCACGTCGCTGTGGCCCGCAATCTGGCGCCGTTACAAGACCGCAACATTTCCGTGTATGCACCGTGACCCTGCTGGCCAACCTTGCGGCCGCTACGCCGGCCGCCGCTGGTCGGTCCGTCGCCTCCTCGACTCCCTCGTTCACTCCACAATGAAGCGTACTCGCTCTCGGTCGCTGACGGCCGCACTCGTCGCAATGCTTGCTGCGACCACACTGCCGGCGCAGAACGCACCGGCTCCGGCGCCTGCACCATCCCCGTTCTCGGGGCTGATCTTCGGGAGCTACAACTATCAGGTACCCACCACACCGTCAGCGCTCCCTGGCCAGACCGACAACCAGTTCGTTCTTGATCGGGCGTACCTGACGTTCCGCATGCCGGCCGGCGATCGCGTCAGTGTTCGCATCACGACCGACGTCTACCAGTCGACGGAGAACACGCCGAACGCGTACACCATTCGCGCCAAGTACGCGTACTTCCAATACGACCAGCCGAAATTCTCGAATGGTGCAGCGTTTCTCGCGCGCCTCGGCATCCTGCAGAACGTCGTGATCGAGCATGCCGAGACGTTCTGGCCACGGTACGTCAGCCAGTCGCCGGTCGAGCGCGCGGGATACTTCGCGTCGGCCGACATGGGACTCGCCGCGCAGTTCACCCTGCCCAACAAGCTGGGCGAGATATACGGGACCATCGTGAACGGCCCCGGCTACACGACGCGCGAGCGCGATCGCTTCAAGGATTACGCGATGCGACTGTCGCTCACGCCGTTGGCGAACCAGACGTACATGCCACTCCTCCAGACCTTTACGGTCACTGCGTGGGGATACAAGGGCGCCACGTCGAGCAACTTCGTCGCTGCCGGAGTGGGCGAAGCACTCGATCGCAGCCGAGCGGGCGTGCTCGTCGGCATCAAGGATCCGCGGCTCGTCATTGCCGGCGAATTCGCGCAGCGGCATGAGGACGGGGAGCAGGGCGCGACCGTAGCGGTGCGCAACAAGACGGAGACCACGGGACGGCTGCTCTCGGGCTATACCGTCGTGCGTCCCTTCGCCTTCGCACACGCAGACGGTAAATCGCCCTTCGGGTTACTCGCTCGTTACGACGCCGTGA
>JAQBPV010000448.1 GCA_028287345.1 Gemmatimonadota bacterium
AGCGGTGACATCGACTTCGACGTCTGGCGTTACGAGAAGACGATGACCGATCATAGGGGATGACCCGACTCGATCGTTCCTGGCTCCCGACGATCGTCGTGAGTGCGCTGTTCATCATCGTCGTGGCCGTGATGTGGGAGCCGCTCCCAGCTCATTTCAACGAGCCCGCGAAGCCGGGTCAACGCGTTCCCGCACCGCCGCAGTCCGTAAGCATCGACGACCTGCTCGCCATTCGCGGGTTCCTGCTCGCCGACGACTGGCCGCGACTCGACTCCGCGCTCGTCTTCAACCACGACAGCGCGCGCCGCGACGTTCACTACGAGACGCACTATCGCGCGCTGATGGATGCCCTCGACGCATCGGATCCTGCGCTTCGTCCGCACGTCGATGCGTGGGTCGATCACGAGCCGTCGTCGGCCGTCGCGCACATCGCCCGCGCGACCTACTTCGATCAGCTTGCGCAGGCGGCACGCGGAACTGCATACGAGAACGAGACGTCGCGCGGACAGCGTCTGGGAATGCGTGAGTGGCAGGAGCTTTCACGGCGAGATCTCGAGACGGCGAAGACGCTCGACGCCGACAACGTGCTGGTGTACTGGTTGGAGCTCGGCCTCGCCTTCAGCGGCGCCACGATCGATCGGGCGGCACTGCTCAAAGAAGGCCTCGCGCATTCACCAGGTTCGCTGCTGTTGCCCGTGCGCCGCGTGCTGTTGCTGACGCCGCGATGGGGAGGGTCCGTCGACGAGATGCAGCAATACGCCAGAGAGGCCGGGCGCGCCCGCGATATCAATCCGCGGTTGGCGACCATTCAGGGATTCGTCAACTACGATGCTGCGCGTGGGCTTCGGGAGTCGAATCAAAACGACAAGGCCGTGGCCGAGCTGACGAAAGCGCTCGAGTACGGCGAGCACTTCGAGTTCAGGCACGATCGCGGCACGATCCTCTACAATCAGGGCAAGTACGAGGCGGCGCTCGACGATCTCGATCACGCGCTTGCCGAGCGACCGGGCTATCTCGATGCGCTCTCGCTGCGCAGCGTCGTGTATGAGAAGCTCGCCGCCACTGCGACCGGCGCGCGCCGCGCCGAGTTGCTCAGTCATGCAAATGCCGACGTGCTCAATGCGGTCGCACTCGACTCCACGGACAAGGACGTGAAGTGGGCGATGAAGCGTCACGGTGCGACGCGCGCTCTTGCGTCCGCCGCTCCTTCGCCACCGGTCAGCCACGTCATCGACGAAGCGCAGTTCCTCGATAGCTACAACGCCGTGCGCGCCGAGGAGCAGTTGGGGCTCATCTATACGGAGTCGGGGGTCGACATTCGTGTGATCTTCGCTCGAGAGATCCCTGGAAATCTGGAGACCTTCGCGCTCGCTCGCCTGAGGGAGCTCGGCATCGGGCGCGATGCGGAAGCGCGCGGTCTGCTGCTCGTTTACGACGTGGCGGGGCGCCGCATGCGCATGGAGGTGGGCCGAGGTCTCGAGGGCATCCTTCCGGATGGCTTCGTCGGCTACCTGATGCGCGAGCAAACGGCCGCATTCTTCGCGTCGGGAAACAAGGCACTCGGCCTCACGTCCACGTTGTTCGTGATCAGCAACCGGTTGCGCGAAGCGGCGCTGAATGATCGCTACGATCCTGCGCGCATCTCGTATCTCAAGGATTCCGTGCGGCTCGCGGCGGGAGGCGGCGCGACCACGAGCGCATCAGTGGGCAGCGATCCCGCCGCACTGGCGACGCGCGCCCTGTCGAGTGCGGCGCTCGCTCGCTTCGCCCCACAACCCACAGTCGCCGCCGCGCATCACAGGTACCTCGAGGCATTGCGCGACGGATTTTACCAGCCGGACCTGCCTGTCTACACTGCGGCGACTGCACCGGTACTCCGCAGGTTCCCCATCACTGCGCCGTACGCGAGTTTCATCCTGTACTCGGAATACGGGCACAAGTACGTGATCGTCGAGCGCGGTGACATCGCGATCCTGTATTACACGAGCACGCCGTTCGTCTCGACGCATCACTTCCATCGCTCGCAGGCGGGATGGCAAGTGGACATCGCCGCGGACGTACGCAACACGCGCGAGTTCATTGGCGGCGGCTACACGTGGGCCATGGTGCCGTCGGGAGACGAATACGCACGCACGTTCGCCGACCAGTACGTGGACGTGGACGGCTACCTGCGGCCACTGCGTGGCGACAACAGGCGGCTGCCGAACCGTCGGTAGCCCCTACCGAGGGAGCTGCTTCTTCTGACACCGCTCACCGGTGCGAGCTTATCGCCCTACAGCGATGCAATTCCAAACAATTCACATGATTCTAGTCAAGCTTTTGGTGTTGTTGTTTTTGAACCAATTGACTTGAATCATGTGAATTTTGTGGAATTTGTTCTCATCGGTGACCGCTTGGCGTCGCGCCAACCGCGCGGCACTAAAGTGTCTTTCAGCTAGGGTAGAGGCGACGCGAGGAACGCCGGATCGATCTTCGTCGACCACCCGACATCCGACAACACCACCGTCCCAGCGGGCGATTTGTCGAACAGCAGTCGAATCGTCGTGATTCGCCCGGCGTCGAATTGCGGCGCGATCTTCGTGAAGTCCGCCAGCGGCATCACGTACGTTTGCGGCACGAGCTCGAACGTCGTGGCGAAGCGCTGATCGTCTCGCCCGTCGCGGCGAAACACCTTCGTGTCGAGCGGACGGCGGATGGTGCCGAAGCGACTGAGGGGCAATCGCGCCGAGTGGCCGGCAGAGTCCACCATCTCGACCGTGATCTCGATGGGAATCGTGTCCGGACCAACCTTCCCCTGCGCCTCGTTGGCCTTTCGCGTCGAATCGGCAACGCGCGCCGCACGCGCCTTGCCCTCCTTCGATGTATCGGGCTTGATCGTTGAATCCTTCGGAGCAGCGCGCGGTCCAGGCTTGTCGTTCGTCGCCGCCATCGAGAGGTACACAGCGCTGTTGTAGTCCGGCTTTCGAGCAGCGCGGAGTGAATCGGAAATCGTGATCGTGTACGACGCCGGCTTGCCAAGCTTCGTCGTATCCGATCCAGCGATGCGATTGTTCCAGCCGAGCCACACGCCGTTGTGCCGCTGGTCGTCGCCGCGCGAGCGATACGGCAGTACGCCTTCCTTCCACGTCGCGAGGCTGTCGCCGAGGAGGCTCACGCCGGCCACCGTTCCCGTCGTGACGTCGATGTCCTCGTCGTACTCGGCGAGCGGCGTGTATCCGTTCTCCTGGAAGCGCGTGATGTACATCGTCTTCGGGAACCAGTGACCGGCGGTGCGATGGTCTCGGAACATGGGCAGGTATTCCTTCTTGTCGTGCAGCGTCGCCTCGAGAAACGCCGAGATGACCAGCTTGCCGAACTGGCGCTGTTCTTCGGGCGAGATGAGCGCGCGCAGGTCGAGCGAGCGTCCGCTGCGCGGGCCGTCGTCCTTGTTCTCCCACACGGTGTTCCATTGCCCGTGATTCGCGCGGTACATGTAGAACGCCGACTTGAACCAGGGCTTGCCGTCGGTGAAGCGCAAGCGCTCGAACTGGCGAAGTCCGTGGAAGGTCGAGACGTCGCCGTCGTGCGAACCATGGATCACGAGGTAGTTCACGTTCTCGAGTGGCGTGAACTGTCCCGCCGCCTTGTACTGTCCGTCGACCGGCGCGATGGAGACGATCGACTTGATGTTGAAGCCGAAGCCGAATTTCTGCTTGGCGTCGTCGGGGTAGAACTTGAGCTTGTTGAACGTCGCGGCGAGCGGCGCGGCTTCACCTCCGCGCGAGTGGCCCATCAGCGCGATGTTGTTCATGTCGACGCGATGGTACAGCGGGCTGCCCGTGGAGTCGTTGAACTTCTTCCACGCCTCGAGATGCTTGAGGAGCAGCCATGCGCGACCGTCGTTTTCTCCCTGCAACCCGTTGATGAAATTCTCGTCGATGGAAACGAGAATGAAGCCGCGCGACGCCAGCAGCTCGCCGAGATAGCCGTATCCCGGATCGGAGTGGTCCTCGTAGTTGTGGTTGCCGTGCACCACGAGCACGAGAGGGAAGGGGCCAGGGCCTTCGGGATACCAGACGCGCCCGTTCAGCGGCACGGCCTTCATGTCGAAGCCCCAGTAATTCTTGCGAGCATCCGCGTTGTCCGGTGCCACCGACGCAAACGGCGAGACGTCCACCGGCTTCGTCTTCATCGTGACGGAGTCGCGGAAGATGGAGCGCTGTCTGTCGTTGCCGCTGCCGTAGTAGAGGCGATTCACCTTCAGCGGCCCCGGCTCGGCGGGGTTCGGCGCGGTGATCGTCTGGTGCGAGAGAACGACGGGTGAATCGTCGCGCGCGAGCTTGAGCGGCTGCGAGCATGCGACCAATGCGGAAAGAACGATCGTCGAGACGAGAAGCGGGCGTCGAGTGCGCATCGTCAGCGCCAGCGAATGGAGAGGTGGTGTGCGTAGCGACTGCCCTCGAAGAACTCGAGCGCGTAGTCGAGCGAGAGATGATCTGCGTTGAGCGTCGCACCCATGGCGATCGGCTTCTGCGCCGCCGTCTCCGTGCGATGTGCGCCCGCGCGCACCGCAGCGGACCAACCTTCGATCCAGCCCCATCCTGCTTCGA
>JAQBPV010000452.1 GCA_028287345.1 Gemmatimonadota bacterium
ATGCGAGCGCCGACCGCCGGCCGAGCTCGAGCCACGATGGTTCGCCGGATGGCGAGAGCGCACTGTGTGGCAGCGCGAGCCCGAACGCCTCAGCCACCACTTGCGACGTTGCCGCCGTGCCGAGGAACTGACAACCACCACCAGACGATCCGCACGCACGACAGCCCATTTCCTGCGCATAGTCGAGCGTCACCAGGTCGCGCGAGAATCGGGCGCCGAGGCTCTGTACTTGTCCCGCGTCTTCGGCGCCTTGCGCGGGCAGCGTCACTCCGCCGGGTACGACGACCCCCGGAAGGCCTCGCGTGCCGGCGAGCGCGATCATCGTCGCGGGGAGTCCCTTGTCGCACGTCGCGATGCCGATCACACCCTTCGCCGTCGGCAAGGAACGGATCAGCCGGCGCATCACGATCGACGCGTCGTTTCGGTAAGCAAGGCTGTCGAACATGCCCGTGGTTCCCTGCGTGCGTCCGTCGCAGGGGTCGCTGCAATACGCCGCGAATGGGACGGCGCCGCCCTCGCGAAGCGTCTCCGCGGCTTCGCGCACGAGGAGTCCGAGCTCCCAATGACCGGTGTGCAGGCCGAGCGCGATGGGATGACCGTCTTCGGCGCGCAGTCCGCCCATCGTGCTGATGATGAGAAACTCGGGGCCCTGCAATTGCGCAGCGTTCCAGCCCATCCCCACGTTCTGCGTGAGACCGAACAGATCGCCGCTCGGCGAATTGCGCAGCATTTCCGGCGTGAGTGGAAGCGCGCCGGCAGGGCCGTCGCCCGAAATTCGTCCGGCGGACACGGAGGCCGCTGAACCGAGTACCGATTCAAGGGGCGGAAGAGGCGGTGACTTGATCATATTCAAAGCTTGCGTGCGAGGAGCTCGGCTCGCCACCCATGGACGCTGTCATTCACTTTTCTGATATCTGAACGCACGGGAGACCGATAGATGGAGCTCATTGGCGGCAACGTGATCGGAGGGGCGTATTCAGCGCCTGGCGACGTGACGTTCAACGCGACGGATCCGAGCACCGGCGCGCAGCTGGAGCCGGCGTTCGCCGAAGCGACCAGTGCGGACGTCGACGCCGCAGTCGCCCAGGCAGAGCACGCGTTCCGGACCTATGCACTCTCACCGTCGGAGCAGCGCTCGAAATTTCTCCGCGCCATCGCTGACGAGATCATCGCACTGGGCGCACCACTGCTCGAGCGGGCGAGTGCCGAGACTGGGCTGCCGATGGCGCGGTTGGAGGGCGAGCGCGGTCGCACGGTGAGTCAACTGCGGCTCTTCGCCGACCATCTCGACGAAGGGTCGTGGGTGGAGGCGCGCATCGACACCGCCGACGCATCGCGCACGCCGCTGCCCAAGCCCGACCTGCGTCGCATGCTCGTGCCACTCGGGCCGGTAGCGGTGTTTGGCGCGAGCAATTTTCCACTCGCGTTTTCGGTTGCCGGCGGCGACACCGTGTCGGCGCTCGCGGCTGGTTGTACCGTGGTGTTCAAGGCCCATCCCGCGCATCCAGGGACGTCCGAGTTGGCGGCTGGCGCAATCGCTCGCGCCGCAGCGTCGGCCGATGTGCCAGCCGGCGTGTTCTCGCTGCTGCATGGGTGGTCGTACGAGGTCGGCCTGTCGCTGGTGCGTCATCCGCGAATCATGGCGGTGGGATTCACTGGCTCGCTGCGCGGCGGTCGGGCAATCTTCGATGCCGCTGCGGCGCGTCCCGACCCGATTCCAGTGTACGCCGAGATGGGCAGCATCAATCCAGTGTTCCTGCTGCCGTCCGCGATGGCCGATCGCTCGGCGATGTTGGCACAGGGTCTCGCGCAGGCGATCGCGATGGGCGTCGGACAGTTCTGCACGAATCCTGGCGTGATCGTCGGCGTGCGCGGCGTCGTGTTCGACAAGCTGGCGTCGGACCTCGCGGCGCAGGTGGAGAAGCTCCAGCCCGGAGTGATGCTGTATGGTCAATTGCGCGAGAGCTACACGAACGCTGTCGAGCGCGCGGGTGCGAAGTCGGAGGTGTTGGCGCGCGGTGGCAGCGGCGACGACGCGCTGCGCGCACAGCCGGCGCTGCTGCGCACGGACGGCGCGCACTTTCTCGCTGATCCCGAATTGCGCGAGGAGATGTTTGGCCCTGTGTCGGTGGTCGTCGCAGCGAGCGACTACATGGAGCTCGAGCGCATTGCAGAGGCACTCGAGGGCCAGCTCACGGCGACGATTCACGGAACGGCGGAAGAGCTGCATTCACATGCGCGCCTCGTGGAGATTCTCACGCGAAAGGTGGGACGTCTTTTATTCAACGGCTTTCCGACGGGTGTGGAGGTTGGTCATGCGATGCAGCATGGCGGGCCGTATCCGGCGTCGAGCGATTCGCGGACGACGTCTGTCGGCACCGCGGCGATCACACGGTTCGCGCGGCCGGTTTGTTATCAGAATTTCCCAGAGGCGTCGCTGCCGGTGGCGTTGCGCGGCAAGAACTCGCTCGGCATCTGGCGGTTGGTGAATGGCGCGTTCAGCAGAGAGGATTTGTAACGGGCCGAAAGAGCATTTCTGGGCGACTTCCGTGACTTGAATCATGTGAAGTTTTTGGAATTTGCTCCATGCGTCGTCGAGAGGCACATCGCCACATGGATGCTTCGATGCAAAGAGAAAAAAAGCTTTTGACTCTGCTGAGCCGGCATTTTTCCTCCGAGAGGAGTTCTACTCGGTGCAAAGGTGTGATTCCAACAAATTCACATGATTCAAGTCAGTCAGTTGCTGTTTCTCAGCGCAGCGGGAACACCGTCGCCATGAGCAAAGTCGTCAACAACGACACCATTCCAACTACCGCCACCAACGGCGACCACGAACGCAGCGTCTCCACCTCGGTCACCACGCCGATTTTGCTGAACACCCAGAAGCCCGCGTCGTTCATCCATGAGCCGACGAGTGATCCGGCCGCGATCGCCGTCCCCAGATACACAGTGTGAAACGGCAACGTCGTGCCGCGGATCATCGCGCCGATGATGCCGGCCGCCGTGATCATCGCCACCGTGCTCGACCCCTGCGCCACCTTCACCACGGAGGTCACCGCGAAGGCGAGCAGCAGAACATCGATTCCCGAGCCACCGCCGATGTGCGCGAATCCGCGCTGAATGGCCGGCCCGATCTGCGCTGCCTGGAGCATCGCCCCGAACGCGCCACCCGCCGCGACGATCAGGATCACGACGCCCGCACCCATCAGCGAGGAGTCGACCATGCTCGCCATCTGCTCGCGCGTCGGCTTCCGTTGACGGTGATAGAGCAGCATCGCCGCCACCGCCGAGAGGAGTAGCGCGAGGTTTGGATTGCCGATCACCGAGGTGAAGGGCCGGATCTTCGACCAGATGTCTTCGTGCGAAGGAGACCACAGTCTGAGCGCGTCGACGATCGTGCTCATCGAGATGAGCAGCACTGGCATCACCACCGGCAACACCGACGGCAGCAGCGGCGGCAGGTTGTCCGTGAGCGGCACGTCGAGCTCCTCGCCAGGACGCGGACGCATCACGATCGGCATCTTCCGATCGATCCACGCGCCGAAAAAGTATCCCACGATCGCCGAAGGCAGGGCGACGACGATGCCGACGAGAATCATCACGCCGAGGTCGATGCCAAGCGTATCGGCGACGGCCAGCGGTCCGGGATGCGGCGGGACGAGCGTGTGTGTCGCCACGCCGCTCGCCGACATCGCCAGCAGGTATTTCAGGTAGTTGCGATTGGTGCGGCCGTACATCGACCGCGCGAGCGGAGCGAGCAGGAAGAACACGGTGTCGAAGAACACCGGCAGCGAAAGAATGAATGCCGTGGCACTCAGGGCAACCGCGTCTCGCTTCTCCCCGAGCACGTTGAGGAACCCGCTGACGATGCGATCCGCGGCGCCGCTCTCGGTCATGGCCGTGCCGATGATCGCCGCCAGCGCGATCACGATGCCGATGCTCCCCGCCGTTCGCCCGAACGCCTCCGCGACGCGTGCGATCTTGAGCCCCGGCAGGCCGGGCGCCAGAAAGCTGACGATGATCGCCGCACCGATGAGCGCGAGGAACGCGTTCAGTCGCAGCACGATGATCGCGCCAAGGATCACCACCATGCCGACGAGCAGAATCAGGAAGGGATGCATCGCGAATGGGCGCGGGACGAGGCGAATGACGAGAAATGGGCGCGGCAAACTTGCTTCTGATTCCACTCCGGCGCATCCTCAATGCAACCTCAGAAGCAGAGTGCAACAAAATGGATGACTTGAGTCGGCGCGACCTCGTGAAAGCTTCCGCTGGAATCGTCGCCGGACTGGCGGCATCAGCCCTGATCCCCGGTCGGCTCGGGGCGGCGGTACATACGGCATCGCGCGGCAAGGCCGAAGCGCGTATTCGCTTTGGCGTCATCGGCATCAACCATAGCCACATCAATAGCCAGGTGGACTCGGTCGTCCGCGGAGGTGGCGAGCTCGTCGCGTTTCACGCGAAGGAGCCGGATCTTCGCGCAGCATTCGCGAAGCGCTATCCGAACGCGAAGATCGTCGACGACGAGCGCGCGATTCTCGAGGACCCTTCGATCCAGCTCGTGCTGTCGTCGATCATCCCCGTACAGCGCGGACCGCTCGGCCTCCGCGTGATGCAGCACGGCAAGGACTACATGTCCGACAAGCCGGGCATCACGACGCTCGAGCAGCTCGCCGAAATACGGAAGGTGCAAGCGTCGACGAAGCGCATCTACTCGATCATGTACAGCGAGCGTCTCGAGGTCGGCGCGGCCGTCAAGGCGGGAGACCTGGTCAAGGCGGGCGCCATCGGCACCGTCATCCAGACGGTTGGATTGGGACCCCACCGCATCAATCCCCCCGTGCGCCCAGACTGGTTCTGGGATCCCAAGCAGTACGGTGGCATCATCACCGACATCGCGTCACATCAGTTCGACCAGTTCCTCTTCTTCACCGGCTCGACGAAGGGTGAGGTCGTGTCGTCGCAGGTGCGCAACGTTCGGCATCCGGAGCATCCGGACTTCCAGGACTTCGGCGACGTCATGGTGCGCGGCAATGGCGGCACGGGCTACATCCGCTGCGACTGGTTCACCCCCGCTGGCCTGCCCACCTGGGGCGACGGACGACTCACCATCCTCGGCACCGACGGCTACATCGAGCTGCGCAAGTACGTCGACATCGGCGGTGAGAAGGGAGGCAACCATCTCTTCCTCGTCGACGGCAAGGGCGTGCAGCGCATTGCCTGCGGCGACACGCCGCTGCCGTACGGAAGGCAACTCGTCGACGACGTGCTCAATCGCACCGAAACAGCGATGCCGCAGGCGCACTGCTTCCTCGCCACCGAGCTCGCGCTCAAGGCACAGGCGAACGCCAAGATGCTCAAGCCGGGCGAGCATCCGATGTGAAGAGCAGGCTCGCTACTTGATGGCAATCAGCGGCGGTGCCGGCTCGTTCCAGAGCCGCACCGCCGCGATCGTCGTGAGCCCAGCGCGAACGCTCACCGGCCCGACATCGACACGCGCTGACACCGCGCCGATCGCCACCTGAAGGCTGTGCTGGCCCGCCGGCACGCGCACGCGAAGCAGTGTCACCTCCTGCGGCAGCAGATGCCACGATCGGATGTCTGCGCGCTCCAGCAGCGACGCACCGATGTTCGCGATCGAGCCGGCCACCTCGCCCTTCTTGTCCTTTACCGCCTTGGTGACGACGTACTTCGCCGCCGCACGTGCCGTCGCCCTCGTAAGGAACGACGCACGCTCGCGTTGCTCATCGGCCGTTACGGCATCGTCGATCAGGGTACTCAACCGCGATCCCACTGCACTCGCACCATCGACGAACATCGTCGGCTCGCCTGCCGACCGATGCGAGCGACGCACGGACGGCAGCGCGATGGACAGCCAGTAGCCGTTGTCGTCATCATCGTGATCTTCGTCTCGCACGTACTCGTGATCGCGATGCCGCGGCCCATGTACTGAATCGCCATCAGAGTCGTGAAAGAACACGTTGATCGACTCCGTCGCACGATGCGCGACGAACCCGCGTTCGATGACGACGAGCACCTCGCCATCGCCTTTTGCGCGACCAGCGACTGAGCTGTCCCACGCTGCAGGTAGCAGCGCGGTCGCGTTCCGATACGCTACCTGTGCGTCTTCACGCTCACCTGCCCGCTCGAACACCACACCCGCCAGATAGTGCATCGTCGCGTGCGTCGCGCGCTCGGCGTCTGTCCGATCAGCGGCGTACTGTTCGAGCAGCGCGGTCAACCTGCGCGCCTCGACTGCGGCGTCTTCCCACTGCTCGAGACGGCTGAACGCAAGCATACCGTAGTACGAAATGAACAGCCGCTCGGTGCGCCTCGGCTGATAGGCGCGCGCCATGTCGTTCGTCACCATGGACAGCGCGTTCTTCGAGATGCTCACGGTGATGCGGTCGTCGGCCAGGAGTGCCGCAGAGTCGAGCACCGCCGCGCTGCGCGTGAACTGCGACGCGTAGTAGCTACTCACACCGACGTTGAGGGCACGCAACAGCGCGTCGTCCTCACGCCAGCCGAGTGCCGTGGTGAAGTCCGCATGAACGAGCGCCTCGCGAAGACGCTGTTGCGGACGCGAAATGCCGTTGGGCCCTGTCTCGTATGCGCCCACCGTCGCTCGCAGCATCCCGCAGGCGGACAGGCCAGCCAGCGCGACGGACATCGTTGCGTTGGCGGCCAGCTTTCGAATACGTCGCGCAATGGTGGGGGTGCGCATCTGACGCGTGGTGAGGAGGTGGTGCTATTTCTTCTCGAGGACGATGAGCCGTTCACGGGCGTGCACGATGGCGTCGGCAAGCTTCGCGTTCGCGTTGCCGGTTGCCTCGATGCGATTGATCTCGAGCTGGTTCAGGAACAGCTGGTAGCGCAGCTGTGCTTCGATGGGCCGCAGCAGCTTGTCGAGCGACATGGCCATCTTGTACTGCAGCTCCGGATCGGCGCGCGTGACGACGCTCGCGCGATCGTAGCGATCCAGTGCCGAGGTAAAGTCCCCGGCGACGGCCAGGGCGTCGCCTTCCTTCACCAGCGACGCGGCGCGCATCCGACTCGCGTCGTTCGCGTCCGCTGCACTGCTCACCGTGCGCAGGCCCTGCGGCTCGCGATACACGATGCTCGACACGCGGCCTCCAGCGAGTTGCACGAGTGCGAGCGGAGCGATCATGTCGCTCGGGCCTGCATCGGCGTCGCGCGGCGAGAGTACTTCCACGCCTCCGCTGCGCCGCGCCACCCACGCGATGTCCGTCGTGCGCGTCGTCACGAGGAGCTGCGCCTCGGTCATGCCCAGCGCGACCTCGCCTCGGCCAAGTGCAGCGCAGATGTCGGCAGCGCAGTTCGCCAAGGCGACCGCGCTGAGCGAATCGCGACGTTCACGGCCGGCGATGCGTGCTTCGAGCGCCTGCGTCGTCGCGCCGTCGACGGCGCGCGTCGGTGATGCGACGCGATCGCCATTCTGCATCAGCGTGAGGGGAACTTCGTCCACACGCTTCGGGTTCGCACACGACGCCAGCAACGCGGTGATGAAGATGGTCGGCGCGAGTTGGGGAAACTTGGAGTTCGACATGGTAGGGTCTCCGGGAATGGGTGTCAGAGCCCGAAGCGGGCGCGCTCGACGTACTTCTTGATCTTGTGCTGGCCGACCCAGACCTTCGTATTCGTCTCGAGGTCGACGAGCGCCGCATCCACCTGGTAGAACACGACGCGCTCGCGCCCGTCCACATCCTCGATGGCCTGCAGCTCGCCGGTGAGTGCGTAGCGTGCGCCCATCTCCTGACCGGGACGCGTCCGGGTATCGGCACGCGAGTACTGCTGTTGGTCCTTGCGCTCGGCGCGAAGCTCCGCGCGTTCGGCGCCCGATGCCACGACGCGGGCCGATCCGGTGGTGATGAGCGCGCTCTCGATGTCCTTCACGAACGTGCCCAGCTGGATGTGCTCGAGCGTGCGATTCGAGAACGTTCCGACGATGACGGTTGGCGCTTCCCCGCCGTGGAGGTCGGTGTAGCGCTTGGCCCATCCGGCAGCAAGCGTCTGCTCGACCAGTTGGTTGGCCACGAGCCGTGAATCCGTATCGTTCCAGCGCCCTGAGAGGTCTGTAACTGCAGAGGGCTCGATACGCGTGACGCGCTTGCTGTAGCAGGCGTCCACGGCGAGGAGTAACAGGAGCGCCGCGCTTGCGCGGACGCCGACGAGGAACGAAGAACGATGTGACATGGGTGGGCTCCTGGGTGTGCGATGGTTCACACACCGTCAGAAGCATCGGATGCACCGTGTTCTTGTCGTTTTACAACTTCCCGTTTTACAATGACTTAGCTTTGGTACATGCATCGTGGTGTCCACATCTGTGGACGCCCATGTTTCAGTTTTGAAGGACAGCCTTCTGAACACGCGCCCGGTGCGCCCAACTTGTTGCCATGACGGATTTCGAGGACGAGGACTGGACCGAAGAGGAGATCGAAACGCAGTTTCCGCTCGGCGACGGCACCGCCGAAACGGAGGCGATCGTCTATTGTCCCCACTGCGGCGAGGCGAATGAAGTCGCGCTCGACCCGGGCAGCGGGAACGATCAGGAGTACGTGGAAGATTGCCAGGTCTGCTGCCGTCCCTGGCTCATGTACGTGAAGTACGGGCGGGACGGCGCCGCCGAGGTCGAGGTCTACGCCTCGGACAGTTAGCGTCAGGCCAGTTCGCGCGCGAGCCACGCCTGCGCGTACCGCAAGTCACGCAGCACCGTCGGCGCCGAAGTGGACAACACCAGGGCCGCTTCCTCGAGCGTCAACCCGACGAAGTATCGCAGCTCCAGCGCTTTCGCCTGACGCGGATGGACGAGCTCGAGCTTCGCGAGCGCATCGTCCAGGGCCAGGAGCGCGTCGGGGTCTGAGGTAGCGGCAACGACAGCGTCGCCAAGGTGAACGCTGTCGAGATCCACGCGCACGAGTCCACCGCCGCGTTTCTCCGCCTGACGCTGCTTCGCGTGATCGATCAGGACCCGGCGCATCGCCGTCGAGGCGACGGCAAAGAAGTGCGCACGATCCTGCCAATCCGTTGCGCCGGCGTCCGCCAGGCGGAGATACGCTTCGTGGACTAGCCCCGACGTGTCCAATGTGTGATCGGGCCGCTCGCCGCGCAGCCGCGCACGCGCCATCCGCCGCAATTGATCATAGACCCGCGACAGCAGCGCGTCGCGCGCACCGCTGTCGCCCGCGCGCCATTTGCGAAGGTACAGCGTGATGTCGGATTGGGACTCAGTCAGATCCATCGGCTCGCCGTTCGGGGCCTCACGTGAAAAAGTGGAGCGCATTTCTCGCCTAGGCAAGCAAGAGCCAAGTGAGAAGGACTCGTGACCGCCACACCGGAGTGACGTGCAGCGAACACCACCCAACCGTCAGGTCGACGCACTGCGCACGGAGCAGCAGATCGGACAGTACTACGCGTTCGTCGAGGAAGTCCTCTTCCGCGGCTCGTCGCATGACGCCAGCCGTTGCCTTGCCGACGATTTCGTGGAACATGGAAGCACCGGTGAGCGCTCACGAGCGGAATTCCTCGCCTCGTTCGCCGCACGGCGTGCTCGTTTCCCAGAAGCCGCATGGACCATCGACCTGCTCTCGAGTGAAGGAAACCTCGTCGTCTGCCACACGACGATGGTGACGGTGGAGGAGAGCGGCGCACGCGTGCGCGTTCAGGAGACCGCGGTCATGCGCTTCGCCGCGGGCAAGATCGTCGAATGCTGGCGAACGTTCGACGAACGCCTTCTAGGAAACGCCTAGATCGGCGAGCGCGCGTTCTGCCGCACGCGCAGTTGGCAGGCTGCCCATGTGCCTGGCACCTACCATCGCCTCGGTGAGCAGGGCGGTTGCCCTAGCACGATCTCCCTGACGATGGTGCACGGTCGCAAGCAGCACCTGCGCCTCTGCCATGCCCTGCGTCGCGCCCATGCGGCGCCGGATGTCGATTTCCTCCTCGAACGCTGCACGCGCGCCATCGAGGTGCCCGACATCGAGCAGCATCGCGCCGAGCTCCGCGAGGCCTGCAGCGATCGGCCAGAGCCCGCCCCATTCACGAAGCCTTGGCAGGTAGGTGGCCTCGACGTCCGCGACGTGATCACCAGGCTCGCGCATCGTGTGACGAAGACCGGCGACGCGAATCAGGCAGAGCATCCGGAATCCGTCACCCGTCAGTGACGCCGGAATCGCCAGCGCCTCCGCGTGCAACGCGAGAGCGCGAGTGTAATCACCGAGTCGGGTCGCGAGCAACCCAAGCCATGTGAGACAGAATCCAGCGGCACGCTGATCGCCACGACGACGATGAATCGCTATGGCATCGATGAAACCCTGCTCACCGATCGCGTACTGTCCGCGCTCCATTGCGATCCACGCCAGGTTGTTGCGCGAGAGCGCCATGCCGAGTTCGTCCCCATGCTGGCGATGGATTTCCAGCGCCTCCGTCGAAAGCGACTCAGCGCCATCGAGATCGCCCATGATCCAGATCGCCCAACCCAGGTTGTTCAGCGTCACGGCAATCGCCGCATCGTCGGCGGCTTCGCGATGCAGCGCAAGGCTACGAGTGAGCAGGTCGCGCATCTCGGGGAACATGCTGAGTGAGCTCACCATCAGCGCCGCCGCGTTGAAGAGCTTCGCACGAGTGGCGAGCGGAAGCGCCTCATCGCTGTCGCGTGGGAGCCTGTCGTTTGCGGCGACGATGCGTCTGAGGTAATCGACACCTTCGCGCAGGGGGCCGCGGCTCAGCCAGAAACGGTGCAGCGCAGTGCCGAGTCGCGCCGCATCTGCGAGGCCGGATGCGCCTTCGGCGATGGCGTCGTCGAGCGCGCTACGCAAATTCGCATATTCGCGCTGGATCCGGTCGAACCACTCGAGCTGCGACGACCCACGGAGATGGGCTGTGGCGCGCT
Source organism: Gemmatimonadota bacterium (assembly GCA_028287345.1). Taxonomy (GTDB): domain Bacteria; phylum Gemmatimonadota; class Gemmatimonadetes; order Gemmatimonadales; family Gemmatimonadaceae; genus AG11. The sequence goes on from JAQBPV010000452.1 coordinate 10,910, forward strand.
CGGCAAACGCGATGCACCAGGCGCGGAACGCCAGGCGCGCCGATGAATCGTGGCCTGCCTCGCGCAGACGTTCGAGCGCGAATTCACGCACCGTTTCCAGGAAGAGGAATCGCGACTCGCCATCGGGCTGTTCCTCGTGACGCAGCAGGCTCTTGTTGCAGAGTGACGTAAGCAGGTCCAACGCTCGTGTCGTGGCACCGACTGCCTCGGCCGCCTCCATCGAGATGCCACCGCCGAAGACGGCGAGCCGAGTGAAGAGCGCGCGCTCGTCGTCGGTGAGGAGTACGTAGCTCCAGTCGATCACCTCTCGCAGAGTACGATGCCGCGCCGGCCTGTCGCGCTCGTCGGCGCGCAGCACGTCGAGCCGGTTCTCGAGACGCGCGAGCATGACACGCGGCGAGAGGAGCTTCGCGCGTGCCGCCGCGAGCTCCACGGCCAACGGCAAGCCATCGAGCCGGCGACAGACTTCGGCGACGATCTCCGTTGTCTTCTCGTCGAGTACGAAATCCGGGCGCACAGCTCGGGCGCGCTGGACGAACAGCTGCACGGCCTCGCTCTCCGCGGCGTTTGCATCGAGGCGCGCGGGCGTCGTGAGCGGCGGTATCGGAAGCTCTTGCTCACCCTGAATCGCCAGAGGTGCCCGGCTGGTGACCAGCACAGTTACATCGGGACACGTGGCGAGCAGACGTGCCACGAACGAAGCCGCGTCGAGAACATGTTCGAAGTTGTCGAGCACGAGAAGCGCTCGCTTCGCACGCAGCATTGCGAGCACGCGGTCCGCCACCGGTGCTCCAATGGCGTCGCGGATTCCCAAAACCCGCGCGATACTCGTTGGCACCAGCGCCGGATCGGCAATGTCAGCCAGTGGTACGAACCACACATCATCCGCATACGACGCGCGCACCTCGGCCGCCACCTGGAGTGCGAGCCGCGTCTTGCCGGTGCCTCCGGGTCCTGTGAGCGTGAGCAACCGTGTCTCCGCCAACAGCGAACGAGCGAGAGCGAGTAGCGGCTCGCGTCCCACGAAACTCGTGACCGCGCTCGGCAGCGCACGGAGCGACACTTCGGCGGACATCGCGACGACCGAGGCGTCGCCAGTCATGAGCGCCGAGAGCGTGCGATGCACACTGCTCGCGTGTGCCGGACGGGTGTGCGGATCGATCGAGAGCAACGCCGGCACCAGCAAGCGCAGTGCGCCTTCCGGCAGCGCGGCGACATCAGGCGCGGCGGAAGGCCGACGTCCCGTGAGCATCTCGTGCAGGATCACACCGAGGGCCCAGAGATCGCTTCGGCCATCCACTTGTTCGCCGCGTGCCTGTTCCGGTGACATGTACGCCAGAGTTCCGACGACCAATCCGGGAATCGTGTTCTGGTGTCCCAGACGCTTGGCGACGCCGAAGTCGGCAAGCTTGACAGCGCCGACTGCGTCGAACAGCACGTTCGCAGGCTTCACGTCGCGATGGACGATTCCGGCGTCGTGCGCCGCGGCGAGCGCATCGGCGACCTGTGCTGCGATGCGCACCGCATCACCAACGGAAAGAGGACCGCGCTCGATGCGGTCGCGAAGCGTTTCGCCCGGGTAGTATGCCATCGCTATGAAGAGCCGGCCCTCGGCGTCTTCTCCCACGTCGTAGACCGTCGCAACGTGCGCATGATCGAGCCGCGCGGCTGCCCGCGCCTCGGCAACGAGTCCGGCCTGCGCCGTGTACCCGTCGCCTGTCGAGATGCGCAGGATCTTGAGCGCGACCTGTCGCTCGAGTTGTGAATCCCGGGCGAGGTAAACATCGCCCATCGCTCCACTGCCCAGCGTTCGCTCGATACGGTAGCGGCCCGCGATGACCCGAGGCGGATCGTTCATATCGACAGACCCGGCGAGCACACCGAGGAAGTCGCCGGCCCGCGCGGCCGCAGACACCAGCGAGTTCACCTGACTCGCGATCGCGGCGTCTGGCGCGAGTTGCGCCAGACGCAGCGCACGCGCCGCGGGCTCGAGCTCAATCAGCTCGGCAAAGAGGCGCTCGACCTCCGAATCAGGATGCTCCAACACAGTCCAACGATAGCGCGCGGCCCTCGACAGCGCAGCCTTGCGTCAGCGTCCTGAACATCCCGATGAAATTCGCGGCTGCGTTTGTCGCTTACCAGGTGTCGGCAATTAATCAGACCATGTTCGCAGAGGAGTGACTTCCATGATATCAATCCAATCGATTCGTCTCCGCGCGGCGCTCGCTGCCGCGAGCGGCGCCATCGCCATCACCTTCGCGGTGGCGTGCTCCGACAGTTCAGCGCCCGTGACCACTGAGCGCACGATCGAGGGCGCAGCGCTTGCTCTCGGACAGGGCACCGCACGAACCTGGGTGACCCTGAGCGCCGAAGGCGCCCCGACCGCGCTCGGCATCAAGCTCTCGGAGACGGCGCTCTCCGGCCTGCCGTCGACACCCATGCCGAACATGCCATCCGCGGTCATGTTGATCCTTCCCCTCCCTGCCGAGGCGAAGATCACCGGCTTCGACCATGTCGCCGTCGATTGGAATCCGAATGGACACGACCCCGTGCAGATCTACGGCGTTCCGCATTTCGATTTCCACTTTTATACGGTGAGTGATTCGGCGCAGAGGGCCATCTTGCCGAGCGATCCGCAGTGGGGCGCCAAGGCCGCGAGCTTCCCCGCGGCGGCGTTCGTCCCACCCGGCTATGTGCCGCCACCCGGCGTGCCGGCAGCCAGCACGATACCGATGATGGGTCTTCACTGGACTGACCTCGCGTCGCCGGAACTGAATGGCAAGCCATTCACATCGACGTTCATCTTCGGCTCGTACGACGGCCGTTTCATCTTCATCGAGCCGATGATTACGAAGGCATATCTCGAGACGCATCCGAACGCGACCGTCGCCGTGCCGCAGCCATCACGCTGGGCGAAGCCGGGCTACTACCCGCTGAATTACACTGTGGCATACGACGCCACAGCGAAGGAGTATCGTATCGTGCTCGCGTCACTGACGAAGCGCGAGTGACCTCGGCACGGGCCGGCGGACGCTAGTGCGCCGCCGGCCCGTGCCCGC
>JAQBPV010000477.1 GCA_028287345.1 Gemmatimonadota bacterium
GTGCCTACGTCGCGAGGACACGATCACCTGAAGTAGTTGTGTGGCAGTTGCCGTAAGCGAGCGCAGCGAGCGCCCCATGAGGCCGCGAAGCGGCCGCCCCATGAGTGCAGGCGAAGCCTCACGCGCCATAAGGGCGCGAAGCGCCCGCCCCAAGGTGTACACAGCCGTACAAACACGAACGCCGGTCATCGCGTACACCACGTTGACCTCGTCCAACCACTCGATCAGTTTCCCAGTATGTTCCGCACGGCTCTCGCAGCTTCCACACTCTGGGTGATGACGCACGTGTACGGGGGTATCGCCATCCTCGCGCATGTGATGAAGATCGACCAGGGCAGGAATCGCGTGCAGCAGTGGTGCATGCGCAGCTGGGCCAAGTCGCTCGTCTGGGCGGGCGGTGTGAAGGTCGTCGTCCACGGTGCCGAGCACATCGATGCCGAGCGCGGAACCGTCTACGCCAGCAACCACCTCAGCTGGTTCGACATCTTCGCCGTCGCATCCGTGCTCCCGCGATACACTTTCGTCGCCAAGGCAGAGCTCAGAAAGATCTGGATGTTCGGTTGGGGCGCCGAGGGCGCCGGCGTCGTGTTCATGGCGCGTGAGAATCGGAAGTCGGCGTTCGAGACATACGCCGACGTCGCCGCGAAGGTGAGGGCGGGGTTGAGCGTCGTCGTCTACCCCGAAGGCACGCGCGGCAGCGACTACAAGCTGCGGCCATTCAAGAAGGGACCGTTCGTCCTCGCCATTCAAGCCGGCGCGCCCGTGGTGCCCGTCGTCGTCTATGGCACGCGCGAGATCATGCCGAAGGGTGCGTGGCGAGTCCGTTCAGGCACCGTGCACGTGCACCTGCTCGCACCCGTGGCCACCACCGGGTACGACTACGAGCATCGCCACGACCTGATGCACGAGGTCTGGCGCAGGATGGCCGATTCGCTGCGCGCCGAGTATGGCGTCGACAGCGGGGAGTCCGTCGCGGTGGAGAACCACCGTCTGGAGCGGTCGGCGTAGCGACTATTTGTTGCTACATTTAGCAGTCGCTGCGCCCTCCAACTCCGATCCGGAACTCATGTCCGCCACCATCGTTGACATCCACGCCCGCGAGATCCTCGACAGCCGAGGCAATCCCACCGTCGAAGCCGACGTCATCCTTTCCAGTGGCGTCATGGGGCGCGCGGCGGTGCCGAGCGGCGCGAGCACGGGCGAGCACGAGGCGATGGAGCTGCGCGACAACGACAAGGAGCGCTACCTCGGCAAAGGTGTCCTCCTCGCCGTGCAGAACATCGAGGAGACCATCGCGCCCGCGCTCGCCGGAGCGGACCCGACCGACCAGATGGGCATCGACGGCGCCCTCATCGAGATGGACGGCACGCCGAACAAGTCCAACCTCGGCGCCAATGCGATCCTCGCTGTCTCGATGGCCTGCGCCCGCGCAGCCGCGCAGGAACTCGGGCTGCCCCTGTGGCGCTACCTCGGCGGACCGCTGACGCGCACCATGCCCGTGCCGATGATGAACATCCTCAACGGCGGCGCGCACTCGACGAACACCGTCGACTTCCAGGAATACATGATCATTCCTGTCGGCGCGGAGAGCTTCAGCGAGGGCGTGCGGATGGGCGCCGAGGTGTTCCATGCGCTCAAGAAGGTGCTGGTGAAGAAGAAGCTGAGCACCGGCGTGGGCGACGAGGGCGGTTTCGCACCTGACCTCAAGACCGACGAGGAGGCCATCACCGTCGTGCTCGAGGCCATCGAGGCCGCGGGCTACTCGGCCGGCACCGACATCGCGCTCGCGCTCGACTGCGCCGCGAGCGAGCTGTACAAGGACGGCAAGTACACGTTCAAGAAGAGCGGCCAAGGAACTCGGGATGCCGGGGGCATGGTCGAGCTCTACACCAAGTGGATCGACCAGTACCCCATCGTGTCGATCGAGGATGGCTTGGCCGAGGATGACTGGGATGGCTGGAAGCTGCTGACGGATGCGATTGGCGAGCGCTGCCAACTCGTCGGCGATGACCTGTTCGTCACCAACACCGAGCGTCTGTCACGCGGCATCGAGGGCGGCATCGCGAACTCGATCCTGATCAAGGTCAACCAGATCGGGACGCTCACCGAGACGCTCGAAGCAATCGAGATGGCGAAGTCGTCGGGGTACCTATCGGTGATCTCGCACCGCTCTGGAGAGACAGAGGACACCTTCATAGCCGACCTCGCGGTCGGCACGAGCGCCGGGCAGATCAAGACCGGTTCGGCGTCGCGCACCGATCGTGTCGCCAAGTACAACCAGCTGCTGCGCATCGAGCAGCAGCTCGGTGGTGCGGCGGAGTATCCCGGCGGCGCGATTTACGGCATGTAGGCTGAAGCTGCAGCCTACAGCCAACCGAAACGACTGACCTGCTGCTAAGTGGCAACGAAGAAGAAGAGCTCCAGTGGTGCGCAACGGATCAAGCAGGTCCTGATCGGCGTCGGTGTGATAGCCGCGCTCGTCTTCGCAGTGCAGGGAGGCGAGTACGGTACGCGGGATCTCATGCGTCAGCGGGCGCGGAAGCGGACGCTCGTGAGCACCATCGATTCGCTGCAGCACGTCGTCGATTCGCTGAAGCGATACAAGCGCCGGGTCGAGACCGATCCGGCGCTGCAGGAGCGGATCGCGCGCGAGGAGTTCGGGATGGTGCGCGGGAGCAAGGAGCTGCTATATCGGTTCGCCGAGCCAGACTCGGCGACGCGGGCGCCGTGACGTCTCGCTGTTCGGCGGTTGAAGACCAGACGGCAGATTTACCGCAGAGGACGCAGAGGAGCAGAGGGCCGCAGAGGAAAAGCAACGAGAGAAAGAGACGCTGAGAAGTGCTTGATTGTTTTTTGAATCCTCCGCGACCCCCAGCGCCTCCGCGTTCTTTGCGTCAGGAATGCAGCCCCCGGTGTAATTCCAATTTGAATTGCGCATACCGTATCGAGAAGCAGACGACACGCTGCGGCGGATCCTCGTGCGCGCGGGCATGTCAGCCGAATGCGCGGAGCTGAGCGCACGACTCTTCGCTGACGCGAGCGCTGACGGTGTTCCATCGCATGGGCTGAACAGGTTTCCACTGTTCGTCTCGTGTATCGAGCGCGGACTGGTGGACGTCTCGGCGACACCGGAGTGCGTCGCCTCGTTCGGTGGGCTCGAGCGATGGGATGGACGACGCGGTCCCGGCAACCTCAATGCGCACCGCTGCATGGATCGCGCGATCGAGCTCGCACGCACGCATGGTGTTGGCGCAGTCGCTCTCGCGCACACGAATCACTGGATGCGCGGCGGTGCATACGGCTGGCAGGCGGCGGACGCCGGCGTCGTCGGCATCTGCTGGACGAACACGTTGCCGAATCTGCCGCCGTGGGGTGCGACGTCGCCGAGGATCGGGAACAATCCACTCGTAATCGGCGTGCCGAGGGCAGGTGGGCACGTCGTGCTGGACATGGCGATGTCGCAGTTCTCGTACGGTGCGCTGTCGGTGCATCGCATGCGTGGTCAGGAGCTTCCCGTCGACGGCGGCTATGACGAACAGGGTCGTCTGACGCGATCGCCTGCCGCGATCGAGCGGACGCAGCGCCTGTTGCCGATTGGGTACTGGAAGGGTTCGGGATTGTCGGTCGTCCTGGACATGATTGCGACGCTGCTCTCGGGCGGTCAGGCGACGCACGAGATCACGCCAGTCGTCGCGGATGAGACCGGGCAGTCGCAGGTGTTCGTCGCGTTCGATCCGTCGACACTCGGCGCCATGGACGAGGTCAACTCGTCGGTGGACCGGATCGTCGAGGATCTCCATCAGACGGGGGCCGACGTGCGATATCCAGGGGAGCGGACGCTCGCGACGCGGCAGCGGAGCATGAGCGAAGGCGTGGAGGTCGAGCCGTCGATCTGGGAGGCGGTTCGAGCACTCCTGGGGCGGGTTTGAGGGCGGTTTTCAGTGGTGCGGGCTCGTTGACATTCGTACTCATGCGACTACTATTGAAGAACTGGCGCGGGGTGGAGCAGCCTGGTAGCTCGTCGGGCTCATAACCCGAAGGTCGCGGGTTCAAATCCCGCCCCCGCTATGGCAGAACAGGTCGGCCGGTCCGAAAGGGCCGGCCGAGTTGTTTG
>JAQBPV010000315.1 GCA_028287345.1 Gemmatimonadota bacterium
AGCACCAGGTTGCGACGGTCGAAACCGAGCAGCAGCATCGAGACGCCGATGATGATCCCGGGACTCTTCAACGTCACTGCGGCGAAGAGCGCGATGATCACCAGGATCGTCGCACCGGCCGCACTACTCGGACTCGTGTCGTGCTCGCGAAGACTGGTCACCACGAACACTGCGAGCAGCACCGCGACGCCATCAGTGGCGAGAGCACCAAATGCCAGGGCGGAGTCGCGACCGGCGACCGCGGAGAAGAAGGCAGCGAACAGGCAGAGGGCAAAGAGCCCAACCGCAAGTCCATACCCCACTGGCGCCAGCATCTCGGTCTGCTCGTCAGAGCGGTTCCTGAGATCCACTCGCCATACCCACGCTGACGCGACGACGGCGAGCAACGCCGTCACGTCGAGTGGGTGCGAGACGAAGCGGGCAGTCAGCGCGAGAGCGGTCGCGCCGACGATGCATGCCGCAGACACGAAGCGATGCAGCGGATCGGGGAAGACGACGATCATCGCGACGGACATCAGCGCCGCAACCGTGAACGTCGTGACGTTCGAGTGCCACGTCATGTCCGCCGCAGCGAGGATGAGCCCCTGCCCTGCGAAGCTCGCTGCGATCGCCGCGTGTCTCCAGAAGTCTCCGCTGGCCCGACGGCGAAGCGCCGCCGCGCTACCGATGAGGAGCGCCCCGAGCATGAACGCGCTGTTTCGCTCCCGGAAAAGGTGAAGCGCCCAGAAGAACGCGATCAGCATGATGGTCGCCACCCATGCGCCAACGCCGACCAACGCGCGGAGATACATCGGCATCTCCCGTTCGTCGCCGGCGGTGAGCGCAGCGCGAACAGCATCCGTATCAGCGTCGGTCGCGAGACTCTCCGCGCGCAGACGCGCCATCAGCTCGCCCATCGTCACTCGCATCGTCATTGCGCCGTCGAGCGGCGATACCAGCGCAGGCCAAGCGCGACTTCGCCCAACACGACGATCGCCATGACAAAGCCACCGGCGACGCTCATGTCGAGATCACCAAAGACGAGGCGGCCGATCGAAATCGCGAGCCACGCGAGCCCCGACGCAACGGCGATCGTCACCATGAAGCGATCGGGACGCACGCGCCGATAGTAGTGGAAGGCGCCGATGATCGCCGCAGCGAGGGCGATCGCCGCAAGCAAATGTGCTTCGGTGCGGCGCTCATCCAGCACGAAGATCGACGCACCGACGAGCAGCGCACCGAAGCCGACGGTCGCGATGATATGCGGCGTGCGACGCGTCGTGAGTTCGCTCCGCAGTTCATACGCGATGAGCGCCACGAGGTGAATGGCCGCGATCACGACCGGCTGCGCATCGCGCAGGAGTCCCTTGTCCAGAACCTGGCCGCAGTAGAGCATCACGCTCACGTCGAGCAGGCCAAGTGCAAACAGCCAGAGTGGACCGAATTGCGCCGCGATGACCCACGGCAGGATCAGCGCGAGCCAGCCGAGAAAGAGGCCGTACGGATCGGCACCTGTCTGGTAGACCTGGCCGTACAGTGCGAGCAACGGTCCGACCAATACCGCAGCAGCGGCGAGTGCAACCTGCCCGCTGAGCCGTGGCAGCTTTTTCCATGCGACGGCCGTCGCGCCAACGATCGCACCCTCGACAGCCAAGAATTTCGCGAACGCTCCGACGCGGTCCCAGTTGTATGCGACGAAGCACACCGCGCCGGAGAGCACGAGGCCTGCACCGAGCAGCAACAGCACGCGCGACAGGAAGCGATGCCACGCCTGTGTGTCGGGCGTGACATCGACGAGCGTCAGCGCTCGGCTGCGAACGTGAGGTGCCAATGGAACGACGCGTGCGATTTCTCGCACGCGTCGAGGCGTTGCCGGTAAAGCGAGTGGATCAGCCGGCATCAATCAAGCATGCGGAGCCCACGCGACCTCACCCTTCGTGTACGGAATGCACGGCTCGAACTTGCCCGGCGATTCCACGTAGCGCATCGCCTTGGTGTAGCCGATCTCGGAGGTGAAGTAGCCGAGGCACGCGAGCTCCTTCATCATGCGGAAGTAATGCGTCGGCGTGTCGGTCGAGATCGCCGTCGTCGGGTTCGCATCCGGGGCGCCAGGCGCGTTTTCCTTGCGCTGATCAGGCAGGAACTTGTCGCCTGAGGGTGCGGTCTCGGCCGGAGGTAGCGGAGCAAGGCCCTTCTTCTTGCGATCCGCCGCTTCCTTGCCATCCATCACGCGCTTCGCCTCGAGGTCGAGCGACGTGAGAATCGCGATGCGCTGCTCGGGCGTCGCCTGAACGAAGCCAACCTTGTTCGCCTTTTTGCTCGCGTCGTCGACGGCCTGCATGCCGTCGCGGAAACGCTTCTGTTCCGCAGGGCCGTAGGTGTCCGTGACCATGAGCGCCATGAACGCGCCGGTCTTTGCGGCCTTCGCGCCCGGGCTCTTCGCCGTCGTCGGAAGAATCGTATCCGCGATCTCGTCGAGGAACGCGATGTCCTCCGCACTGAACTTCGCAGCCGTTGCGGCCTTCGCTGTGTCGGTCGCTGGAGCGCCCTTCTCGCACGCAGCAAGGAGACTCGTGCCACCAACGAACGCCACGCCTCCCAGCAACGCACTGACCCGGCGAATCGCTTCGCGCCGATTGATCAGGCCGATGTCTTCGGTTTCTGTCGACATGTCGATCTCCCGGGTCAGAGGTTGCGCTTATTGAGCTCGTTCACGGCGAACTCCGCCGCGCGAGCCGTAAGTGCCATGTACGTGAGCGATGGATTCACGCACGCCGCCGACGTCATGCACGAGCCGTCGGTGACGAAGACGTTCGGCGCATCCCACACCTGGTTGTGCGAGTTGAGCACCGACGTCCTGGGATCCTTGCCCATGCGCGCCGTGCCCATCTCGTGAATGCCCATGCCCGGGAAGCACTCGTTGTCGTACGTCTTCACCCTCTTGACGCCCGTCTGCTCGAGCATGTCGGCCATGTCGGCGATCATGTCCTTTCGCATGCGGGCTTCGTTCTCACCGAAGGCGCAGTCGATCTTGATGACGGGCATGCCCCACTTGTCCTTCTTCGTCGTATCGAGGGAGATCTGGTTGGCGTGATTCGGCAGCATCTCGACGAATTCCGTGCCGCCGATGGTCCACTGTCCCGGCTGCGCCATCATGTCCTTGAACTCACCTCCGACCCCGAGCTCCTTCACGGCGCGCGACCATCCTTCGCGTCCCGCCGAGCCCTGATAGCCGAAGCCGCGGGTGTAGTCGCGCTTGTCGCCGAACAGGTTGCGATAGCGCGGGATGTAGAAGCCGGTGGGACGACGGCCGGTGTAGTACTTGTCCTCCATACCATCGATCACGCCTTCGGCGCCGCAGCGGAACTGGTGATCCATCAGGTTGTGGCCGAGCTCACCGGAGCTGGAGCCGAGTCCACCGGGCCACACGTCCGTGGCGGAGCGGAGCAGCAGCCACGTCGAATTGATCGTGGAGGCGCAGAGGAAGATGACCTTCGCGGAGTAGTCGGTGGTCTGCTCGCT
>JAQBPV010000198.1 GCA_028287345.1 Gemmatimonadota bacterium
CGCCCGGTACGACGATCGACGATCGTCTCCTCCTCCAATGCCATACCCACGCCCCACACCACTCCGCCGACGAGTTGGCTATGCGCCAGCTTCGCATTGAGAATGCGCCCCGCACCATACGCCGCGACGATCCGCGGAACACGGATCTCACCGAGATCTCGATCGACGCGCACTTCCGCGAAAACCGCCCCGAACGAATGCATCGAATACTGCTGACGCTCGGCACCCGGCGCTGAATCCAACGTCACCGTGAGTGGATTCGCCGCGAGACTCTGGCCGGCAGCGATCTGTGCATCGAGCCGACGACGCGCCTCCTTGCACACGTCATTCACCGCCGAACCGGTCGATGCCGCAGTCATCGAACCACCAGACACCGGACTCGGCGGCATGCGTGAATCGCCGAGCTCGAAACGCACCTGCTCCACCGGAAGACCGAGTGCGTCGGCAGCGACCTGCGTCATTACCGTGTACGTACCCGTGCCGATGTCCTGCGTCGCCGACTGGACGAGTGCATGGACCCTCCCGCCCTGCTCCGTGAGATAGACGATCGCTGTCGCCTTCTGCCGATTCGTCGGATATGTCGCCGTCGCCATGCCGTACCCGATCATCACGTTGCCGTCGCGCATGGATCCCGGCTTCGCGATCCGCTTCGACCACCCGAACTTCTCGCTCGCCACACGATAGCATTCGCGCAACGACTTGCTCGACCACGGATGCCCTGACTCCGGATCCTTCTCCGCGTAGTTCTTCAGACGAAGCGCGAGGGGATCCATGTCCAGCGCGACAGCCAGTTCGTCCATCGCACTCTCGAGCGCATACGTGCCAGTCGAATGACCAGGTGCGCGCTGGAAGGTCGGCGTGCCGACGTCGAGCTTCACGAGCCGGTGCTTCGTCTCGATGTTCGGACACTCGTAGAGGAGACGCGTCTGCATGGCCGCCGGCTCGAGGAAGTCCTCGAATCGCGACGTGTGCGATATGCTCTCGTGTCGAACCGCCGTGAGAGAGCCGTCGCGCATGGCACCGAGCGTGATCTTCTGCTCGGTTTCGGGCCGAGCGCCGACTGGTCCATACATCTGGCGACGTGAGAGCACGAGCTTGACCGGACGCTGGACGACGCGCGCCGCCATCGCCGCCAGCGGCACGTGCGACCACACCGAGCCCTTGCTGCCGAAGCCGCCGCCGGTGAAATAGCAGACGAGGCGCACGTTCTCGGGCGGAAGGCCGAGCGTCTTCGCGATGGTGTCACGATCGCCGCTGACGTACTGCGTGGAGTCGTACACCGTGAGCTTGTCACCGTCCGGCACCGCGACCGTACCGTGCGGCTCCATCGGATTGTGATTCTCGATCGGCGTCAAATATGTGTGCTCGATGCGGACCTCGGCCTTGGCGAGACCCGCCACCACATCACCTCGCAGCGAATCGGGCTTGCGGCCCATCGACTCGGCAGGCTTGTATTCCGCCCCCGCCTTCATCTCGGTGACCGGCTTCGTCGACGAATACGTCGCGTTCACCCGATGCGCCGCTTCGGTCGCGTGCTCGAGCGTGTCGGCGATGACGACCGCAATCGGTTGACCGTTGTAGCGTACCTGTGCGTCCTGCAGCAGCGTGAGCACGCGCGACGCGGGCGGATTCGCCTTCTGTTCCGGCAACTTCGGCGCGTTCTCGTGCGTGAGGATCTCGATGACGCCAGGCACCGCGCGCGCGTTGCGCGTGTCGAGCTTCGTGATGCGCCCATTCGCGACCGTGCTCTGCACGATGACGGCATAGCTCATGTTCGCCGCGGGCATCTCGGCGGAATACTTCGCGGCGCCGGTGACTTTCAAGCGTCCGTCGATTCGGTCCATCGGTTCGCCGACTGATTCGTTGCGCATTGTCATATCAAGCCATCTCGGCGACTGTCGTGAGCGCGCGCACGAGCGTGCGCTTCGCGAGCTCGATCTTGAATGCGTTCTCGCCGCGCGGTACCGCACCAGCGAGCGCGATGTCGGCGGCAGCACGGAAGACGTCGGCCGTGGGGTGCTTGCCCACGAGGTGGTGTTCGGCATCCATGGAACGCCACGGCTTCGTCGCGATGCCGCCGAGTGCGATGCGTGCGTTGCGCACTGTGCCGCCCTGGACGTCGAGTGCGACTGCTGCTGACGCGAGCGCGAAAGCATATGACGCGCGGTCGCGCACCTTGCGATAGTGCGAGCGCTGCCCGTACGCGAGCGCAGGAATGTCGACCGCCGTGATCAACTCGCCATGGCGCAACACTGTCTCGCGTTCCGGATGTGTGCCTGGCGTGACGTGAAAGTCCGTGATGGGAATCGTGCGTTCACCGCGCGCACCGCGCACGCGCACAACTGCACCTAGCGCGGCCATCGCGACCGGCATGTCGCCGGGACTCGTGGCGATGCACTGGTTGCTGGTGCCCAGCACGGCGTGCATGCGGTTGTGGCCAGCGATGGCCGAGCAACCCGAGCCCGGATCGCGCTTGTTGCAGGGCATCGCGGTGTCGCGGAAGTACCAGCAGCGCGTCCGCTGAAGCAGGTTGCCGCCGACGGTGGCCATGTTGCGAATCTGTCCCGACGCGCCGGCGAGCAGCGCCTCGGAGAGAACCGGGAAGCGCGTCTTCACCGTGGAGTTCCACGCGGTGTCACTGTTGCGGACGAGTGCGCCGATGCGCACGCCACCGTCGGGCAGCTCGCTGATTTGCGCGAGTGCCGGCTCTCGCTCGGCGAGCATGTTCAGGTCGACGAGACGATCAGGCGTCTCGACCTCGAGCTTCATGAGGTCGACGAGCGTCGTTCCACCGGCGATGAAGCGCGCGTTCGGATCGGCGGCGACCATGCGTGCGGCATCGGCGCTGGATGTTGCGGCACTGTAGTCGAAGGGTCGCATGGTATCAGCCTCTCGACGTGGCGCGGACTTCCTGAATGGCGGCGACGATCCCCGGATATGCGCCGCAGCGGCAGATGTTGCCGCTCATGCATTCCTTGACGTCGGCGTCGGCGGAGCCGCAAGGTTCGCGCAGCAATGCTGTCGCCGACATCAGTTGTCCCGGTGTGCAGTAGCCGCACTGAAAGCCGTCGTGCTTGATGAACGCGGCCTGCATCGGGTGGAGCGTGTCGCTACTCGCGAGCCCTTCCACAGTGGTGATCTTCGCGTTCGCGTGCATCACGGCGAAGGTGAGGCAGCTGAGCTGGCGCCGACCGTCGATGTGCACGGTGCAAGCGCCACACTGGCCATGATCGCACCCTTTCTTGGTGCCAGTGAGCCCAGCGTATTCGCGCAGCGCGTCGAGCAGCGTGACGCGTGGCTCGATCTGCAGCTGGACGGTGCGCCCGTTCACGTTGAGCGAGACGGGAATCGGCGCGACGTCTTTCGGCGTGAGCGCCTTGGAGACGGACTCGGCCTTCGCTTCAACGGGCGTCGCGGCGAGAACTGCTGCCGCGGCGAGCACCGTGGCGATGAACTGTCGTCGAGTCTGGTGGAAAAGCAGGTCGGTCCCTTCGCTCGCGATGACATCATCACGTGTCGTCTCGAGCGCAGCGAGGGAACTGCTTCTCAAGCTGTCCGTCAGCGCATCGATGTCCGCGGCACTGATGACGCCGACGTGGCTCCAACGAATGACGCCATCGCCGTCGAGCGCGAACACGGCGTGTTCGCCGAGTACGCCGAACTGTTCCGCCGCTTCACCGAACGGGTCGAGATCGGCGAGCAACGGCACATCGCCGCTGAGCTCTGGAGCAGCCGAAACCATCGCGTTGAAGTGAGCGAGCTGCTGAGCTCGTGCGGGGTCCCAGTGACGAGGATAGAACGCGAGGATCGCTGGTCGTCCGCGGAGCTCATCGCGTGTGATACGCCGGCCGTCCGCGTAGACGAGCACGAAGTCGGGCGCGAGCGTCCCGACGCCCGCGCAGGTAGGTAGTTCGAGCATGCGCGGCGGTCGTGCATAAGCTGCACCAGTGATGCCTGAATTACCGTCGGCGACCGGGCCGCGCTTTCGCCCGCTTGCGGGAACCTCGCTCTGCGGCGATTTCCTCGCTCGGTGATTTGCCGCCGAGCTGCGGATGCGGTGCTTTCTCCCACTCCGCCTGTCGCACGATGAGCCGATCCCACAGCTCCTTCGGCGTGTCGTTCCCAAGCGCGATCTCGGCGTCGCGCCAGATGAGCCATTCGCGCTGGAGCGCCGAATACAAGCTGGCTTCCGCGACGCCCTGGGTCTCGCCCCACGTGCCCACCCCGGCAAGTTCGTTGGATGGAATCATCACGCGCATGTCGAAATCCTCGAAGAGCTCACTCATCCAGTCTCCGAGTGCTTCGCCCTGCTGTCGGCCGCCAGGAAACGTATCCCATCGATCTTCGAACGAGAGATGGTCGCTCAGGATCGCGCTCGCCCACGGATAGCGAAGCTCATCGTGCGTCGCGAGATAGTCGAAAAACCGCTGCAGCGATGCGCGAATCGAGTTGCCATGCTCCTTCGTCGTCATCGTCTTCCGAGGCAGCAGGTCGTAGAGAAATGTTCGAAGGTCGAGCTCCGTGAGTGCCGGTAGTCGAACGCCCTGCTCGTCGTGCATCAGCTGCACGAAGAGGTCGACGTCTGATGCGTCGCCCGAATGCATCACTGCGAAACGGGCGACGATCGCTGCGTCTTCCACGCCCTCGTCCTGATTGTAGGCGAACGCCTTTTCCGGGTCAGCGCGCTGTCCCTCCGCGAGCGATGACATGAGCTGCTGGGGAATCTCCCAGATGGAGAGAGGTGTGTCGTCGGGCGCCCAGCGGACCATCGTGCCCGACGTTTCGTCGGTCCATATCGGTGCGAGTCCCTCGATCAACACGTCATCGGCCTCACTCAGTGTCCCGAGTCTCGCGATGACGTCGAGCGCCATGGTCAGGTCAATTGCCTGCTCGTTCGACAGACCTCCGCCGATGGTGTTGAGCGTCCAGACGCTCGGATAAGCGGACGGTCCCGCGACTCTCCATTTCGCGTCCGTGAATTCGCGGCGCATCGGCTTGGGAAGTTCGGCACGAGCATCGAACGAGAGCGAGAGGACGATCTTTTCCGTCCTGGAGAACCCCTCTTCGGAACTCGGTGCTTCGACGAGCGTGAGGTAATCGTCGAGACTCTCATATAAAACGAGACCGATCTCCTGCTCCTCGAAACCAAGCACGACGGCGTACCAGGATGACCCGTTGGGCATGTCGAGCTGCAGTGGCGCATCATCGCCGTAGAGGAGCCATGGCGCAGCGGAGTAGTACGCGGCTGCCGCCGAGAACAGCTGGGTCAGCGTGTCCGCAGGGAGATCCCACGCCGCCCACATCTGAGGGTGGGAGATGGGCGGAAGTGGCATTCCAGACATCTGCTGGCGAAACGCCTCCGCGAAATCGTGAAGTGTCGCGAGATAGAGTACGTCGAGGACCGTGGTTTCCTCGCCGAGGAGCTGTCGAAGCTCGACGGCGACCGCGGGGTGCCGAATCAGGACTTCCGTGGGCGGCGCGCCTCCGCGTGCCAGGACAGTCTCGATGGCCTTGGCGAGTAGCATCGCAACGCCGCGAGCGTCCGAGGGCGGATGCGCCTCGAGTTCCATGTGGAGGACCACGGCGTTCGCGGCGAGAATGACTGCCGCGGGACGACCAGACGGATCGGAGTCGATGCTCATCGGCATCGGCGTGACGTCCGCCTCCCACGCAACGGAGCTACTTATTGCCTCCGCGGCGATCGTCTCCATCTGGCTTCGCGTGCCCTTGCCGACGACGCGCAGCAGCGGTGACGCCCCGGCGTCGTGGCCCGCGCAGCATTTCTTGTATTTCTTGCCCGAGCCACATGGGCACGGGTCGTTTCGTCCGGGGAGCATGTCGCAATGGAGAGCGTTGGTGGATGCCGCACAATGATGGCGGCCCTGAAGCTCTTTCCGATAGACGCGGAAATGCCCGCACCAGCCTTCGGCGCGCTGGTGTCGAACGAGAGTGTGTTCGACGGCTACGGCGTTTCGCGCCTGTGGTAGCTACCGGTCGAGCACCTCGCGAATCTTTGTGGCAAGGGCATCCGAGTTGAACGGTTTCTGGAGGAACGCAAAATCGGGATTGTGGAACCCCTTGTAGCTCATGACATCCGCTGAGTAGCCCGACATGAAGATGACCCTCAGGTTCGGGTGCCTCTTCATCAATTGCGTCGTCAAGTCAGGACCGTTGGCTCCCGGCATGACCGCATCCGTCAGGACGACATCGATGGACGGGTTTCGTTCGAAGATCCGAAGTGCCTCATCCGCGCTGGATGCGACGAGGACCGTGTAGCCGCGTCGCTGCAGCATCCTGCACACCAGCATGCGGATCGCCTCCGCATCGTCGACGACGAGCACCGTTTCCGTTCCCTCGTACTTCGGCGAAGCCGTCGGCGCCTCCACGACGATCGGCACTTCGTCGGCTCGAGGGAGATACACGCTGACCGTCGTACCCCTCCCGACCTGGCTCGATACGTTGATCGTCCCGCCGGCGCCTTCGACGATGCGAGAAACGGTCGCGAGGCCAAGCCCCGTTCCTTTCCCGATTTCCTTGGTCGTGAAGAACGGCTCGAACAGGTGCGCGAGCACCTGCGGCGTCATCCCCGTTCCCGTGTCGGTCATCGTGAGCATCACATAAGGTCCCGGGCGCACGGGGAGGTGGGTCGTCGAGTAGCGCTCGTCGAGCACCACGTCGGCGGTCCTGATCGTGAGCGTACCGCCGTTCGACATCGCGTCGCGAGCGTTCACCGCGAGGTTCATCACGATCTGCTCGAGCTGTCCCCGATCAGTGCGTACCGGCGCGAGGTCAGGACCGAGCGCGAGCACGACGTTCACGCTGACGCCCACGAGTCGCGCAACCATCGGGCGAATGCTCGACACCACCTCATTCACATCGAGCACCAGCGGCTCGATGATCTGCTTGCGGCTGAATGCCAGCAGTTGTCGCGTGAGCCGCCCTGCGCTCTCACCCGCCTTCTGGATTTCCTCGATGGCCGACTGGCGCACATCGTTGACGTCGACATCGACCAACAGCAGTTCACTATAGCCGAGGATCACCGTGAGCAGCGTGTTGAAATCGTGTGCGACGCCGGCGGCCATCTGTCCAAGCGCTTCCATCTTCTGCGCATGCTGATGCTGGACTTCCAACTCGTGGCGGTCGGTGACGTCCATCGAGATGCCGACGCCACGCACCGGATCGCCATCTTCGGCGAGGTACACACGCCCCATCGTCGTCAGCCAGCGGATGGTTCCGTCGGGCCAGATTGTCCGATGCTGCGTCGAAAAATCAGCCCCGGTCCTCTTCGCCTTCGCGAGCGTTTCCCTCACTGCAGCGCGATCGGCGGGATGAATGCACGCGATGAACGCATCGAACGTTCCGCTGAACGTTCCGGGTGATAATCCGTAGTGTCGTTCGACGATCTCGGACCATTGGACCACGCCGGTCGCAAAGTCCACCTCCCATATCCCAACGCCGGCGACCTCCAGCGCGAACTCGCCAGGTTCATTCATTCTCGACCCGCCTCGGACAGCAACTTCGGAACACATGAACGCGAATCCGACGAGCGCGTCGTTCGCCCTTGAGTAGACCGCGCTCCACCGCCCCGCGCCATTCGGTGGAGTGCCGAGATTCTTCGGCGAGAACCCTTAAGGCCCCTTACGCGTTGTTTGGCCGCGAAAGTTCGGCGCGTCGCTTGCGGACGAGCATCATATGAAGATGAACATCGCCCACGAAACGTCGTTGATCGCGGCGCTCGAAGGTCTCGCGCCGCACGACCACCTCTGCTCGATCTATGAGACCCAGGAGGAGCAATTTGCCGTCGCCATGCCCTTCATCCGCATCGGCATCGATCGTGGCGAGAAGAGCATCTATATCTGTGATGACGGGTCCCAGGCGGCAGTGGCAAAAGCGATGTACGCCGAGGGTATCGACGTCGACCGGGCGATCGCGGGAAACGCATTGGTGCTGGAGGGAAAGGACGCAGCGTATCTCAAGGGCGGAGTCTTCGACCCGGATTGGATGTTCACCTTCTGGGCCGACGCTACGCGAGAGGCGCAGCGACAGGGGTTCTCGGCGCTTCGCGTCACGGGCGAAACAGAGTGGGTACTCCGCGGCGCCACGGGGCTCGAGCGGTGGATGGAGTACGAGAGCCGCATGCGGCGCATGCTCTCGGAGTTGAATTGCCTGGCGCTATGCCAATACAATCGTCGATTGTTCCCGGCGGAGCTCATCCTCGACGTCATCCGCACGCACCCAACGGTCATCTACCGCGGCGTCGTCTGCCGGAACATGTACCATGTTCCTCCCGATGACTTCCTCGAAACCGACCACGCGGCCCGAGAGGTCGAGCGCCTGCTCACGAACATTCGTGATCGCGAGGACGTCGAACAGGCACTTCGGCAACAGCGCGACGAGCTGCGGGAGAGCGAAGCGCGATTCCGCGAGATCATCGAGAGCATCCGTGAGGTGTTCTGGGTGTGGGACGCGATCGCCGACCGACTGACGTTCATGAGCCCGACCGAAGAGATGTTCGGCCGGAGCTTCGAGAATCTCGAGCAGAATTCTCGCGCCGTTCTCGAGACGATTCACCCCGACGATCGTGTCCGGGTGGATGAAGCCGGCGAGCGCTTGCGACAGGGCATGCCCTTTCATGAGCGGTTCCGGGTGGTCATGCCTGATGGGTCGATTCGGTGGATCAGGAGTCGCGCGTTGCCGGTGCGCGAGGCGAACGGCGGATTCAAGCGCGTGGTTGGGGTGGCCGAGGACATCACCGATCAGAAGCGCCGCGAAGAGGAGTTGCAGAACAGCGAGCGCCTCCTGCGACTCGTCCTGGATGCACTTCCCGTTGGTGTCGCCGTCGTGGATCACGCCGGCAACATGATTCTCACCAATCCGGAATCTGAGCGCATTTGGGGCCGAGTGATTCACTCGGGGCGCGAGCGGTATTCGGCCAGCAAGGCGTGGTCGCATTCCACCGGCAGGCCAATTGCCCGGGGCGAGTGGGCATCGGAGCGGGCGTTGTTCAACGGCGCATCCACCGTCAATGAGCTGCTCGACATCGAGAGCTTCGACGGAGCGCGGAAAACCATACAGAACTCCGCAGTCCCCATTCGAAACATGCACGAGCACATCACCGGAGCGGTGGTGGTCAACGAGGACATCACGACACGCGTGGCGGCGGAACGCGACCTGAATGACTCATACAATCAGATGCGTACGCTGACCGGGCGGCTGATGCGCGCGCAGGACGATGAGCGCAGGCGCATTGCGCAGATGCTCCATGAAACCACCGCGCAGGACCTTGCCGCGCTCAAGATGCATCTCGCCCGATTGCACCGGACCGCCGCTGACCTCAACGACAGTGATCGTGCCGTCCTGCTCGAGAGCATTGCGCTTGCTGAGCAATCGATGACGGAAGTGCGCACGCTATCGTACCTGCTTCATCCGCCATTCCTCGACGAGATGGGGCTCGTATCTGCGCTGCGGTGGTATGCAACCGGCTTTGCGGAGCGCAGCGGCATCGCCGTGGAACTCGAGCTGCCAGATGTGTTCGATCGACCGCCACTCGATACCGAGACGGCATTGTTTCGCATCGTCCAGGAATCATTGATCAACATTCATCGGCACGCCGGGAGCCAGACGGCATCGATACGATTGCAGCGTGATGCGGAGACGCTCGTGCTGGCGATCGAGGATCGAGGTCGCGGGATTCCGAACGCGTCGCTCACGCAGATCATGCGCGGCGAGGGCGGCGTCGGCGTGGGGATCGCCGGCATGCATGAGCGCATCGAGCAACTCGGGGGGACGCTCGAGATCACGTCGGGCGATCACGGCACGATCGTTCGCGCACGGTTGCCACTCATGAGTCGCGCCGACTGATGCCACTCCGCATTCTCGTCGTCGACGATCACGCCGTGGTGCGGCGAGGCGTTCGATCGCTGCTCGAAAGTCACGAGGGCTGGGAGGTGTGTGGCGAGGCCACGACGGGCCGCGACGCGGTGGAGCAGAGCCGGCGGCTGCGCCCTGACGTCGTCGTGATGGATCTCAGCCTGCCGGAGCTGAACGGCCTCGACGCCACGCGGCAAATCCTCAAGCACGCGCCGGAAACGGAAGTGCTCGTGCTGACGATGCATCATTCGGAGGAGCTCGCGCGCGACGTGTTGAAGGCCGGCGCTCGCGGATACGTCCTCAAATCAGATGCGGACGAGGACTTGATCGCGGCCATCGACAGTC
>JAQBPV010000002.1 GCA_028287345.1 Gemmatimonadota bacterium
CCTCAAGCCGGACGGCTCGTGTCTTACCCGGGAGAATGGAATGGCGGACAACGAACGCGCCAAGTTGCTGTCCTCGTACGACGATCAGCTCGCCGAGCTGAGGAGGTATCTTTGACCTCGATCACAAGCGGCACGAACTGACGGCGCTCGAAGAGCGGATGGGCAGCCCGGACTTCTGGAACAACCAGGAGAGCGCGCAGGGCATCGTCCAGCAGGTCAAGGCGCTGAAGCTGTGGGTCGAGCCGTTCGAAGCGCTGATCGCACGCGTGCAGAGCACGCGCGAGCTGTTCGATCTCCTGGAGCTCGAGCCGGACGCAGAGATGGATGCGGAGCTCGACGCAGAATTCGAGCGCATCAGCACTGACCTCGAGGAGTTTCGTCTTCGGTCGCTGCTCTCGGCACCGGACGACTTCCGCGACGCGCAGCTGGAGATCAGCGCCGGCGCCGGCGGCACCGAGGCGCAGGATTGGGCGCAGATGATCATGCGCATGTACACGCGCTGGGCGGAGCGGAAGGGCTACGAGGTGGAGATCCTCGACCTGAGTGAAGGCGAGGAGGCAGGGATCAAGGGCGCGGTGCTCGAGATCAAGGGCATCAACGCTTATGGCTTCCTCAAGGCGGAATCCGGCGTGCATCGGCTCGTGCGCATTTCGCCCTTCGACTCGCAGGCGCGACGGCACACCAGCTTCGCTTCGGTGTTCATCTATCCGGTGGTGGACACGGACATCAACATCGAGATCCGCGACGAAGACCTGAAGATCGACGTGTTCCGTGCGTCGGGTGCCGGCGGGCAGCATGTCAACAAGACGAGTTCCGCGGTGCGCATCACGCACATTCCCAGCGGCGTGATCACGTCGTCGCAGGCGCAGCGCTCGCAGGGCAAGAACAAGGCGACGGCGATGAAGCAGCTCAAGAACCGCCTGTATCAGATCGAGTTGAACAAGCAGATCGCGAAGAAGGCGGAGATGGATGCGAACAAGTCGGACGTGAGCTTCGGCAGCCAGATTCGCAGCTATGTGTTCCAGCCGTACACCATGGTCAACGACCACAGAACGGAGCTCAAGATTCCCGACGTGCAGAAGGTGATGGACGGCGGGATCGATCCGTTCATCGAGGCGTTCCTGAAGGAGACGGGCGGGAACAAGGGAGAGGCAGCGTGACCGACGAGCTGAACTTCGTTCAGAAGGCGAGACGCGAGAAGCTCGACGCGCTGGTGGATGCCGGCGTGCCGGCATTCGCGTACAGCTACGATCGGACACATTCCGCCTTGGCGGCGACAGCGACGATGCCCGAGGGTCAGGACGAGGGCGGGGCATCGGTTCGCGTCGCGGGTCGATTGGTCGCGTGGCGTGGCCACGGCAAGACGGCGTTCGCCCATCTCACCGATGGCAGCGGTCGCATTCAGCTCTACTTCCGCAAGGACGAGCTGGGCGACGAGACGTTCTCGCGCCTCGATCTGTTCGACATCGGTGACGTCGTGGGTGTGAGCGGCACGCTCATGCGCACGCGCACGGGCGAGGTGACGATTCGCGTCGCGACGGTCGAGATGTTGGCGAAGTCACTGCGTCCCCTGCCGTATGGCAAGGAAGAAATCGTCGACGGAGTGACGGTGCGTCACTCGGGGTTCGCGGATCCGGAGCAGCGCTATCGCCAGCGCTACGCGGACCTCGCGGTGCATTCGGAAGTTCGGGCGCTCTTCAGCGCGCGCTCGAAGCTCGTGTCGGCCGTGCGGTCGTTTCTCGACGGCCGCGAGTTTCTCGAAGTGGAGACGCCGATTCTCCAACCGTTGTACGGCGGTGCAACGGCGCGTCCGTTCACGACGCACCACAATGCGTTGGACATGCCACTGTTTCTCCGCATCGCGGACGAACTGTATCTCAAGCGACTCGTCGTGGGCGGACTCGATCGGGTATACGAGATCGGCCACGACTTCAGGAACGAAGGCATCGACCGGACGCACAATCCGGAATTCACGATGCTCGAGTTCTATCAGGCGTTCGCGGACTACCGTGAGATGATGACGGTGGTGGAAGCGCTGCTCGTGCACGTCGCCGAGGCGGTGCGCGCGGTGCCTGCGGTCGGCGACGCCGTGCCCGTGCTGAAGACGCCTTTCCCGCGCATCGAATGGGTTCCGTCGCTCAACGCGGCACTCGGCCGCGACGTCATGGCGTGCGACGACGAGACGTTGCGGAGGCTCGCCCAGGAGCAGGGCGTCGAGAAGGTCAAGCTCATGAGCCGCCCGAAGCTGATGGATGAGCTGTTCGGCGCGCTCGTGGAGAGCAAGATCGTCGAGCCCACATTCGTCGTCGACTATCCGGTCGAGCTCTCGCCACTCGCGAAGCCAAAGCGCGGCGATCCAGCGTTGACCGAGCGGTTCGAGCTGTTCGCGCGCGGCAAGGAGTTGGCGAACGCGTTCAGTGAATTGAACGATCCCATCGACCAGCGCCAGCGGTTCGAAGCGCAGGCTGTGCTTCGCGACGCGGGAGATCTCGAGGCCAGCGGCGTGGACGAGGATTATCTGCGCGCGATGGAATACGGCATGCCACCGATGGGTGGCGTTGGCATCGGCATCGATCGGCTGTTCATGTACCTCACCAATACCCAGAACATCCGCGACGCCATCCTCTTTCCAACGATGCGGCCAGAATGAGCAAGCTCGAGATGGCCATTGCCTGGCGGTATCTGCGCAGCCGGCGCGGCTCGAAGCTGCTGTCGCTGATCAGCGTGATCGCGATTGGTGGCGTCGTCATCGGCGTCAGCGCGCTCATCGTCATCATGGGCGTGATGACGGGTTTGCAGAACGATCTCCGTGACAAGATTCTCATCGGCAGCCCGGACGTACGCGTGCTGAACTACGGCTCCGACATGGTGATCAAGGATTGGAAGCCACTGCTCGCGAAGGTCCTCGCGGAGCCGGGTGTCGACGCCGCGGCGCCCTTCGTGTTGACGAAGGCGCTCGTGGGGGCAGGACACAAGTACAACGACGGTGCGTATGTCATGGGCATCATCCCAGAGGGTGAGGGCGGGCCACCTGTGACGACTATCCGCTCCTACCGCACGTCCGGTGACTTCCGCTTCCATACGCTGGATGGCAAGCAGCAGGGTGCGGTGATCGGGGCGAAATTGGCGAACAAGTTGCAAGTGTACCCTGGCGTGGACTCTGTCACGCTCACGACAGTGGGCGCGGAGGTGAGTGCAGTGACAGGGACGCCGGTTCCGCGCGAGATTCGGCTCGAGGTGACGGGTGTCTTCGATACCGGCATGTACGAGTACGACAACGGCTACATCTTCGTCTCGCTTCCTGTCGCGCAGCGGCTCGCGGACCTTGGCCAGGACGTCACGGGTCTCGAAGTGCGCACCAAGGATCGCTTCGTGGCGCCGGGTGTGGCGCAGAGCCTCGCGAAGAAGCTCGGCTACCCGTACCGCACCGAGGATTGGCAAGCGCAGAACTCATCGCTCTTCTCGGCGCTGCGGCTCGAGAAGCTCGGCATGACGTTCATTCTGCTGCTGATCATTCTTGTCGCGGCCTTCAACATCGTCGGCACTCTGACGATGGTCGTCGCGGACAAGACGAAGGAAATCGGCATCCTGCGCGCGATGGGAATGCCGGCCGCGTCGATCAGGCGGATCTTCCTCGTGCAAGGGACGCTGATCGGCGTCGTCGGGACAGCGCTCGGACTGATGGTCGGATTGCTCACCGCCATCGCGCTCGACTCCTACAAGTTGATCAAGCTCGATCCGCAGGTGTATTTCATCGATCACCTTCCCGTGGCACGGTCGGCACTGGACATCGGGGTGACGGTGGCGGCGAGCCTTCTCATCGCCGCGGTAGCCACGGTGTATCCGGCCATCCAGGCGTCGAGGTTGTTCCCGGTGGAGGCGATGCGCGAATGAGTGTGATCGAGGCGCAAGCGCTCACGAAGACCTATCTTGGCGGTGACGGGCAGCCGATCACGGTGCTCGACGGCGTGGACATCGCCGTCGAACGCGGTGAGATGGTCGCGATCATCGGCGCCAGCGGGGCGGGCAAGAGCACGCTGTTGCATCTCCTCGGGGCGCTCGATCGTCCTACTTCTGGAGAGGTTCGCATCGCAGGACAGTCGCTGGGGGGACTGAACGACGACGCCATTTCGGCGCTGCGCAACCGCACTGTGGGGTTCGTATTTCAGTTTCATCACCTGCTTCGCGAATTCACGGCGCTGGAGAACGTGATGATGCCTTTGCGGATTGGTGGCATGGAGGAGCCGGCAGCGCGGAAGCGTGCGATGGTTCTTCTCGAGCGCGTTGGACTGGGCGGTCGCACGACGCACCGCCCGTCCGCGCTGTCGGGAGGAGAGCAGCAGCGCACGGCCGTGGCACGCGCGCTCGCCGCCGACCCTGCGGTATTGCTGGCCGACGAGCCCTCGGGGAATCTCGATCACATGAACAGCGAGCGCCTCCATGACCTGTTCGGCGAATTGGCGCGCGAGTTGGAGATCGCCATGGTGGTAGTGACGCACAATCGCTCGCTCGCGGCGCGGGCGGATCGCATCCTCCAGCTCGAGGATGCGAAGTTGGCGCAGATCGGTCTTCCCGAGGTGGTGGTCTGATGGTTTGCGACAGCTGCCATGAGCGCGATGCGATCGTGAACCTGACGACAATCGAGAACAACGTCGTCCGGCAGCTGCATCTGTGTGAGCAGTGCGCAGCCGAGCGCGGCGTGGAGACATCAGTCGCCACTCCGAAGCATCCGTTGGGTGAGTTCCTGCAGGCGGTACAGCAGCAGAGCATGCCGGCGAGTGCCGAGGCCGGGAAGTGCTCGTTCTGCGGCCAGACGATGAAGGACTTCCGCGAGACCGGCCGCATGGGCTGCGCGCGCTGCTACTCCACCTTCGAGACGAGCATGCGCGAACTGTTGCGCCGAGTGCATGGTGGCCCGAGGCACATCGGGCGCACGTACAACGCGCCGAAAGAAGAGGTGTTCGAGAAGGCCGGTGCGCTGGGCGAGCTGCGTGAGAAGCTACGCCGCGCCATCGAGCAGGAGCAGTTCGAAACCGCCGCGGAGCTCCGCGACCGTATCAGGGTGCTGGAATGACACTCGATCTCTCGTTGTTGCCGGATGGCGGCGTCCGTTGGCTCGACGCATCCGGGCAGCACTCGGACGTCGTACTCTCCACACGGGTGCGGTTCGCCCGCAACGTTGACGGCTATGCCTTCGCCGGCCGAGCGCGCGATGGCGAGCGGCTGCGCGTGTTGGCGCAGGTGCGTGAGGCGCTGCAGCGGATGCCGGCAATGCCGGAGAGTTTCATGGTTCGCGTGGACGAATTGGGCGCCGCGGAACGAGCGATGCTATTCGAACGGCATCTGGTGAGCCGAGAGCTGGCAGGCCTGGAAGCGCAACATCCGTTGCGAAGCGGGGCTGCCGTGTACCTCTCGGACGGTTTGAGCGTCATGATCAACGAGGAGGATCACCTCCGCATGCAGTCGCTCCAGTCGGGATTCGAGCTGCGCGCCGCGTATGCGGCACTCGACCGGGTTGACCGCGAGCTAGGTGCGAGGGTCCCCTTTTCGTACCACGCGGAATTCGGCTTTCTCACCGCGTGTCCGACGAATGTGGGAACCGGCATGCGTGCGTCGGTACTTATCCATCTGCCGGGGTTGGTGTTGACGAAGGAAATCGGGCGTGTGCTGGCAGGCCTTCAACAAATGGGGCTCACGTACCGAGGCTTGTATGGAGAGGGGTCGGAGGTCGTCGGGAATTTTTTCCAGTTGTCGAACCAGACGACGCTCGGCCGGTC
Organism: Gemmatimonadota bacterium; assembly: GCA_028287345.1. Taxonomy (GTDB): domain Bacteria; phylum Gemmatimonadota; class Gemmatimonadetes; order Gemmatimonadales; family Gemmatimonadaceae; genus AG11. The sequence continues at coordinate 5,778 of JAQBPV010000002.1, forward strand.
AGAGGAGGATCTGTTGGACACGTTGATCCGCGTGGTGGGTCACGTGATCGATCGGGAAGAAGAAGCGCGGCGTGTGCTGTTACGCGATGCGGGTTATATTATCGAAGACAAGCTCTGGCGGGCGTATGGCACGCTGCGTTACGCGCGAAGCCTCACGTTCGACGAAGCGATGAACTACCTGAGCGGCGTGCGTCTGGCCGTCGGACTGAAACTGATCCGCGGCCTCAGTGTATATACCCTCAACAAGCTCCTGATCTTCTCGCAGGCCGCGCATCTGTCGGCCGCGGAAGGACGAACGCTGACCGAGAGCGAAACGAACCTGGCGCGTGCGCGCTATGTGCGAAAAGCGCTCGAGGAGGAAGCTGGGGCGGTCGGCTAGCTGCACGTCCACCTGGGTCTCTCTGAGGGACTGAATGAACGGCTACAACTTTACTGAGCGGGTGCGGAAGGTTCTCGCCATGGCGCGCGAGGAAGCCGCCCGTCTCCACCACGAGTACGTGGGCACGGAGCACATCCTGCTCGGCCTCATCCGCGAGGGTGAGGGCGTTGCCGCCACCGTGTTGCAGAATCTCTCCGTCGAACTCGACGAGATTCAGCAAAAAATCGAGGAGACGGTCAAGAAGGGCAAAGCTGCCCAGACGACCGGCCCCGACCTACCCTATACCTCCCGCGCCAAGAAGGTGCTCGAGCTCGCCATGAGCGAGGCGCGGGAACTGAGCCACTCCTACGTGGGCACCGAGCACCTGCTGCTCGGACTCCTGCGTGAGGAGAAGGGCATCGCCGCACAGGTCCTGACCGACGCGGGCGTCAACCTCGATGCGGCGCGCGCCGAGACGCTGCGCATCCTCGGGACGGAGATGCCGCAGCAGCAGGGAGGTGGCCCTGCCGCCGCCCAGCCGCAGCCGGCAGCACCCAAGGGCGAGAAGAAGTCCAAGACGCCGGCACTCGACCACTTCTGCCGCGACCTCACGCAGCTCGCCGCCGAAGGTCAGCTCGATCCCACGATCGGGCGCGCGAAGGAAATCGAGCGCGTCATGGAAGTGCTCACGCGCCGCAAGAAGAACAACCCCGTCCTCATCGGCGAGCCCGGTGTGGGCAAGACGGCCATCGTCGAAGGGTTGGCGCAGCTGATCGCGAATGGCGAGTGCCCGGAGAGTCTCCGCGACAACCGCGTGCTCTCGCTGGACATGGCGGCCGTCATCGCCGGCACCAAGTACCGCGGCCAGTTCGAGGAGCGGCTCAAGGCGGTGATGAACGAGATCGCGCAGAACAAGAACGTCATCCTGTTCATCGACGAGCTGCACACGCTCGTGGGTGCGGGAGCGGCGGAGGGTGCGATCGACGCGTCCAACATGCTGAAGCCCGCGCTCGCGCGCGGTGAGCTGCAGTGCGTCGGCGCGTCCACGCTGAACGAGTATCGCAAGTACATCGAGAAGGACGGAGCGCTCGAGCGTCGCTTCCAGACGGTCGTCGTCGATCCGCCCACCATCGATGAAACTGTAGAGATTCTCAAAGGGCTGAGAAAGAAGTACGAGGATCATCACAAGGTCACGATCCCCGATACCACGCTGATGCTCGCGGCCAAGCAGTCGGAGCGCTACATCACCGACCGTTTCCTGCCCGACAAGGCCATCGACGTCATCGACGAGGCGGGCGCTCGTGCGCGGCTTGCCGCGCAGGCGCCACCGCCGGAAGTCGCCGCGCTCAAGGGTGAGCTGGAGAAGGTGAACACCGAGAAGGAGGCCGCAGTTCGCGACCAGAACTTCGAGCGTGCCGCCTCGCTCCGGGACAAGGAGCGTGAGATCCAGGGTGACATTCGGAAGAAGCAGGAGGAATGGGAGCAGCGGCGCCAGTCGCATCGCCCAGTCCTCGGCGAGGAGGAGATCGCGTTCATCGTGAGCCGCTGGACGGGCATTCCCGTGACGCGTCTCCAAGAGGCGGAGACCAGCCGTCTGCTGCGCATGGAAGACGAGCTGCATCTCAACGTGATCGGACAGGACGAGGCCATCAAGGCGCTCAGCCGCTCGATCCGCCGCAGCCGCGCGGGGCTCAAGGATCCCAATCGTCCGATCGGGTCGTTCATCTTCTGCGGACCGACGGGTGTGGGCAAGACGGAGCTCGCACGTTCCATCGCGAAGTTCCTGTTCGCCGATGCGTCCGCGCTGATTCGCGTGGACATGAGCGAGTACATGGAGAAGTTCTCCGTGTCACGTCTCATCGGCGCGCCGCCGGGCTACGTGGGCTACGAGGATTCAGGCACGCTCACCAAGGCCATTCGTCGCAAGCCGTACTCGGTGATCCTGCTCGACGAAATCGAGAAGGCGCATCCGGATGTGTTCAACATCCTGCTGCAGGTGCTCGACGAAGGCCATCTGACGGACAATTATGGACGCCAGATAGATTTCAAGAACACCGTCGTGATCATGACGTCGAACGTTGGCGCTCGAGACATCACGAAGGGCAAGGGACTCGGCTTCACGCTCAGCGATGCGACCACGTCATTCGAGCGGATGCAGGAGAAGGTGAAGGAAGAGCTCAAGGTCGTGTTCAACCCTGAGTTCCTCAATCGTCTGGACGACGTCATCGTCTTCCATCCGCTCAGCCGCGAACACATCACGCAGATCGTGTCGATCCTGCTCAAGGACGTGCGCAAGCGCATGGCCGAGGACGACCTCACGATCCGCCTGACGGACAGTGCGACGGAGCTGCTGGTGAAGCACGGCTACGACGAGGCATATGGCGCTCGACCGCTGAAGCGCTCGATCCAGAAGTACATCGAGGATCCGCTCTCGGAGAAGATTCTCCTGGGCGAGTTCACACGCGGCGACGAGATCGAAGTGGATGCTGCGCCCGATGGCACCAAGCTCGACTTCCGAGTGCTTTCGAGCGTTTCGAAAGCCTAGTTTCGAAGTAGGAGCAACCTGACGGAGGTCGGCTGGGTCCAAGATGGGGGACCCCAGCCGGCCTTTTTCGGGTTATATTGTGATGATGCGACGTTTGCTTTCCTACGCCGTCGCCCTTCTGGTCATGGGGGCGACGGCGCGTGCGCAGGACCCTGCCGCAGTTGGCGGCGGGAAATGTGCCTCTCCAGATACCATCGTCTTTCGCGGCGCAACGCGCGCGACGGATGCTTCCTTGCGCGGAGACGCCGGGCTCGTTCCGGGCCCCGTGAACTATCGTGCCCTCGATCGTGCCATTCGCGCGCTCTATGCGACGGGCCAGTTCGACGACGTAGAAGCGTCGTGCGACCTGGCGCCCGACGGAAAACGGGCATCGCTGATCTTCAAACTGAAGGAGCGGCCCGTGCTCGGCACCGTCGACGTGGCGGGCACCGATCGCGTGTCGAGGGGCGAGGTACGCGATCGCATCGATCTCCTTGCGGGACGACCGCTCGATCCGGCGCAGGTGGCCCGCTCGATCCAACGCATCGATTCGGTCTATCAAGCCGCGGGCTATTATCTCGCGGACGTGAAGCCAGAAACCACGCTCGTGAATGGGCAGGTGAACCTGCTGTTCCGAGTCGATGAGGGAAAGCGCCTCGCTGTCTCGGGAGTCGACGTCGGCGGCAACAAGGGCGTGTCCGACAAGGAGGTCGTCGCGGCGATGGAGACGAAGCCGGAAGGCTTCCTCTGGTTCAAGAAGGGTGAGCTCGACGCCGACAAATTTGCCGGTGATGTGGGCGAACGCATTCCTGCGCTGTATGCCTCGAAGGGCTATCTCGACGCACAGGTGTTGAAGGACACCGTGAGGGTAGACCGCTCGCGCGGAAAGGCGTTGGTCGATGTCACGGTGCAGGAAGGTCCGCGCTATCGCATCGGCAACTTCGAGGTGACGGGCAGCCGCCGCTTCTCGAATGACGACCTGATGCGGTTCTACCCGTTCGGCGTACAGCCGACGACGATCACGAGCGCCGTGAAGGGTGTGCTGCGCGTGGGTCGCAGCAACGACGACGCGGGCTACTTCGACCAGAGCAAGTGGGACGACGCGACCCGTCGCGTCGGCGAGGCGTACGCGAACGAAGGCTACATCTACGCGAACGTGCGGCCGGTCGTCGAGCGGCGCTTCATCGGCACCGACTCCGTGCCGACGGTCAACCTCCGTTGGGAAGTCACCGAAGGACAGCCCGCGATCGTGAATCGCGTCGACATCCTCGGCAACGACATCACGTCCGAAACGTGCATTCGCAATCAGATCTTTGTCGTTCCGGGAGACATATTCCGGAAGGACGCGCTGATTCGCAGCTACCAGAGCATCGGCAACCTGGGCTTCTTCGAGACGCCCATTCCGCCACCGGACACCAAGCCGAACGAGCAGGGCGACCTGGACGTCATCTTCCACGTGAAGGAGAAGCGAACGGGTAACGTCAACTTCGGCGCTTCGGTGGGACAGGGCGCGGGCGTCGGCGGCTTCATCGGCTTCGACCAGCCCAACCTGTTCGGCCTCTGCAAGCGCGGCTCGCTGAACTGGCAGTTCGGGCAGTACATCAACGACTTCAGCCTCACGTACACCGATCCCTTCATCAGGGAAACGCAGCTCTCCGGCACCGTGACGGCATATCATTCGCAGACGCGCTACTACGTCAGCGACGTGGGCCGCCAGACGCGCGTTGGTGGACAGCTGCAGGTTGGCTTCCCGCTGCTGGGTTCACATTGGCACCGCCTCTTCGCATCGTACGGCGCCGAGAAGGTGACGTATGGCGACGTGGGACTCGTGAGCCAGATCGACTGCTCCGTGGTCACGTGCGCTCGCTCCACGTTTGGACTCTCGTACGAGCACGACACGCGCTCCGGACTACCGTTCCCGACCGACGGCGGGAAGCAGACGCTTTCGGCGCAGGTGAACGGTCTGTTCTTCGGTGGCGCGCAGTACACGCGCTACACCGGCGAGATGCGGCATTACGCGACTTTGGCGCAGTTCGGGGGCGGTGCGATCGGCTCTGAGCCGGTGGCGCTTACGCTCGGCCTGTCGGTGCGCGGTGGCGCGGTGTTCGGCGATCCAGGCGGTTTCTTCGTCTCGCAGAAGTTCTCGCTGGGCGGCGTGCAGTACGGCGAACCGCTGCGTGGCTACGACGAGTTCTCCATCACGCCGCATGGCTACGTGGAGTCGAGCAACGGTGGCGCCGCACAGGCGCAGTTGGACTCGTATGGCAGCGCGTTCTACACGAGCACGGTGGAGCTCGGGCTGCGCATCAACCAACAGCTCAACTTCGACGCCTTCTACGACGCGGGCAACATCTGGGCACGGCCACGCGATTTCAATCCGACTCGGCTGTTCCGTGGTGCCGGCGTCGGCGCCTCGATCGTCACACCACTTGGACCGCTCGGTCTCGATTGGGGATACGGTTTCGACCGCACCACCAACGGCGTCAAGGATCCCAAGTGGCAACTACACTTCAAGCTCGGTCAGCTCTTCTAACCTGGAGAATTATGCGTTCGTTATTTCGCGCGGCACCCGTCGCGCTTGCCCTCCTCGCCGCCCTGAGCGGACGTGCTCAGGCCCAAGGCCAGAAGTTCGCCTACATTCAGTCGTCCATCCTGCTCGACCAGGCGCCGGGCCGCGCCGAAGCCGAGGCGCAGTTCGTCAAGGAGACGGACGTGTACAAGGAGCAGATCAAGCGGATGAGCGATTCGCTCAACGCGATGGTCGCGGCGTTCGAGAAGCGGCAGGCGTCGCTGACCGTGGCACAGCGCGAAGCGCAGGGCAAGGACATCCAGGCGAAGGAAGCGTCGTATCAGACACGGACGCGTGAGCTCGAGCAGAAGGCGAATCAGCGCCAGAGCGAGCTCGTGCAGCCGATCCTCGACCGGATCAAGCTCGCCATCGAAGACATTCGCGTCGAAGGCGGCTATTCGATGATCTTCAACGCTGATCAGGGGTCGCCGATCGTGGCGCTGGACAAGAATTTGAACGTCACGGATCGCGTGCTCAGCAAGCTGCGCAGCGCTCCGACGACCGCCGCCAAGCCGCCGGCAACTGGTGCTCCGGCACCCGCGCCTTCCGGTGTGACGCGTCCGGTGACGCCGCCGCAAGACTGATTCGTGGCAGACTCCCCGGACAGAGGGGCGTTCAACGGCGGTGAGGGCTCACGGGCCCTCACCGCCGCGTCCATTGCGGCGTCGGTTGGCGGTACGGTGATCGGCGACGAGACGGCGGTAGTGTCGGGCATAGCACCGCTCGACCGCGCGCAATCGCATCACCTGACCTTCCTCGCCAGCGCGAAGTACGCGCCGCTGCTCGCGGCGGCGGATGCTGGCGTGCTGCTCGTTGCCAGCGAGCTCGCGGAGACTCCTGGCTCAGCGCGCGCGCGTATCGTAGTGGCCAATCCACACGAGGCGATGCTTTCGCAGCTTCCAGTGCTGTATCCAGCGCCGCGACATGTGGCGGGTATTCACCCCACTGCCTTGATCGGTCGCGGTGTGGTGCTCGGAGACGCGGTGGCCATCGGTCCGTATGTCGTCATCGGTGATGGTGTCCGTATCGGCGCGCGCACGAACCTGCATTCGCATGTCACCGTTGGCGCAGGCGTCGTCATCGGCGACGACGTTGAGCTCTACGAGGGTGTGACGCTCTACGCAGGCTCATCGCTCGGCGATCGCGTGCGCGTTCACGCCGGCGCGCGAATCGGCTCGGACGGCTTCGGCTATGTGTTTCGCAATGGAGCACACGAGAAGATCCCGCACGTCGGCCGCTGCGTCGTGGAGCGAGACGTCGAGATCGGGGCGAACACGACGATCGACCGCGGGAGCATCGACGATACGGTGATCGGCGCTGGAACGCGGATCGACAACCTCGTGCATATCGCGCACAACGTGCGCGTGGGCCGGCTCTGCCTGATCATGGCACAAGTCGGCATCGCTGGTTCCGTGCAGGTGGAGGACGGCGCGATCCTCGCCGGCCAGGTGGGCGTGGCGGGGCATCTCACGGTGGGAAAGGGTGCGCGTCTCGCGGGGCAGGCGGGTGTCATCGGCGACATCCCGGCGGGTGAGACCTGGTCCGGCTATCCGGCGCGTCCGCACAAGGAGGCGTTGCGCGCGCAGGCGGCGATGTTCCGGTTGCCGGCGATCCTGCGCGCGCTCGAGCGCCTGGTGCGCGCGCGCGACGAACCGGACAAGGACTGATGCGCCGCACCATTGCGCGGCCGGCTTCCGTCTGCGGCGTCGGGCTTCATCTCGGGGTGACATGCACGCTGCAGTTCATCCCGGCACTGAGCGGCACCGGCATTCGCTTTCAGCGCCGGGATCTGTCGAGCGCGTTGCCGATTCCGGCATTGGCACAGCACGCGGTGCTGACGGAGCGCCGTACGCAGCTTGGGCAGGAGCCGAATGCCGTGCACACGGTCGAACACGTACTTGCCGCGGTGGCGGCGCTCGAAATTGATGATCTGCTCATCTCTCTGGATGGTCCGGAACCGCCGATCATGGACGGCAGCGCGGGTCCGTTCTTCACGGCACTCACGGCGGCGGGCATGGCGCAACATCCGGGGTGCGTCGAGACCGGTCGCCTGTCGGCTTCGGTGCGTCTCGAGGATGGCGAGTCCGTCTATGAGGCCTTTCCAGCCGACGGACTCGAGCTGGACGTGGCAATCGACTTTCCACACCCGCTCATCGGTCCGCAGCGATATCGGACGCGTATCTCGGCCGATTCGTTCGCGCGCGAGTTGGCTTTCGCGCGTACCTTTGGGTTCATGCACGAGGTGGAGTATCTCCGTGCGCGCGGCTTGATTCAGGGCGCGTCGACGCAGAATGCGGTGGTGCTCGACGATACCGCCGTGGTGGAGAATACGCTTCGCTCGCCGGATGAGTTCGTCCGGCACAAGATGATGGATTGTGTCGGTGATCTGGCGCTGGCCGGTGTGCGCATCAAGGCGCGCATCGTGGCGCACAAACCCAGTCATCGCGGCACGGTGCTGTTCGTGCGCGCGTTGCAGGAATCGCTCAAGCGGGAGATCCAGGTGCTCGGTATCGAAGAAATCATGCAGGTGCTGCCGCACCGCTACCCCTTCCTGCTCGTCGACCGCGTGCTCGAGATCGTGCCGCACAAGAGCATCGTCGGCATCAAGAACGTCACGATCAACGAGCCGTTCTTCCAGGGGCATTTTCCCGGACATCCGATCATGCCGGGTGTGTTGATCGTCGAGGCGATGGCGCAGGTGGGCGGCATGCTGCTGATGGGAGAGGTGCCCGATCCGGGCAGCAAGGTCGTCTACTTCACATCGCTCAACAACGTCAAGTGGCGCAAGCCCGTGAAGCCCGGCGACCAGATTCGCTTCGAGCTCGAGCTGCTGCAGGTGCGAGGTCCGATGTGCCGCATGCAGGGTGTGGCAAAGGTCGACGGCGAGGTCGTCTGCGAAGCGGAAATGAGTGCCATGGTCCGAGACAAATGACAGCGCGCATTCACCCCACCGCTTTCGTCAGCTCCGACGCGCAGCTCGGTGCGGACGTCGAGATCGGCCCGTTCGTGATCATCGGCGAGGGGTGCACCATCGGCGACGGCTGCATCATCGCACCACGGGCCACGCTCGAGCGGAACGTCATTCTCGGCACGGAGGTGAAGGTCGGCTCCGGGAGCATTCTCGGCGGCGATCCCCAGGATCTCAAGTTCAAGGGCGAGCACACCACGGTCGAGGTGGGCGACGGCACGACGATTCGCGAATACTCCACGATCAATCGCGGCACCACGCAGTCGTTCAAGACGACGATCGGCAAGAACTGCTTCATCATGTCGTACGTGCATCTCGCGCACGACTGCCATGTGGGCGATGGCGTGATCCTCGTGAACAGCGTGCAGCTCGCGGGGCACGTCACTGTGGGCGACAAGGCGATCATCGCCGGCGCGAGCGCTGCGCACCAGTTCGTGCGCATCGGCCAGTATTCGTTCGTCGGTGGGTGCTCACGCATCTCGCAGGACGTACCACCGTACATCAAGGCCGTGGGCAATCCGATCAAGCTGTATGGCCTGAACAGCGTGGGCCTGCAGCGCAACGGATTTCCCGAGGAGGTCGTGCGCGAATTGAAGCGCGCATATCGACTCTTTTTCCGCTCCGAGTTGAACCTGACGCAAGCGAAGGAGCGCGCGGCCATCGAGCTCAAGCCGTTTCCGGAAGTGCAGGAGTTCCTCTCGTTCATCGAGAGCACCGGACGCGGAGTGGTCGTCTGAGCGCGCGCGTCCGGACCGGCGTCATCGGCGCCGGTGGCCTCGGCATCCATCACGTGCGGATCCTGCGCGACATGCAAGGGCCCGATTTCGCGGGGTTCTACGAATCTCGTGCCGACCGCGCGCAGCAGATTGCTACTGAGCTTGGTGTTCGTGCGCATCCGACGCTCGATTCGCTGCTCGACGAGGTAGATGCGGTGACGATCGTGGTACCGACGCCTGGCCATTACGACGTCGCAAAGCATGTGCTGGCGCGCGGCATTCACGCGATGATCGAGAAGCCGCTCGCTGCAACGCTCGAGCAGGCGGATGAGATGCTGCGTCTGGCGAAGGAGCACGGCGCGATACTCCAGACGGGCCACGTCGAGCGGTTCAACCGCGCGATTCGCGCAGCGATCCCGTTCGTCGACCATCCTCGGTTCATCGAGAGCGACCGCCTGTCGCCGTTCAATCCACGCGGGTCGGACGTGGCCGTGGTGCTCGACCTGATGATCCATGACATCGATCTGGTGCACACCCTCGTGGGAGGGAAAGCCTCATCCGTGGCGGCGGTGGGCGTGCCAGTGCTCACGCCGTTCGTAGACATCGCGAATGCGCGGCTGACGTTCGACTCGGGTGCAGTCGCCAACATCACGGCGAGCCGAGTGTCGCGCGATCGCATGCGGAAGATTCGGATCTTTCAGCAGAGTGGCTACATCTCGCTCGATCTCGCGGCGGGGAATGGCGAGTTTTATCGGATGCGTGAGGGCCTCGATCTCGCCAGCATGTCCGCGGCTCCGATCGCGCTCGAGCAGTTCGTCGAGCGCATTCCGCTCGAGGCAGAGGAGGGCGAACCGCTGCGACTCGAGTTCGAGAGCTTCCTCGCAGCGGTGCGCGGCGAAGCGCCGGTGGCCGTCTCGGGCGAGGAGGGACGCGACGCCCTGTCCGTCGCACTGCAGATCGTCGGCGACATCGAGCGCACGCAACCCGCGCTCGCTGGACGCTCGCCACTGGGTGCACGTGCGTGAGATCCTCTTCGTCGCCGGTGAGGTGTCCGGCGACCAGCACGCCGCGGGAGTAGCGAGAGAGCTTCGCGCGTCGAACGCGCCGTTCGCGCTGGCTGGTGTCGGTGGCGACAGGATGCGTGAAGCGGGAGTGGAGCTCATCGAACATTCCGGAAAGCTCGCCGTGATGGGCTTCATCGAGCCGCTCAAGCGGCTCCCGCATTTTCGACGGCTGCGCAACCAGCTTCGAGCGCGCATCGAGAGCGGTAACGTCGCGCTTGTGGTGCTGGTCGATTACGGTGGCTTCAACATGAAAATCGCCGACGTGGCGGCAGCGGCCGGTGTGCCGGTGCTCTACTTCATCACGCCACAGGTGTGGGCGTCGCGTCCCGGGCGAATGAAGACGCTCGCGCGCACAGTGACGAAGGCCGCCGTCATCCTGCCATTCGAAGAGAAGCTGCTTCGCCAGAACGGCATCGATGCGACGTTCGTGGGGCACCCGCTGATGGACAAGGTCGCGTCGCTCCCCGATCGCATCGAGGCACGCCGTGCCCTCGGCGTCGATGAGTCGAAACCATTGCTCGCGCTTTTTCCCGGCAGTCGAGCGCAGGAGATCGCGCGGCATCTGGATCCGTTCGTCGCGACGGCCCTCGAGCTGCAGCGGCGCGATCCGTCGTTGCAGGTGGTCGTCAGCGCCGCGCCGCATGTCTCGATCCCGAAGGAGCGCTGCCCGTTTCCACTCGTACACGCGTCGTCGTTCTCACTCCTGCGCGCGGCGGACGCCGCCATGTGCAAGAGCGGTACGACCACACTCGAGGCGGCGGTCGCTCTGTGTCCGCTCGTCGTGGCCTATCGCACCGGCGCGCTGGAGTACGCAATCGCCCGACGCATCGTGACCATCTCCTACATCGGCCTCGTGAACATCGTCGCGGGCCGAGAGGTCGCACGTGAGTTCGTGCAGGACGCGCTGGTGCCGCGCGACGTTGCCGACGCGCTCGAGCCGCTGCTCGACACATCGAATCCGGAGCGCGCCGCGATGGTGGCGAAGCTCATGAGTGTTCGTTCGACGCTCGGTGAACCTGGCGCGGCCAAGCGCGTCGCGGCGATGGCGACGAGGCTCGCGTCGGCCGCATGAGCGACGACAACCGCGTTCGTTGGAAGGTGCGTGCAGGTGCGGCGTTTCTGCGGCTGCTCGCGAGCACGTGGCGCATGCGTACGCACAACGCGGAAGGCCTGCACGCCGCGCGTGCGGCCGACAAGCGCGTCATCTTCGCACTGTGGCACGGCGAGCTTCTTCCGCTTCTCTGGCAGCATCGTGGCGAGAACGTCGCCATCGTCATCAGCGAGCACCGCGACGGTGAGATCGTCGCGCAGATCGCCGAGTCGCTCGGCTATGCGACGGTGCGCGGCTCGTCGTCGAAGGGAGGCAGCCGCGCGCTCATCGGCTTGATGCGCGAGATCGAATCCGGCCGCGACGGTGCGATTACGCCCGACGGACCGCGCGGACCAGCACACGTGTTTGCGCCAGGCGCTGTGGTGGCGGCGCAACGAACTGGCGCGTACATCCAGCCCATCCGCGCGGCCGCATCGCGATCATGGCGGTTGAACAGCTGGGACAAGTTTCTCATTCCCAAGCCGTTCGCGCGCGTCGATGTGCACTACGGTGCGCCGACTCTCGTCGAAGCAGCGTCGCCACGCGAAGCCGCGGAGCAAGCGCCACGGTTGCAGGCGCTGCTCGAAGCCGTGCCCGGATCGTGAGCTCCGTACACGAGATCTGGTACGGCGACAAACCCGGTGACCGCACAGCGCGTGCGTTGCTCACGCCGGCGAGCTGGCTGTACGAAACGATCATGCGAGTGCGCGACAGCCGATACGCGAAAGGTGACGCCGTTCATCCGTCGGCCGTTCCCGTATTGAGCCTCGGCAACATCACGGTCGGTGGCACGGGTAAGACGCCTGTCGCCGCGTGGGCGGCCGCGAAGTTGCGCGAGCTCGGCGGACATCCCGCCATCGTCATGCGCGGCTATGGCGATGATGAGCCACTCGTCCACGCGCGTCTCAATCCCGACGTCCCCGTGATCGTCGACGCCGACCGTGTGCGTGGCGCCGAGCGTGCGCGGGCGGCTGGCGCCGACTGTGCGATTCTCGACGACGGCTTTCAGCATCGGCGCATCGCGCGCGTCGCGGATTGGGTGCTCGTAGCGGCGGAGCGCTGGCGCGATGATTTGCGTCTGCTTCCCGCTGGCCCGTTGCGCGAGCCGCTGAGCGCGCTTGGCCGCGCAGATGTAATAGCAGTCACCCGCAAGAGTGCATCACTCGCCGACGCCGATGCGATTGCCGCGCGACTCTCCCTGCAATTTCCGAGAGTGAAAGTCGCCGTCTGCCATCTCGCCCTCGACGCGCTCGTCAATGCGCTCACGGGCGAGCGACGTCCGTTGAGTTGGCTCGCCGATAAGCGCATCGTCGCCGCGGCCGCAGTGGGAGAGCCGGATGCGTTCTTTGCGCAGTTGCGTGCGTCAGGAGCTCGTGTCGAGGAACGGCCGTTCCGCGATCACCACGCATTCGAAGGCGTGGACGCGCGTGCGTTGTCCGAAGCCGCCAACGGGCGCGATGGAGTGGTGTGCACGCTCAAGGACGCGGTGAAGCTCGCACCCCTCTGGACTCCCGCCGCCGCGCCCTTGTGGTATGTTTCCCAAATTGCCGTTGTCGAGCGCGGAGAGTCGGTGCTCGATGACGGACTCGAGGCGGTCCTGGCGGCGCGCCAGGCCGCGACTTCAACCGCCGGCTAACGCCGGCCGAGTTCTCCACCACATGGCCACCGATCTACGACTGCCGACGGATAGTATCGTCAAGCCGGATAAGGACCGCTTCCTGAACGAGGACAATCCGTTCGAGGCGATGATGAGCCGCTTCGACCGCGCCGCTCAATTGCTCGACCTCGAGCCTGGACTGTACAAGGTGTTGCGCCATCCCGAGCGCCAGATCATCGTCTCGGTTCCGGTGATGATGGACAACGGGGAAGTCGAAGTCTACGAAGGCTATCGCGTGCTGTACAACACGTCGCGCGGGCCGGCCAAGGGCGGCATCCGCTTCGACATGCAAGTGAACCTCGACGAAGTAAAGGCGCTCGCGGCGTGGATGACCTGGAAGTGCGCCGTGGTGAATTTGCCCTTCGGCGGTGCAAAGGGCGGCGTCATCTGCGATCCACTCAAGATGAGTGCTGGTGAGCTCGAGCGACTGACGCGTCGTTACACCGCATCGATCATCCACACGCTCGGTCCAGATTCCGACGTCCCTGCTCCTGATGTGAACACGAACGAGCGCGTCATGGCGTGGATCATGGACACGTACTCCATGCATCACCGTCACACGGTGACCGCAGTCGTCACAGGCAAGCCGGTCGAGATGGGGGGTTCGCTCGGTCGTCGCGAAGCGACGGGGCGCGGGTGCATGATCGTCATCAAGGAGGCGCTCAAGCACCTCGGCATGAAGTCGGCGGGAACGACGATCGCCGTACAGGGATTCGGGAACGTCGGCTCCATTGCCGCCGAGTTGCTCGTGAAGGAGGGCTGCATCATTCGTGGCATCAGTGACCGCACCGGTGGCTACTGGAACAAGTCCGGCATCGACATCGACGCCGCGATCAAGCACGTGAAGCAGCATCGCAGCCTGGAAGGGTTCAAGGGAGGCGATTCCATCACGAACGAGGAGCTGCTGACCTCCGAAGTCGACGTACTCCTGCCGGCCGCGCTCGAGAACGTGATCACGAGCAAGAACGCATCGAAGATCCAGGCAAAGATCATCTGCGAGGGAGCCAACGGTCCCACGACCGCCGGCGCCGATTCCATTCTCGCGGAGAAAGAAATCTTCGTGATCCCCGACATCCTCGCGAATGCGGGCGGCGTGACCGTGTCGTACTTCGAGTGGGTGCAGGATCGCGGCGGCTACTTCTGGTCGGAAGCCACCGTGAACGAGCGTCTCACCGACATCATGACGCGCAGCTTCGGCGACGTGCTCAACCTGTCCACGTTGCACAAGGTCGACATGCGCACCGCGGCGTACATGCTGTCGATCAGCCGCGTGGCCACGGTGCACCGGCTGCGTGGCGTCTACGCGTAGCGCACAGTGCGGGTCGTGATCGCCGCCGTGGGGAAGCCGCGAGATCGGCACCTCGCGGCGGCGATTGACGAGTATGAGACACGAGCGGCGCGGTACTGGCCGCTCGACGTCGTGGAGGTCCGCGAAGCGAGCGGTCGCGGTGTCGCCGCCGAGCAGGCGAAGGAAAAGGAGGGTGAGCGTCTGCTCGAGCGAGTGCCTGAGGGAGCGACCGTGATCGTCTGCGACGAGTTGGGCGATCGGCTCACGTCGGCGGAGTTCTCGACGCTGATCGTATCGGCACGCGACCGAGCGCGGGACGTGGCGTTCGTGATCGGCGGTGCGTTCGGGCTGTCGCCGGCCGTGCGCGCGAAAGCGTCGCGGGCAATCCAGCTCGCGCCGTGGACGCTTCCGCACGAAATGGCGCGCCTCGTGCTCGCCGAACAGCTCTACCGCGCCGGCACCATCGTGCGGGGCGAGCCGTACCACAAGTGAATGGCGATGATCTCCACATGACCGACGTTCGCATCATCACCGAATCACTTGGTGGTTCACCTCTGTCGCAGTTGTTGCAGCGCGGCGCAGCGCCGTCGGCGTGGGTTGCGCCCGCGCCTCGCTCGGCAGCGGAGTGGCGCGAACGTGCGGCGCAGCGTGCCCGTGAGCGCGAGTGGGAAGAATGTTGGACGAGGCTCGAACCTGCGCTCGCGGCCACTGGTGCAGCAGCAGAGCGTCTGGCTCGTGTTCGGGCCACGGGTGGAGTCGTTGTGACGACTGGACAGCAACCCGGACTCTTCGGCGGTCCAGTGTACACATGGAGCAAAGCCATGGGCGCGCTCGCCCTGGCCGACGCCATCGAGCGCGAGACGGGAATCGCGACGGCTGCCGTGTTCTGGGCGGCAACCGATGACGCCGATTTTGCAGAGGCGTCGTACACGATCCTCAATCGCGTCGGCGGCGCCGAAAAGGTGCGGAGTGAGAACGCACCAGCATCCGGTACTCCGATGTCGCTCACACCACTCGGCGACCTCACACCGCAACTGCAGCGGTTGCGCGAAGCCACCGGCAGCGCGGCCGATCCGCGTCCGCTCATCGTGACGCAGGCGTCGTACGGCAATCCAGCGCGGACCGTCGGCGACGCATACGTCACGCTACTGCGCGAGATGTTGTCGCCACTCGGCGTGTCGGTGCTCGATGCATCGCACGAGGGCGTTCGCTCGGCGAGCGATCACATGCTGCGCAATGCGCTGCGCCGCGCGGCGGTTGTCGGCAAGGCACTCTCCGATCGCAGCAAGGACCTCCGCACTGCGGGCTTCGCACCGCAGGTAGAGGACGTGAAGGGTCTTGCGCTCGTGTTCGCGCGGGAGGGCTCGATCAAACGACGACTGACTGTCCTCGAAGCCGCCAAGGTGGCGGACGATCCCGACGTCTGGCTCTCGCCCAACGTGCTGCTGCGGCCGATCGTCGAGCAGGCAATCCTGCCGACGGTTGCATATCTGGCTGGGCCGGGCGAGCTCTCGTACTTCGCGCAGACGACCGCCGTGGCCGACGCGATGGGCGTGCATCGTCCACTCGCGCTACCGCGTTGGTCGTGTACGCTGATCGAGCCGCCGGTGCAGCGGTTGCTCGACAAGTTCGGCATCGCTCCGGATGCGCTCGCCCGTCCCGATGCCTTCGAGGGCATCGTCGCGCGCGCCGCAATGAGCGACAAGACGTCCGATGCGCTGCGCAGTGTGCGCGCCGCTATCGATGGACTGCCCGCTGCGCTCGCAGCGGAAGCGAAACCGCTCGGCCTGGACCGTGCGGTGCAGGGGGCCATGCAATCGCTTCAACATCGCATGGAACGTCTCGAGCGACGGCTCGTCGCCGGCATCAAGCGTCGCGAGCGTGATCTCCTGCGCGACGTCGGCACGCTGCGCGGCGCATTATATCCGCTCGGCATGCGGCAGGAGCGTGCGGTGAATCTCGTCCCGATGCTCAGCCGCAGCGGGGTGGACTTGTTGTCGGAGATGCGCGATGCCGCTGGAGATCA
>JAQBPV010000357.1 GCA_028287345.1 Gemmatimonadota bacterium
GGATTGCACTGCGGCTTGACGCGCTGGAACCATGCCGCGGCGTCGTCACCGATCGGCGCTGAACGAATGGGCTGCGGCGCCGGTTGCGGAGCGACGGACGCTGCTGCCGGAACGACCGCAGTCGCGGGCTCCGGACGCGTGCCGAGCAATGCGATGATTGCTCCGCACGCGGCAACATATCCCCAACCAAGCAGGCGATAGGCGTAGCTCATGACACTCGAGTGAGAGGACTGTCTTGAATAAGACGCCCGCCGCTCGGCTTTTGACACAAATCAGGAATGGCCAAAACGACCGGACACACAGGGGCATTCTGACCGATCGTCCGGCGACTCAACCCACCCTTCTTCCATATTGCCGAACGGCAAGCGAGAGCACGACGACCCCGAACACCGCCAGCGCTCCGAGCGGCTTCAAGACGTCGCCAACCCCCGCGCCCTTCAACAGCACCGCACGCATGATCTCGATGAAGTGCTTCACCGGATTCACCTGCGTGATCCACTGCGCCCACTCGGGCATCGAGCGAATCGGCGTGAACAGCCCGCTCATCAACAGGTAGATCATCACGATGAAGAACGTGACGAACATCGCCTGCTGCTGCGTGCTCGCGAGCGTGGAGACGAACAGGCCAATCCCGAGCGCGGCGACCAGATACAGCGCCGCCGCGCCGAACACGAGCGGAATGCTGCCGAGCATCGGTACATGAAAGACGAACCGTGCCACCATTAGGCCGAGCGTCAGCTCGAACAGCGCAATGAGCCACAATGGTATCAGCTTCGCGGCGATGAACACGCCCTGCGACAGCGGTGTCACACTCAACTGATCCAGCGTGCCGAGCTCCTTCTCGCGCACGATGTTCATCGCGGTGAGCAGTGTACCGACGACAGTCACGAGCTGCACCAGGATGCCGGGCACCATGTAGTCGCGATAGTCGAGCTCGGGGTTGTACCAGCCGCGCGCCCTGACCTCGATCTTCGGCGCCGCCCTCGCCAGCGGCATGATCTCGCCGCCGAGCTCGCGCGCATAGGCCGCGATGATCTGCGCCGCATACGACTGGGTCACCCCCGCCGTCGCACCATCCTCCGCGTTGAACACCAGTTGGACCTTGGCCGAGTGCGATCGCAGGAGGTCGCGCTCGAAGTCGCTCGGGATGCCGACGATCACGCTGACCCTTCGCGCCAACATGGCCTCGTTGGCCAGTTCCATCGACGGCGATGCGTCCGCGACGATGAACCGCCTTGATGCGCGGAGCCGGTCGATAAGCCTGCGCGACATCGAGCTGTGATCGCGGTCCACGACGTACACCTTCGCGCTCTTCACCTCGAACGTCGCCGCGCTGGACAGAATGAGCAGCTGGACGATCGGCAGCAGGATGCTCAACCGCAGCATGAAGCGATCGCGAAAGATCTGCAGAAACTCCTTTCGCAGCAGGAAGCGCAGCGTACGCATCGTCAGGCGAGCCTCGGCTTGAAGCTCCGTACCGCGGCGGCCATCAACACCGCCGCCATGACGAGCAACACCAGGCTTTCGCGCCAGAGATTCGGCAGTCCGACGCCCTTGAGCATGATCCCGCGCGCGATGACGATGAACCAGCGCGCCGGCACGATGTTCGTCACGGGCGACAGCCACCCCGGCATGCTGGCGATCGGAAAGATCATCCCCGACAGCAGCGCGCTCGGCAGCATGGTCCCCACCATGGCCGCAAGCATCGCAGCTCGCTGTGATGACGTCCGCGCCGCGATCAACACGCCGAGCGCGAGCGACACGAGCGAATAGACGATACTCTCGGCCAACAGCAGCAGCACACTGCCGCGAAACGGAACGTGAAACACCGCCCAGGCAGCCAGCAACGCCGTCAGCACATTGGCAAAGGCGAGGCCGAGATACGGCAGCACCTTGCCGACGATGATCTGTGCCGGCCGAAGCGGGGAGACGAGCAGCACCTCGAGCGTGCCGCGCTCCTTCTCGCGCGAGAGCGAGATGGCCGTCATGAGCGCCGAGACCAGCGTGAGCACGAGCGCGATGAGGCCGGGCACGAAGAGATTCACGCTTTCGAGCGTCGGATTGAAGCGCATTCGTGTTTCGGTGGCGATCGGTATCCCGGTCCGTCCCGCCGATAGCTCGCTCTCGTAGGCGGAGATCACGGCTCGAGCATAGCTCTGGATGACGGTGCCTGTATTCGGGTCAGAGGCATCGACCGCGAGCAGCAGCCGCGCCGGATCGTTGCCGACCAGGTGCTCGCCGAAGCCAGGCTCGAACACGAGCGCGACGTCCGCTTCTCCGCGACGGAACAACGGCTCGATCACTGCGCGAGTGCGCGCGACGGCGACTACCGTGAAGCGTCCGGACGCAGTGAATCGCTGGCGTAACGCGATCGACGCGTAGTCTGGCGAAGCGTCGACGACGGCGACGCGAATGTCGCGGACGTCGCTCCGCAGCGCGAAGCCGAACAGCACGACCTGCACGAGCGGCATGAGAAGGAGGATCGTCAGCGTCTGCCTGTCGCGCAGGATGTGACGAAGCTCCTTCACGATGAACGCCCGCAGCGCGCCGCGGTTCATGCGGTCACCGTCGCCGCGCGAGCAAGTCGCACGAACACCTCGTCCACCGACGATACGCCAAACTGTGCCTTCAACTCAGCGGGAGTGCCGAGCGCGGCGATCCTTCCATCCACCATGATGGAGATGCGGTCGCAATACTCGGCTTCATCCATGTAGTGCGTCGTGACGAACACCGTCGTGCCGCGCGCGGCAGCTTGGTAGATCTGCTCCCAGAACTGTCGCCGAGTGATCGGGTCTACGCCGCCGGTGGGCTCGTCGAGAAACACGATCTTCGGTTCGTGAAGCAGAGCCACAGAGAACGCGAGCTTCTGCTTCCATCCGAGCGGGAGCCGGCCCACGAGATCGCCGGCGCTCGACGTGAGCCCGAGAGAATCGAGGAGAGTCGCCGTCCGGTCGCGGATCTGATCATCGGTCAAACCGTAGATGCCGCCGTACAACTGGATGTTCTCTCGCACCGTGAGGTCAGCATAGAGCGAAAAGCGCTGGCTCATGTATCCGATGTTGCGGCGAATCTGCGCGCGCTCGGTGCGGACGTCGAAGCCGGCGACGCGCGCATCGCCTTCCGTCGGCGCGAGCAGCCCGACGAGGATCTTGATCGCCGTCGTCTTGCCCGCGCCGTTGGCGCCTAGAAAGCCGAAGACTTCGCCGACGCCGACGTCGAAGGTGATGTGGTCCACTGCGGTGAACGAGCCGAAGCGCTTGGTGAGGTCCTTGGCATCGATGGCGAGATCGCTCTGCGATGGCGTGGTCATGCGGCGGCGGGTGCGCCCATCAGCGCGATGAAGCTGTCTTCGATTCCCGCGGTAATGGGTTCTGCGACGGCGTCGGGACTGCCGTGCGATATCAGATGCTCGCGAACCTCGTGCGCAACTCGCTCCGCGGAAATGTTGGCGCGAGCGTCTGTGTAGTGCAGCGCCTCGCCGAACAGGTAAACCGACTGCGTGTGCGGGAAGGCGCGGAGTGTCTGCAACATCGCGTACCGGTTCGCGCCTCGCACGGCAAGCAGCGGCCGCTCGAATCGCGTGCCTATTGCAGCTGGAGCATCGATGTCGAGAATTCGTCCGCCGTGAATCAGCGCGACGCGATCGCAGCGCATCGCTTCGTCCATATATGGCGTCGAGACAACGATCGTCAGTCCCGACGCCTTCAATGCCGCTAGCTGATCCCAGAACTCTCGGCGCGACACGGCGTCGACGCCGGTCGTCGGCTCGTCGAGCAAGAGAATCTCCGGGCGATGCACCAGTGCGCACGACAGCGCGAGCTTCTGCTTCATACCGCCCGACAACGCTTCGGCGCGTCGATCGCGAAACGGCTCGATCTGCTTGTAGACCGGCGCGATCAAGTCGTAGCCCTTCTCCACCGTCGTCCCGAACACCGCCGCGAAGAACTCCAGATTCTCGGCGACGCTCAAATCGGGATAGAGCGCGAAGCCGCCAGGCATGTAGCCGACGCGCGAACGAATCGCCCAGAGGTCGCGCGCGACGTCGAAGCCGAGTACCGTCGCATTCCCCGCGTCCGGCAGCATAAGCGTGGTGAGGATGCGGAACAGCGTCGTCTTGCCGGCACCGTCCGGACCGACGAGGCCGAACAGCTCCCCTTGTCGTACATCAAATGAGAGGGCGTCGAGCGCCGTCACCGCGCCGAACTTCTTCGTGAGCTCGTGAACCTCCACCGCGTTGCTCACGTCTTCCGCGGCGCCGCAGTGAGATCCATGTCCGCCGGCATGCCGATCTTCAGTGCGCCATTGCGATTGACGACGTTCACCTTCACGGCGTACACGAGGTCAGTGCGTTCGTCGCGTGTCTGCACGGGCGTCGGTGTGAACTCCGCCTTCGAGGCCACCCAACTCACCACGCCGGGTAGCGTGAGGAGCGTTCCATCACCCTGGTCGACGTGCACCTGCACCACTTGCCCGAGCTTCACTGCCGCCAGCTGCTTCTCGGCGACATACGCGCGCAGGATCAGCGTGTCGAGGTTTGCGATGCGATAGAGTGGCTGGCCGGGTTGGATCATCTCGCCCGCCTTCGCATACGTGGCGAGTACTGTGCCCGCTTCTGGGTTGGCGATCCGACTCTTGTTGATTCGATCGTGAATCTGTGCAACGCGTGCGGTCGACGCGACGACCTCCTTCACGACACTCTGTCGCTGCGCCTGCGCCGCCGCGATCTGTGCCACCAGCGTGCGATACTCGCGATCCGCCTGATCGAGCTGCTGCGCCGTGGCCGCCTTCTGGTCGAACAGCCGTCTCGTGCGCTCCAGCGTGCGACGCGCCACCTCGAGCTGCGCCTCGTACACACCAACCTGTCCGCCTGCCGCCGTCACCCGTGCCTCGGTGGCCGAGCGTTGCGCGACGGTTTGAGCGCGTTCGAGGTCGAGCTGTGTGGTGTCCACGCCGCCGACGATGGCGCCCGATGCGAGCTTCACTCCCTCGACAGGTGTGAACCACTTGAGCTGTCCAGTCGCCTCGGCGGAGACGACGACTTCCCGCGCCTCGAAGTTGCCGTAGGCGTCGGGTGGCGCCGGCTTGTTGCATGCACTCATGAGTAGCGAGAGCGCCAAGCAGGTCCATCGCTGCGCTCGGGACGACATCTTCATCACCGCACCTCGATGCCAAGGGTGGTCAGGAAACGCACGCGCACCTGGGCAAGCTCGACACGATGCGTCGTGCGACTGATGCGCGCACTGAGAACGTCCGTCTCGCGATCGACATACTCCGCCGACGTCACGACCCCTTCGGCGAAGCGCACACGCGTCTCGGCAGCAATCCGCTCGCGCAGCGCGACGATCTCGTCGTCCGCAGCGAGCGTGGATGCCAGGCGGTCGATCGACGCGAGATCCTGCGCCACGCCTCGGCGCAGGTTGTCGGTGAAGTTCTGCTCCTCCGCGGATACGATCTGTCGCTGCAGCGCCAACAGTTCACGGTCGCGCGACGTCGTCCCCCAATTCCACGGCGTCCACTGCAGCTGCACACCCGCCAACCAATACCCGTCGAACTTGTCGTTGAGCGGATTGAGTCCCGGACGTCCATAGCCCACGCGACCGAACGCCGAGACGCGCGGCCTGTCCTGCGCTGAGCGCGCCTGCTCTTGCCGTACGAGTACGTCACGCGAGCGCGCGAACTGCTCGTACTCGGCGCGCACACGCATGTCGGTCAAGCTGGTGCGTGCGCGCGCAACCTCCGCAGCCATATCCGGCGCTCCGAGAACGCTCACGCTGTCCAGCGAGAGGCCGGTGAGATCGGCGAGCACCTCGAGCGATGCACGTCGCGTTGCCGCGAACTCCGCCACCGTCTGCCGACGACGCAACAGCTCGGCCCGCAGTGCCAGCTCTTCGCTCGGTAGCGCAGCGCCCTCACGCACACGCGTCTCGGCGACGCGCGCCTGCGCATCGAGGTCGGTGATCGTCGTCTGCAACTCCGCGATCTGCTCCTGCGCGCGCAGCGACGCGAAGAAGACATCGTTCACGTTTTGCCGCAGCCCGAACAACGACACACGCAGCCGAGCCTGCGATTCGGCGAGTTGGGCGTCTTCCACAGCGCGCCGCGGAGCGAGTGCAGGGTCGTACAGTCGCTGCTGCGCCGCGATACGCGCGTCGTATGTATCGTGCGGCGGCGTCGGCGGCGAAACGCCGCCCGGCAGCGTGATCGGAATGCGCGCGACGTCCGACTGATACTGCGCCATGCTCTCTACGGAGACCGTCGGCCGTGTCTCGGCGTCGAGCGTCTTCTGTCGCAGCTTCGACTGCGCCGACAGCAGCTCGAGCTCACGGCCGCGCGGATCTCGCTGCAATGCGCTCGTCGTCAACGCACCGAGTCGCAGTGTGTCGGCCGACGATTGCTGAGCGTGCAGCACGAGAAGTGGCGCGAACAACACCGATGCGGCGCCGACGAGATGTCGTGAGGTCATGGCCGAAGAGCGTTCCGGAAGAACGCGGGGAGCTCCGTCTTCCGTTGCTCGATGAACCGAGCGAACGCCTGGTCGTCCATGCCGAAGACGACGCGCAGCATCGGGCGCGCCGCGAACGGGAAGATGCAGAGCGAGATGAGGTTGATGGCGAACTGCTCGGGCGCGATGGGACGCATCTCACCCGCGTGGACGCGCTCGTTGATCTGTGCGCCGAGCTTCTCGAACAGCGGCGGCAACACTCGGCCAGGTTCGGCGCCGAGAGCCGAGGAGAGCAGTTGTGGAACGCGCTCCGGATGGTGATGCAGCTCCGAGATGAGGTATCCGGGCAGAAACGGATTTCGCATCATGTTCTCGAGGTAGAGCGCGACGATGCGGTCGATCTTCTCGTCGATCGAGATGTCGGCGGCGAGCGTCTGCACGAGGGCGGGAAAGATTCGGCCCGCGATCTGGCGAAAGACCGCGGTGCTCAGGCCTTCCTTCGAGCGGAAGTAATAGTGGAGGAGCGCCTGATTGACGCCTGCCTCCTGCGCGATCTCCTGCATGCGCGCGCCGGCCGTACCGCGCCGCAGAAATACCGTGCGCGCCGCATCGAGGATGCGCTGTTCGGTCTCGCCGTCGCGATCGATTGCCTTCTTTGCAGTCTTGGCCATTTGATTTAACTAAATGATTAACAACGAAGCTGGCGCGGACGCGAGGTATACGCAAGGGCCCGTCGGCTGCATGTACGCGGCCGTTCGCGCACACATTCGGCAGGTGCGACGGCTTTGACGTACAATCACCGCCGTGAAATCCACGAAGGCCGCGCTGCTACTCGTTCAGCGATCGTCAGTCCTTCGCGCGTGCGCGAAGTCCGCACCGATATTCCAGGCGACGCAGCGCTGCTAGTTCGCGATGGCACACGCGTGCCCGTCAGCCGTCGTGGCTATGCGCGGGTCGTGCGGAGGATCGCGATTGCTCTGCTCTACGTTCCATCGCGCTGGTACGCGACCAAGCAGATCGGCAGCAGCAGCCGGACCTTCAGCTACTTGGAGTCAACCGATGCCCAGATTTTCTTGAAAGCGTAGGGCCGAGCGAAGGCGGCAGGTGGATTGTGTCCAGTCGCGAGGCTGTACGACTTCTCGTACAGCGCCTTCGCCTTGTCCGCATCGCCGAGCTTCTCGTACGTCATGGCGAGCAGCAGATGCATGAACGCGTCGTTCTGATTGCCTTGAATGGCCAGCGCCCGATTCAGCTCTGCTTCCGCCGTCTTCAGATTGTTCGTGTAGAGTGCGACGTAGCCGGTGAGATACGGAAAGAACCGTTCCTGTGCGCGCGCCATCGTCGAGTCGCTGTCGAGAATCCGGCGAGCCTCCGCGACATGTCGTTGCGCCCCGGCCGCGTTGCCGCGACGCGCGGACAGGCGCGCCAGCGCATGCGCGAGTCGATAGTCCCAGAGGCTCTGCGGATGTGTCTTCGGATCCGGCTCCTTGAGGCCGAGCTCACTACCACGACGATACAACTTTTCCGCCACGTCGAGTGCTCCGACATCGATGCAGATGCGCGCCGCTTCGTTCGCCATCTCTCCCTGCTGGTAGAACGCGTTCTGCGGTTCCGCCTGTTCGCGCGTCTTCCAGTAATCGATGACCATCTCCTCGTACTTCGCCGTGTTCGCGCAGTCGCCGTCGAAGGCATAAGACATCGCCATCGCGCGCCGCGCCGCTGCCTTTGCGGCGGCGTCGGGTGCTTCGTTGATGAGGCGCTGGAAGATGACGCGCGCCTCCTTCGTCTTGCCCTGCGAGTCCAGCTGAGACGCCTCCTGCATGGGCGTGCTCGGGCGCGCCGCTGACGCTTGTGCGTGTGCAAACAGCGGTGCGATCGAGAGCGCCGCGACCGCGAGTGGGGTGCGCAGTGTCGACATCATCAGCGGATGGGATAGATGCCGAGCAGCATATCGGTCTCCTCTGTGGCTTCCACGTCGTGCAGTAGCTCCGGAGCCAGCGAAAGCAGCATTCCCTCACGCAGGACATGATGCGCATCGGGCGTCCGCACATCGAGCACGCCGCGAAGAACGTGAATCGTCACCCACCCCGGCGCTGAGTGCTGCGGAAGGCGCCCTCCCGTCTCGAACGCGTAGAGGACGAGACGCACCGGGCCCTGATGCATCAAGGCGATTTGCCGGTGACCGTTGGCGCTCGGAAACGCTTCGGCGCGCAGTGCACGAAGCGAGGCCGGAAGGTCGAGCAGGTGCTCGGCTCCAGCGAACCGATCGGAGGGATGCGGACGTCGGCGATCTTCAGTCATGGGATGATGTTAACCGGATATTGCGGCTTCGTCAGGTCACTCATGCCTCGGATGGGATGAGATCGCCTGTCGCCCGGCGAAAGCGATGCTTCGCGTATCGAGCCGGCAGGACACGCCCACGTTACGTGGCCGTGGCCGAAGCATGTGCATTGGCGTGATATCGAAAGTCAGATTCCGGCGCGAGCAGTAAGCAGTTCTCTCTCGCACGGGACTCGCCTCATGTCACGCGCCCTCGCGCATTTTCAAGTCAAGCTCCGCACGTCTTCTGCATCGGCATTGGTGCTGCCCATCCTCTGCGTCGCTCTCGCGCCGAGTGTCTCCGCGCAACAGGCGGAGGGTTCGCTCCATGGCCATGTCACCGATTCCGCGCACGTCGGCATTGCCGCTGCGGCGCTTCATGTGAACGGAACTCGACTCGGCACGTACAGTGAGAGCGACGGAACCTATGTCATCGATCACGTCGTGCCAGGCTTGCACATGCTCATGGTGCGGAAGCGGGGGTATGCCGCGGATTCCGTCGTGGTCACTGTGCGCGCGGGCGAGTCGACCACGCGCGATTTCGCGCTTCGGCCAGCCGCGCAGAATCTCGAGCGAGTGATCATCAGTGCATCGCCGCGTCTCAACGAGACGACGGAACAGGCGCTCGAGAAGCAGCGAAATGCCGACAACATCGTGACGATCCTGTCGGGCGACATCATTCGTGCCCTTCCCAACGCGAACGCTGCCGAGGCAGCGGCGCGCATCCCCGGCATATCCACGGAACGCGACGAGGGTGAAGGAAAGTTCGTCCAGATTCGCGGCACTGAACCACGTCTCTCGAACGTCACCGTGAACGGCGTCCACATCCCGGGAACGCAGTCTGGAAGTCGCGTCGCGAAGCTCGATGACATACCCACCGACATCCTTGCCGCGATCGAGGTGTCGAAGACGCTGACGGCGGATCAGGACGCAGACGCAATTGGTGGCTCGGTGAATCTCGTCACGAAGACCCCCGAGGGCGCCCCACGCGGCTATGTCGCCGGCCAGTTCGGCCAGTCGACCCTACTCGGGCGAAAGCAGGGGCAGGGAAGTGCGATGTGGGGTGGTCGATTCGGTGAGCAGCGCAAGTTGGGTGTGCTCCTCGGAGGCACGTACGATCACAACAATCGTGGCATCAACGACATCGAGCTCGCGTGGGACACCAACGACGCCGGCACGCCCATCCCCGTCGAATGGGATCAGCGCGACTATCTCTACGACCGCACGCGCTGGGGCGCGAACAGCGCGCTGGATTACCGCTTCGATGACGGATCCGCCGTGTTTCTGCGCGGAACGTGGAGCCAGCTGCAGAACTTCGGCGTCGTCTACAAGTACGACATCGCGGCCAACGGCGATTCGACGCTGGCGTCGTCCGGAGCGAGCGGAATCGGGACGGACGCTGACCTCACACGCAACACGTCCAATCGCTCGCCCACTGAGCAGCTGTTCAGCGTCAATGGCGGCGGCAAGAAGCTGCTCGGCAACGTGGAGATGAACTATGGCGTCAGCTACTCCGGAACGCGCTCCAGGTCGTCGGACGCGAATTCGAGCTCGTTCACGTATGGTGGGTTGAACTACCGATACGACGGCACGAATCGCGACTATCCGACCTACAGCTATCTCTCGACGGCAGATCGGTCCGCGGCAATCACACCTGCCAACTACGCCTTTGCATCGGCGTCCATCGGCGCTGGAACGACGCGCGCCGACGAGTATGGCGCCCAGCTCGATGCGCTCCTTCGCTATTCCGTCGGCGGGCACGACGCGCAGCTGAAGATCGGCGGAAAGTATCGCGATGAAAGCCGCGACAACGTGAACCTGAATCGCAGCTTCACATCCGCTGGAAAGGTCGACCTCACGCAGGTCCTCGGCGGTTTCTCTGATCCCGATTTCTACACCGCTCTCGCCAGGGGATACGACATCGGACCGCAAGCCAATCACGACGCGTTGCGCGCCTTCGAGGCTCGGAACCCCGGGATGTTCAAGGAGACGACGAAGCCCATCACCGATTCGCTCAGCAACTTCACCGGCGGCGAGAAGGTGGCGTCAGTGTTTGCGATGCACACCATCGACCAGGGGCCGCTGCGCGTGAACGTCGGTCTCCGCATGGAGAACACGGCGCTTCATTTCAGCGGCAACGCTGCGACCACCCTCGCCGACGCGAGTGGAAAGGCGACCGGTCCGCAGACCGTGCGCCGCGTGAACGGAACACAGAACTACACCGACCTCTTTCCGAGTGCGCAGTTTCGCTTCGCGGCCACGCAGACGACGAATCTGCGCTTTGCCGTGACGAAAGGAATCGCTCGGGCCAACTATTCGGACCTGTCACCGCATGTCGCTGGTCAGCTCTGCTCCACCTGTGCGCTCAAGTTCTCCAACCTCAGCGTCGGCAATCCCGAACTGAAGCCGCAACACGCATGGAACGTGGACCTGCTCGGCGAACACTACATCGGTGCGTCAGGCGTCTTCTCGATGGGCGTCTTCTACAAGTCGATCACTGACTTCATCTACAAACGGCAGTTCATCTATCACGGGCCGGCCACCGAGTTTGATGGCTATTACGCCACCGAGCCTGCGAACGGCGGCGACGCACATCTCGTCGGCGGAGAGTTCGACTTCGCGCGCCGTCTCGACTTCCTGCCGGGCATTTGGGCAGGACTCGGCTTCGACGTGAACTGGACACAGGTGGACTCCAAGGCCACCGTTCCAACGGACACGGCAAAGAACGCAGCGAACCTTGGGCATCCGAGCGTTCGCAACGCACGGCTCCCGCGTCAGGCCAAGAGTCTCGGGAATTTCGCACTCACGTACGATTCACGTCTGATCTCGGCACGTGCGGCATGGCAGTATCAGGGCGAGAGCATTACTTCGTATGGAGATGGTTCAGCCACACCAAGTGGCGACAACTGGTTCCTGCCGCATGCGCAACTCGATGCATCAGCGACGCTCAACATGTCGAGCGACCTGTCGCTTCAATTGCAGGGCCTCAATCTGAACAATGCGGTGTTCGGCTTCTACAACGGCAACAGCGACGCGCAGTTCAGCGGCCAGCGCGAGTACTACGGTCGCAGCCTCATTCTCGCAGTCAAGTACGGCTTCGGCGCCATCCCCGGTACGAGGTAGATCGATGTCCCTCTCGTTCGCTGCTCTTCGACGTGCCGCTATCGTCGCCGCATTCGCGCCGTCACTCGTTGTCGCGCAGGCGCCCGTTTCTCGCGACACCGTGCCGTCCTCGATGGCGCCTCGAAATCCCTTGCCCGCCGAAGCGGCGAGCGCTGGCGTGCGCAAGTTTTCCTTCATCGCCTACGGAGACACCCGCGGCCGCCACGACGGCGTCGACCTTCAGGCCGAGCATACGCTCGTCATCGAGTCGATGCTCGGGACGATCAAGAAGAGTGCGACAACTGCGGATCCCATCAAGTTCGTTCTCCAGAGCGGCGATGCGGTGCAGGACGGGAGCAAGCCGCTGCAGTGGACGGTCAGCTATATCCCGCTCATCAATCGACTGACGCAAGACGCCGGCGTGCCGTACTTCCTGTCGATGGGCAACCACGACGTCGGCAACTCGATCGATCTCGAGGATCCACGTCGTGTCGAAGGTCTCCGCAATGCGCTCGCCGCGAATGCGAAGCTCATTCCACCCGACGGGTCGCCGCGGCGGCTGAAAGGCTATCCGACCTTTGCCTTTGGTTACGGCAATACGTTCGTCATCGCCTTCGACTCTGACATCCCCGACGATTCGACGCAGTTTGCCTGGGTCAAGGCGCAGCTCGAAGGGTTGGATCGCACGCGCTATGTGAACATCACGATGTTCTTCCACCACCCGCCATTTTCGTCTGGCCCGCATGGCGGCGCGAAGCTCGAGCGTCAGGCAGCGTCCGTTCGCGCTCGGTGGATGCCGCTGTTCCGCAAACATCACGTACGGCTTCTGCTCACCGGACACGAGCATCTCTTCGAGCACTGGGTCGAGCGCTATGCCGACGCCACCGGCCCGCATCGCATCGACGAGATCGTGAGCGGCGGCGGTGGCGCGCCGCTCTACGGGTACACGGGTGAGCCAGACCTGCGAGACTACCTCGCTGCAGCAGGCGAGGAGAAGGTGACGCTGGAGCACCTCGCGCGCCCCGCAATCGACCCCGGCGCCAATCCGTTTCACTATGTCGTGGTACACGTGGACGGCGACAAGCTGAGCGTCGAGGTCGTGGCGGTGGATTGGGGGCGCGGCTTTGCTCCGTACCGGTCGAACAGGGCGGCGATGGTGGATAGCACGCCCTGAAGCCAGATTGGCGAATGCCAACACTTCATCTTCGCGGCCTCATTACGGCCGTCGCGTGCTGCGCGACGGCCGTTCTCGTCCCCACCGCCAATACTCAGGCACAGCGCGTTGCTGCGGCTGACCTCGTGCTCACCGGCGGCCGCATCTTCACCGCAGATTCGCTGCACCCATGGGCTGAGGCAATCGCCATCCGCGGATCGCGCATCGTCGCCGTCGGAAGCAATGCGGAAATTGCGCCGCTGGCATCGGAGACAACGCGCCGCGTCGCGCTCGAGGGACGCGTCGTCGTGCCCGGGTTCAACGATGCGCACACCCACATTGGCGCGAGCGGCGGCGGCGTGACCTTTGTCACGAGTGATTCTCCGACGCCCGATGTTCGCATCGGCGTGATCCTCGATTCGCTCGCGTCAATCGTGAAGCGCACTCCGAGCGGCACATGGATCGCAACGCAGGTTGGTGAGATGGTGCTCGGCGATCCGGCCGCACGCCGCGCCGCACTCGATCGCGTCGCTCCACGTCATCCCGTGGTGCTGCGCGGATGGAGCGGGCATGGCGCTGTGTTGAACAGCGCAGCGATCGTTGCCGCGAAGGTCGACACCGTGCGCGATCCCGAAGGCGGATGGATCGACCGCGATGCCAGCGGTAGCGCGACCGGGCGCATCGACGAGTATGTGCTCTTCAACATGGCACGAAGGCGCTCCATTGCTCGTGGCCCATCCGCGGCTATCACCGCCATGCGCGGGTACGATGCGGAGGCGGCAGCATTCGGAATCACCTCCGTGCAAAACATGGTCACAGGTCTCACGCCGTCGATTGTTGCCGAGATCACCCGCTCCAATGCGATGCGCCTGCGGCATCGGGTCATTCCCTTCGAGATGACGCGTGTCGGCTCGCGCGAGACGACCTGGCGGGGCGTGCGTGGCGGCAATGCGCTTACCACAGTGTCGGGTGCAAAGACGATCCTCGACGGCACGCCGATCGAGCGACTCGCGCTCATGCGGGCACCGTACACGGACCGTCCCGGCTGGTACGGCCGTGCCAATTGGCCGCTCGACACGATAGTAGTGCTTCTCCGCGAGGCGATCGACAGCAAGCAGCAGCCGATGTTCCACGCCGTTGGCGACAGCACCATCGCACTCGTCTTTGCCGCCATGCACAAGGTGGCGCCCGATTCCACCTGGCGACGCGTGCGCTTGCGCCTCGAGCACGCTGACAACCTGATGCCCGACCAATTTGCCGAAGCAAAGCGTTTGGGCATCGTGGTGGTGCAGAACCCGACGCATCTCGCCGTGCAACTCGCCGGCACGAGATGGAGCGCCGACCGCGCCGCACGATCCCAAATGCTGCGTGATATCGTGGCTGCTGGAATCCCGCTCGCCATCGGGAGTGACGGTCCCGCCAATCCGTATCTCAACGTGATGCTCGCGGCGATCAATCCGGGGAATCCATCGCAGGCGCTTACGCGCGAGCAGGCCGTCGTCGCCTATACTCGCGTGTCCGCGTATGCTGAGAACGCGGAGCGCGAGAAGGGAACGCTCACGGTCGGCAAGCTCGCCGACCTGGCGGTGCTGTCGCAGGACATCTTCGCTGTCCCGCTCCAGGCGCTGCCAGGTACGACGAGCGTGTTGACGTTGGTTGGCGGTAAGGTGACCCACGACGCATTGCGGACGAAGCCCTGATCCAACGCGGTGGGCCGCAGGGTCATCAAGACTTCTTCGGCAGCTCGCAGTTGAACATCCAGTTGATGCCGAACTTGTCGGTGAGCATGCCGAACCGCGCGCCCCAGAACTGGTCCGCGAGCGGCATGATCACGCTGCCTCCCTCGCTGAACGCCGAGAAGAGCTTCTCGATCTCAGGAACGGTGTCGCAGTCGATGTTGACCCAGACGTTGTTGCCCTTGATGAAGGGCGCACCCGGCATGGCGTCCGACGCCATGAGGATTGCGGATCCTTTCGTGAGCCGAGCGTGGATCACGAAGTCCGGGTCAGGCCGCGTCATCGGCTGATCGTTCTTCTTCATGGCGTCGGCCTGCTCCGGCGGCATCTCCATCTCACCGGCGGTCTGGATGAACAGCTCTCCGTCGATGCACTTCTGGTAGAAGGTCATCGCGTCGCGCGTGTTGCCTGGGAAATTGAGGTATGGCTGGAATGCTTTCATGCGTCGGCTCCTCGGAACAAGAATGTGGAGGACAAATAGGCAAGCGGTGCCCAGAAACGCATCTGTCCGGCGACGAGCAAAACCGCAACAGCTCACACGGATGAACACGGAGAACTGAACGATCTACACGGATTACAGCGAAGATCCAGCCTCGATCGCCGACTCTAGGACTTCGATTCACAAAAGCCCGAGGGTTTTTCCTTTGCTTGGGAAAGTGTTGGCGCGCCGTGGTCCGCCCGAGGCAGTATCCGTGAAAATCTGTGCGGTTGTCCGCGCCAATCCGTGTCAGGCAGTGTTCAGTTGCTGTTGCAGTTCCGCTCCAGCGCGACCCACTAAGCTCAGCGCGAAGTCGAAGGATCCGGCCGCCGCAACGCAAGCCCGAGAGCCAACACAGCCAATCCCAACGCCGCATACGACACCCACGGCGACGGAGTCTTCACCGCCGCAACCGACTCAGCCGCGGGAGCAATCGACGTCGACGACGCGGGAGTCTTCGACCCCTGCGCACCCGTCCACTCCACCTTCTCGCTACTCCCGTACGTCTGGAACACCGGCCACACCAATGTCGCCGCCGTCTTCGGATTCGCCGCCACGAATGGCAGTTCCACGAAACGATGCGGCGCCAGCGTCCCCGTCCACACCGCACCAACGATCTTCTTCGCTGAATCGGTGAGCACCTCGAGCTGCCAGCCCGGCACATCCCCGAACGAGCTCACACGCAGCTCCGCCGGAAAGTGAATCTCTACACGCGTGGTCGGCACATCCTTCTCGTTCGGCACGCGCAGCACGTACTTCTCGTATGCGCCTGTCGTCGACGCCTTGGGAAATACAACCGCATGACCGAACACGAGCGACGGCACGATCAGCGACAACACGACGAGACAGAGCGCCGCGCGCGCAACGATGGACTTGGTCATTGACCCGATATGTGAGAGGTGGAATCAGAGACACTCGCCTTCACGGCGGGCGGGACGTACGCGAGCAGACCGCCGATCAGCACGACGATCGCGAACACTGCAAGCTCGCGCTTCAGCAGGAACACCAACCGGTCGCCGCCCTGCGCATCGCGCAACGCTGGCAACACGCGCTTCCGATGGTTCGCGCCGAACGCGACGAGAATCAGCATTCCCGCCACCTTCGCGAGCACGATGAGTCCGTACGTCGAGGAGACGAGATCCGACGGAGTGGACACGAACAGGCGAGTCTGCACGATGCCGGAGAACGTCACAGCGATCACCGCGGCCAGTGCAACGCTCGACACGCGCGACGCCTCGCGCACGAATCGCCCGACGTCGGTGCGGTCGAGACACACGAGCCACAACAGCCCACCAAGCCACGCGGCTGCGGCCACCAGATGCATCGCCTTGAACGGCTCGGCCCACACAGGCTGAATCGCCGCCGCGTGACCAGTCGCACCACTCAACAGCAGCGCCGCGAACGCGAACGGCAACGCGAGACGCACGCGCCGCACCAGCACCACTCCCCACAGCGCGAGCACTGCCAGGGCAACGCGCCACAATTCCACTCTGGCAACTCCGGTCGCCATCGCTGCCGACAGCGACGCACTCGTGAGCGAATGCGCGGCGTCCGCATTCACCGACCACGCGACGAAATGCAGCGCCAGCAACAACGGCGCCGCGAACGCGAACACGGTCGCCAACCGCACCGCTCGGCGTGGTATGACACTGCCAGCCGGTTGCGGCCACGAGAGGAACAACAGCAATCCGCCGAGCGCCATCAGCGACCCGACGCCGAGTCCGCGCAGCAGCGCGGGAATCAACGGCGCGCCGCCGGCGACGGGTCCCCATGTCACCGGAAGCTCTTCAGCAGCCGCCACCGGTTCCGGTAGTAGTGGTGGCGCTACCGCTGCCGACTCACCCACGGTGAACGTGAAGCTGCCATCCACCGGATGACCGTCCGTCGAAACCACCCGCCAATGAAGACGATACGCTCCTGGCGTCAGTGAGCTCACCGGCGCGATGATCGCATTCACATCGCGCGGATCACCGCTCACCACGAGCTTGATCGGTTGACCGTTCGCGCCGACGATGGACAGCTGCGCAAGCGCCGGCTCCATCGCCTCGCTGAACACGAGCCGCACGCTCGGCGGACTCGCCGCGAGACGGCTCCCCGCCGCCGG
>JAQBPV010000360.1 GCA_028287345.1 Gemmatimonadota bacterium
CGTCGATCGGCGTGTCGTACGCCATCGCGGGGCAGGCGCTCGAGCCGATCGAGCAGATCATCAATGAAGTCGAAGCGATCACGGACGGCCGATCGCTGCACCGGCGGCTTCCGTCCGACCTGGGCAGTGAGGAGCTCTCTCGACTCGGGACGACGCTCAACGCGATGGTCGGGCGTCTCGAGACGTCGTTCGGCGCGCTGCGCCGATTCACGGCGGATGCATCGCATGAGCTGAAGACGCCGCTGACGGTGCTCCGCGCCGATGTCGAGCGCGCGATGCACCCGAACGCCGCGGGCAGTGAAGCGATGCAGGCGCTCGAGGAGGCGCTGCAGGAGACGGCGCGCATGTCGGACCTGGTGGACAGCCTGCTCACGCTCGCGCGCGCCGACGAGGGTCGCTTCGACATCCATCGCGAACCTGTCGCCCTGGGCCCTCTCGTTCGCGACGTCTACGAAACGGCGGTGATCCTTGGCGAGCATGCCGGACAGACGGTGAGCATGAGCGTGCTCGAGGAGGCGATGGTCGACGGCGACGCGCGACGGCTGCGACAGCTCTTCCTCAACCTCATCACGAACGCGATCAAGTACACGTCGCGCGGTGGCAAGGTGGAGCTGTCGCTGAGTCGGCGTATCGGCGACGAGATCACGTTCACTGTGCGCGACAGCGGCATTGGCATTTCCGCTGCGGATCTACCCTATGTGTTCGACCGCTTCTGGCGAGCCGACCGTGCGCGCTCGCGCGGGAGCGAGCGCAGCGGCTTCGGACTCGGGCTCGCGATCAGCCAGTGGATCGCGCAGGCGCACGGCGGTCGCGTCATCGCGCAGTCGCGACTGGGGCGCGGCTCGGTGTTCAGCGTCGTCCTGCCCGAGCTCGTGTTCCTCGAGAGCACCGAGGAGCCGGCGCGTGAGCCCCACGACACCAGCAACTAACTGCGTTTTAAGGAAATCTTAATGCGTGGCCGGTTCCGCTCCACTTGTCGAAGCATAGGTTGATTCAAGTCGCCGGAGTGTCCCGTCCTTTAGCCAAGGGTAGGTTCGCGAGGACATGTTCAACAACCTGTTGGAATCCAAGCCGAAGAAGCAGCGCAGCACTGGAGGTCTCGTCTTCAGTGGTATCCTGCACAGCGTGTTGGGTGTTGCCGCCGTGTACGGGACGCTGCAGGCCAAGGAGCAGCTCGAAAAGCCCAAGGCCGAGAAAGTCGAGTTCGTCGACATGAAGAAGAAGGAGCCGCCACCGCCGAAGGAGGAGCCGAAACCGATCCCGAAAGAGGTCGTCGTGGCTCCGCCTCCACCGAAGGGGTTCCAGGTGCTCACGGCACCGATCAAGGTCCCTGACGTGCTTCCCGACATCGACCTCTCCAAGAAGGTGACGGATGAGGCGGACTTCTCCGGCAAGGGTGTCGCCGGCGGTGTCGCCAAGGGCGTCGTTGGCGGCACGGGACCGGTGAACACCGATCAGCCGTACTTCGAGTTCCAGGTCGAGAAGCAGGTGCAGCAGATCCCGGGAACCGGCAACCTGCGGTATCCCGACATGCTCCGGTCGGCGAACGTCGAGGGCGAAGTGCTCGCCCAGTTCGTCGTGGATGCGGATGGACGCTATGAGCCCGGCAGCTTCAAGGTGCTCAAGTCCAGCCACGAGCTGTTCACGCAGGCCGTGAAGAATGCGCTGCCCAACATGCGCTTCTATCCGGCCGAAGTCGGTGGCAAGAAGGTCAAGCAGCTCGTGCAGCAGCCGTTCACTTTCTCGCTCAGCAAGGGCTGAGCGAATACCCCCTCCGGAGAACACGTATGGATCTCTCGTTGATGGATATGTGGAACAGCATGGGCAATTTCGCCAAGGGCATCGTATTTGTCATGGCGATCATGTCCATCTATTCACTCACCGTCATGGTCTCCAAGTGGTGGAGCCTGCGGAAGGCACAGAAGGAAACGATCAAGTTCGCGCCTGAGTTCTCGCAGTTCCTCGAGGAAGACAACCTCACCGAAGCGATCAAGCTGGCCGAGAGCTACAAGAAGTCGCACGTCGCGCTGGTGCTCGGTGGCGCGCTCGGCGAAGTGAAGCCCCTCATCCAGGATGGCTCGGTCACGGTCTCCGACATCAACTCGGCAGAGCGTGCGGTCGAGCGCAACATGCTGCTCGAGATCACGAACCTGAAGCGCGGCCTGGCCGTGCTCGCGACGGTGGGCGCCACGGCGCCGTTCGTCGGACTGCTCGGCACCACGATCGGCATCATCAACGCCTTCCAGGGCATGTCGAAGTCCGGCTCGGGCGGTCTCGCCGCCATCGGCGGTGGTATCTCCGAGGCACTGGCCACCACGGCACTCGGACTGCTCGTCGCCATTCCGGCGGTGTGGGCGTACAACTACTTCCAGACGAAGATCGACAACCTCACGGTCGAGATGACCTACGTCTCGAAGGAGATGATCGACTATCTCATCAAGGGCGTGTCGGGCGAATTCGGTCGCTCGCGCTTCACGCGCGAGTTCAACGCTTCGTCGGGCGCCAATTCTCCGCTGACCTGATCGCGGCCATCCCATTGAGGAGGTAGCTCACAATGTCGATGTCCACAGGAGGGGGCGGCAACAGCGTCAAGGCCGAGCCGAACGTCACGCCCATGATCGACGTGATGCTCGTGTTGCTCATCATCTTCATGGTGGTGACGCCAGCACTGCTCGCCGGCTTCAACGCAGTGCCGCCGCAGGGACAGAACCTGAAGGATCATCCGGAAGACGCCGAGAACGATCAGGTGCTCGGCATCGACCGCGATGGCAACTACTATCTGAACAAGCAGCCGATCTCCAAGACCGCCATCGAAGGCGAGATCAAGCGCATCTTCGAGAAGCGTGAGTCGGACAAGGTCATGTACCTCAAAGCCGACAAGGATCTGCTGTACTCGAAGGTCGTCGATGCCACCGACATGGCGGCGAAGAACGGTGTCCGAGTGATCGGATTGATCAGCGACCAGAAGAATGGGACGGTCTCCACCGTCGTCGGGGACTCGAAGGCGCCAGGCTCTCCGCAGGCGCCAGCCACTCCTCCTGGAGGCAAGCCATAACATGGCATTCTCTTCTGGCGGCAGTGGCGGGCTGACGAACGAGATCAACGTCACGCCCATGATCGACGTGCTGCTCGTGCTTCTCATCATCTTCATGGCGGCACTGCCGACCATGCGGAAGACGGTGGACGTGCAGCTCCCCGATCCGAACCCGGCGATGGCCCCACCGGGTGCGCAGTCGAATCAGATCGTGCTCGAGGTGTCTCCCACGGGATACTCGATCAATTCGGAGAAGGTGGACGAAGATCACCTGGCCTCGCGGCTCAAGGAGATCTACGATCCCCGCCCGGAGAAGATCATCTTCGTGAAGGGATCACCGGACGTGAAGTATGAGCGCGTCGTCCACGCGATGGACATCTCGCGCGGCTCCGGGGTGAAGGTCATCGGTGTTCCACCCAAGGACACACCCGGCGCGACCAAGTAGACGATCGGGCGTATCGTCCCGCTCGGCAAAAAGT
Source organism: Gemmatimonadota bacterium (assembly GCA_028287345.1). Lineage (GTDB taxonomy): Bacteria > Gemmatimonadota > Gemmatimonadetes > Gemmatimonadales > Gemmatimonadaceae > AG11. The sequence goes on from JAQBPV010000360.1 coordinate 3,514, forward strand.
CTTTACTACGGCGGACGAACCCTTTGGGGGTCGTCCGCCGTATAACATTCCGTGGTTCGCCCTCAATTTTGCAAAGTATTCATGACCTTTCCGGATGACGCTGGAACGCACGATCCGCCGGCACGCTTGCCCTATCGCGTACCGATCGGCCTGCCGTTGCGCGACGACGGACGAAAGCAGGGCGCGATCGTCTCCGTGCTCGTCCACGCCGTGATCATCGCGCTGCTCTTGATGCCGATCGTCCTGGCGCGGACGGTCATCACGCGCATAGAGCAGGGTGCCGGCGGCCCGGGCCCCGCTGGGGGCGGCGGAGGAGGCAGGGGCGGGCTGCCTGCGCCGCGCGAGGCGCTGCGCTTCGTTCGCATCGCGCCGGATCCGGTACCGACGCCGACGACGCTGCCTCCCATCCCTGTACCTGTCATTCCGAAGCTGCAGCCTCCGCTTCCGCAGGTGACGCCGCCCGCACCGCCCGTGAAGCCGACGGAGCAGGCCGCTGCGCCGGCGGCGCCAGTGACCATCGCTGCGGGGCTGGGGCCCGGCAGTGGAAACGACGGCACGGCCGGTAACGGACCAGGAAGCGGCGGTGGAATCGGTTCTGGAATCGGAACCGGCCGGGGCAGTGGCGTTGGTCCGGGCACTGGCGGCGGCCTTCAGACCAACTTTCCACCGCAGCCCATCGAGTTCTTCCTTCCCCCGCTACCTCCACCGTCGAGCGTGAAGGGCTTCAAGTTCCTCGCAGAATTCGACGTCGACTCGACCGGCCGCGTGCTCGATTTCAAGTTTTCGGAGACGCGCGACGGCGATTACAATCGTCGCATCGCGGGCGTGCTGCGCTCCATGCGCTTTCGTCCCGGCACACGTCCCGACGGTACGCCGCTGCGCATGAAGGCGCAGGTGGGCTACGAGTTTTAGCGAGCGGCGAGCGCGAATCGCGCTGCCCTCGATGCGATCGGCTCACGCGCTCTAGCGGCCATCGTCGCGCATCCCTACATTTTGCGGATTCCCCTGACAGCGCCGCCAGCAGATGCTGACGACGACCCTCAGGATTTTTTTTGCGTCCAGCAGCGGGCGCTCTGCGAACCGCGCTCATCCTTCCGCAATGATCCGTCGATCGTCGCGGTGACCTCCGCAAGCATTACCACAATCAACGCAACATGACGCAGACGCAGTCCTCACTGTTATTCGTCGTCATCGGCGCTAGTGCCCTTGCGCTGCTCTTCGCGATCTTCCTCGCCCGATGGGTACTCTCGCGCAGTTGCGGGACCCCCGAGATGCAGAAGATCTCCAATGCCATTCAGCAGGGCGCCGAGGCCTATCTCGCGCGCCAGTACAAGACGATCGGCATGCTGTCGATCGTAGTCGCGGCACTGCTCGGCATCGGCTACGGGTTCTTCCGGCACACCACGGCGAACGACCCCGTTCAGGATCCGAAGACCTTCGCGATGTACGTCACTGCGTCGTTCCTGCTTGGCGCGCTGAGCTCCGGCGTCGCGGGCTACGTGGGAATGTGGGTCTCGATCCGCACCAACATTCGCGTGGCCGCGGCGGCGATGACGTCGCTCAACGATGCCCTGCAGACCGCGCTTCGCGGTGGCGCGGTGTCCGGACTGTTCACGGTGGCGATGAGTCTTCTCGGCGTCGGTGGACTGTTCGCGGCGCTGTCGGCCATGGCACCGACCGGCATGGATCAGGGTGAATGGGCGCGGCATATCCCCTTCCTGATCGTGGGCTACGGATTTGGTGCGTCGTTCGTCGCCCTGTTCGCGCAGCTGGGCGGCGGCATCTACACCAAGGCAGCCGATGTCGGCGCCGACCTGGTCGGCAAGGTGGAAGCGGGCATTCCTGAAGACGATCCGCGCAACCCCGCCGTGATCGCCGACCTCGTCGGTGACAACGTCGGCGACTGCGCAGGACGCGGCGCCGATCTGTTCGAGAGCACCGCCGCCGAGAACATCGGCGC
>JAQBPV010000383.1 GCA_028287345.1 Gemmatimonadota bacterium
GGCGAGACGGACAACGGCGGCGAGAACGGCGCGAGCGAAGAGTAGGACGTCGCGCCGATAGTTGGAAAAAACAGGTCCTTCGCGCGGCGAGGGGCCTGTTTTTTCGAAGGTGAGCCATCGGTGGGAGCAATGAGCATGAGCGTGCAGCATCCAGCAATGAGCATGTAAGAGCTTTGAGCCCGGGCTCGAGCCCAAGCTCAAAGCTCTTACTTGCTCATTGCTGGAGGCTCATGCTCATGCTCATTGCTCTGGTTTGGTACAAAATGTCTTTCCGAGCCCCTGCCGGGGAGCTACCTTAGCGGCCTCCTCAAGACACCCGCCGTATCGAGCATGTGAGCTGGCCTGCAGAGCAGGAAGAGTCGCTACTTACCACCACGTTGATCGGAACGACGCTGGAGTTGCCAACGTCGACGCCGGAGCTCGTGGAGGCGCTGCGGCATGACCGCGAGCTCCTCGTTCGCGAAGCCCTCCTCTGGCAGCGGTGGGTACGCTACATCGCGCTCGCGGCGGTAACGGCTCTGGCGCTCGTCTTCGGCTCGCGGCCGCTCGAAGCGATGCTCCTCCCCATCGCCCTCACCGCACTTGGCTATGTGCTCTGCGTCGCAGTCACCGCCGAGTTGATCCGCCGCGCGGAAGTGGTCGACGAACACCGGCTGCCCACGCTGCTCGTCACCGCCGATATCGCCGCCATGACCCTGCTCATCTGGGTCAGCGGAACGCCTGCCGAGATGGGGCGCATTCTCATGGGCGCCACGCTGTGCGTACAGCTGGCAGTCTTTTACTTCGGACGCCTGCTCGGCAGCTATGCCGCGCTGCTCGCCGCGTTGGCTTATCTGCTGACGACGCGCGTCGCGCCGTCGTCGGGCGTGGTGACGGACCAGTCGCTGCCGCACCTGCTCTTCAGCCTCGGCGTGTTCGGCCTCGTGAGCGGTGTGCTCGTGACGGCGTACGGAAATTTTCGCGAGCGCATGAATCGCCTGCGGCTCTTCTGCAAGCTCGTCGAAGAGGGCGACATCACGCCGTCGTTCGCCTTCGGCGTGGACAAGCGGCCGGACGACCTCACGCTGCTCGCGCGCAGCTTCGAGGCAATGCGGTCGCGCCTCGCGGAGCAGATCGGCACCGACCCGCTCACGAGTTGCCTCAATCGTCGCGCGCTCGAGAGCCGGCTGCGCGCCGAGTGGCGACAGGCCAAGCGGCGCAGCTCCACGGTGGCCGTGCTCGCGATCGACCTCGATCACTTCAAGGATATCAACGATACCTACGGCCATCCCTTCGGCGACGTGGTGCTCCAGGCGCTGGCCGGAATCATGAAGGCGACGGCGCGCGACACAGACGCGGTGGCGCGGCCCGGCGGCGACGAGTTCGTCATCGTGCTGCCCGATACGGGTTGGCAGGGCGCGCTCACCTTCGCCGAGCGGCTCCGCCGCAAGGTCGATGACGCGGAGTTCGGCGAAGCCACCAACATCATCAAGATCACCATCTCGGTCGGCGTCGCGCTCGCGCGCGGCACGGATCCCATATCGCCAGAGATGCTGCTACAAGAGGCTGACCGGTCGCTCTACAAGGCGAAGACCGGTGGACGCAATCGGATCTTTGCCTGAACGGAGCTCCACGTTGACCGAACTCGTTACTCTCGCCGACCTCACGGCGGCCGCCGCTCGCATTGCGCCGGTCGCCGTACGTACGCCCCTGCTTCCATGCGACCCGGTGTCCGAGCAGATCGGCTCACCGGTCTGGATCAAGCCAGAGATGCTGCAGCGCGGTGGCGCATTCAAGTTTCGCGGCGCCTACAACTTCCTCGCGCAGCTCACTCCCGACGAACGCGCGCGGGGCGTCATCGCGCCGTCATCGGGCAACCACGCGCAGGCCGTGGCGCTGGCGGCAAAAATCTTTGGATGCAAGGCCGTTGTGGTGATGCCCACCACAGTCACACAGGCCAAGCGGGGCGGCGCCGAGCGGCTCGGCGCACGCGTCGAGCTCGCGGGCACGACTACGCAGGACCGCTACGAGCGAGCCGTCGAGCTCATGGAGGCCGAAGGCTTCACGATGGTGCCGCCCTATGACCATCCGTGGATCATCGCCGGCCAGGGGACGTCGGGTCTGGAGATCGCGGACGACATGTCCGACGTCGGCACGGTGTTGGTACCGGTCGGCGGCGGCGGGTTGAGCGCTGGCGTGGCAACGGCGATCAAGCACCGCGTTCCCGGCGCTCGCGTCATCGGCGTCGAGCCAGCCAACGCGCCGAAGCTCTCCAAGGCGCGGGCTGCCGGAAAGCCCGTCCGCATTCCATCCACCCACGGATTGGCCGATGGCTTGCTGGCCGTTGAGGTGGGCGGGATTACCTTTGCTCACCACGAGGCGTACGTCGACGAGGTGGTGCAGGTCGACGACGACGCGTTGCGCAATGCCATGCGCGTGTTGCTCGACCGCATGAAGCTCGTGGCCGAGCCGAGTGGCGCGATCACGCTCGCGGCATTGATTGAAGGAATCGTGAAGCCAACAGGAAAGACGGTTGCCGTGCTCAGCGGCGGCAACATCGAGTGGGACGGGCTCGTACCACTACTCTCCGATACGCCGACATGAATCGCTGTCCCGCCTGCGGCACCCAATACGCCGACGAAGCTCGCTTCTGCACCAAGGATGGATCGAAGCTGATTCCATTGCCTGGCGCCAGGGCTCCCAGCACGAGCGGTGCGGGCCACCCTACGCCCGCGCGTGGAACCGCCGCCGGCCGCGCCGAGCAAGCGCCTCCCGTGTCGCCGACGAATCTCGTCGACCAGGTGCTCGACGGACGCTACAAGATCGTGCGGAAGGTGGGTGAGGGCGGCATGTCGTTCGTCTATCTCGCCAACGACACCGCTACCACGGACCGATACGCGATCAAGGTGCTCTCGCACGCGCTGTCGAGCGATCAGAACGCCATGCAGCGCCTCAAGCGCGAAGCGAGCCTCGGCATGCGCCTCGCGCATCCGAACGTGTGTCACATCATCCGCATGGGCGAGACGCAGGACGGCCTGGTGTACGTCGTGATGCCCTTCGTGGAAGGCGAGATCCTGTCTGACCGCAACAACCGGAAGGGCACGCTGCCACTCGCCGAGGTGACGCGGTACGTGACCGAGATCTCAGCCGGGCTGCAGGTGGCGCACGAACTCAAGATCGTGCATCGCGACTTGAAGCCCGAGAACATCATGATCTGCAAGTCGGAAGACGGCACCGAGCGCGCCGTCGTCATGGACTTCGGGTTGGCGAAGGAGCGTCGCGCCGACGCCGAGCTGCAGAAGCTCACGGCCACCGGCATCATTCTCGGCACGCCGGAGTTCATGAGTCCCGAGCAGCTGCGCGGCAAACCGCTCGATCCGCGCACGGACGTGTATTCGCTCGCGCTGATGACGTACGAGATGCTCACGGGCAAGCTGCCCTTCACGGGACGTACGCAGCAGGAGATGATGATCGCGCGTCTCCGCAACGAGCCGGTGCCGTTGAGACAGGCGCGCCCCGAGCTCGACCTGCCGGAGGCGGTGGAGAAGGTGCTGGCAAAGGCGATGCAGCGGAATCCCGACGACCGGTATACGACAGCGCCGGAGTTTGCCAATGCGCTCGTGGCCGCGGGCGGTAGCGGCCCGAAGCCGGGCGACTCCGGCATGTTGGGGAGATTGTTTGGACGATAGGAGGTCGCAGATGCAGTTCATGCTCCTCGCCTGTGGCGTCGCGCTGTCGCTCGTGGGCTGCTCGAGTAGCGCACGCGATGCGTCAACGAGTCCCGCCGACACCATCAACACGACAGTCGCGCTCGACGGACGGCTTCGAGTCCCGACGGGATTCAAGGTCTCGTACTTCGCCGAAAACTTGTCCGACGTGCGGTTCATGGCAGTGTCGCCCGACGGAGCGGTGTACGCGAGCCAACCTGGCCGCGGCCGCATCGTCCGTCTCGCCGACGCGAATCACGATGGCAAGGCAGATGGCGTCGTCGAAGTCGTAGCGGGTCTGACGCAGCCGCATGGACTCGCCTTTCACAAGGGATTTCTCTACGTCGCCAATACGGACGGCGTGATGCGCGTGACGCTCGGAGCGAATGGCCTGGCCAGCGGCTCGCCCGTCTACGTGAATCACTTTCCGAGCGGCGGCGGACACTGGACGCGCACAATCGTCTTCGGCGCGGACAGCGCGATGTACGTCGCGATTGGATCGTCGTGCAACCTGTGCGTCGAGCAGACGCCGGAGCGCGCCGCGATCCTCAAGTTCAACGAGGACGGATCGGGCAAGCGCGTGTACGCGATGGGTCTGCGCAATGCAGTGGGGCTCGCGGTGAATCCAGCCACGGGCGCGCTCTGGGCATCGCAGAACGAGCGCGACAATCTTCCACCGGAGCACGAGAACCTGCCGCCCGAGGAGATCAACATCGTCACCGATGGCGCGGACTACGGCTGGCCATACTGTTACGGCAATCGCATACCGAACCCCGAGTACAACGACGCAGCGCGCTGTGCGAACACCGTTGCTCCAGCGCTCGCACTGCAGGCACACTCGGCGCCGCTCGGCATGAGCTTTCTGTCGAAAGCCACGACCTTTCCCGACGACTATCGCGGCGACCTGCTCGTGGCGTACCACGGTTCATGGAATCGGAACTCGCCGACCGGCGCGAAGGTCGTGCGCGTACACGTTGCTGCCGGAAAGCCCACGAGCGTCGAGGACTTCATCACCGGCTGGCAGCAGGCGAATGGCGACCGATGGGGACGCCCAGTGGATGTCGTCGTCGCGGCGGATGGCAGCGTGCTCATCTCGGATGACGCATCAGGTGCGATCTACAGGGTGACGCATTGAGAGTTCGGCTACTGGCGCTCGTGCCGCTTCTCATTGCCGCGAGCGCCGGCGCACAGCCACCGGCGTATCAGCCGGGAATCGACGTTATCGACTACGACATCGCGATCGAGCTGCCCGACACTGGTGCGTTCATTCGCGGCGACGTCACCATCACGCTGCGCCGCTCGAGTAAAGTCGACCGGTTCGTGCTGGACCTGGTGGACGCGCTCACTGTCCGGAGCGTCGAAGTAGAAGGGCTGCTGGTGCAGGTGCCGCACACGGGCAACAAGATCACCATCCCGATCGACGGCACCCGCGAGAAGCTTCGCGTGCGTGTGCGCTACGACGGCGTGGTGAGCGATGGCCTCATCGCTCGCAAGGATGCGAAAGGTCGTTGGACCTGGTTCGGCGACAACTGGCCGAATCGCACGCGACAGTGGCTACCGACGGTCGATCATCCGAGCGACAAGGCGACGGTGTCGTGGCACGTGCGCGGACCACTCGGTCGACGAGTGGTGGCAAATGGCCTGGAGCTCTCGACGCGCGCGATCGCGGGACCGACGCGGATGATGGAAGCGAATTGGCGCGAGTCGCGCCCCATTCCGACGTACCTGATGGTGATCGGCGTCGGTCCGCTCGAGTCATTCGACCTGCGCGAGACCATCTGTCACTTCACCGATGAGGGAACGTGCGCGCGGCAGTCGGTGTGGGTGATGCCGGAGAACAAGGCGTGGCTACCCGGCGTGTTCACGAGCGCGGGACCAATCGTCTCACTGTTCGAGAAGCTCGTCGGCCCATTTCCTTATGAGAAGCTCGCACACGTGCAGTCGTCGACGCGCTTTGGCGGCATGGAGAACGCGAGCGCGATCTTCTACGACGGCAAGCTGTTCGACACGCAGAGAATGAGCGAAGGACTCATCGCGCACGAGACGGCGCATCAGTGGTTCGGCGACGCGGTTACCGAGCGCGAGTGGGGACATCTCTGGTTGTCGGAGGGATTCGCGACGTATTTCGCCGCGTTGTGGACGCTGTCCGGCCACGGTGACGCGGCCTATCGCACCGAGATGGCCGCGATCCGCAAGCAGGTGCTCGGCGATAAGGTGGTCGCTGCGAGGCCAGTCATCGACACGGCTCAGACCGACTACCTCCGGCTGTTGAACGCGAACAGCTACCAGAAAGGCGGCTACATTCTCTACATGCTGCATCAGCAGATTGGAGACAGCGCATTCTTCGGCGGCATTCGCTCGTACTACGCGAAGTATCGCAACGGCAATGCGCTCAGCGACGACCTGCGCGTCGAGCTCGAGGAGTCGTCGCGCTTGCCGCTCAAGCCGTTCTTCGATCAGTGGCTGCGGCGGCCTGGTTTCGCCGAGCCGACGATTGGCTGGGCGTACGACGCAGCGACATCGACAGTCACGGTGCGTGTGCTGCAGCAGGATGCGCGCTGCATCTCGATGGACGCAGCGCTCAGCTGCGAGGGCAACAAGACGAACCCGTACGAGCTGTCGCTTCCGATCGTCGTCACTGATGCGACGGGCGCGACATCGCAACTGACGGTCGACATTCCAGCCAGCCAGCGCGCGACGATTCAACTGCCCGGTCGCTATTCGAGCCGACCGCGGGCCGTCGCGATCGATCCCGACGAGCGGCTGCTCGCGCGAATCACTCGACTGTGAGACTTCGAGTAAGGACCCGTGCGGCGATCGCCTTCGCCGCCCTCGTCGGTACGTCGACGATGACGTTGGCGCAGGAGCGCGCGCTCCCGCTCACACGTGCTGACGCGCTGCTCGAGGAAGGTCGCTGGGCCGAAGCCGAGGCTGCGTTTTACGCGCAATCCGAACAGTCTCCGCGGGATCCGGTCGCTCGTGCGGCACTCGGTCGGTTCATCGCGATGAAGGGCGCAGTGCGGCCCGGCATGGTGCTCATCGAGGAAGCGCGCCAATTCGGTCTCGATCCGGCAACGACGCGCGGACTACTCGCGCCGCTGCGCGCGATTCTCGATTGGAGAGCCGCAGCGTCTGAGCTGAAGAAAGACTCGACGCTCACCGTGCGCGTGCCGTCCGAGGGAAGTGCGCTGTTCCAGATGCCATTGCCGCGCACCGGTGCAGACGGCCGCGTGACCAAGGAGCCGAGCAGCGCGACTGACATCGTGTGGCACGACGTCGTCGATCGGGCGGTCGGGCTGGACAGCCTGGCCGCGAGGGGAAACCCGATGGGCATCGAGATCTTCGAGGCGCTGGTTCCGTCGCTCAACACGCGCACGAACAAACTCACGCTCCACTCGAACTCCCGCTCGGCACTCTCCGCGACGGGGCGGCGCTTTCAAGTGCTGCGTTCGACGCGCGAAGTGCTCGTGCTCGTCGGCGAGAATCGCGTGTTGCCGCTCGTCGAAGCGTTGCGCGAGCTGTCACCGAGCTGGTGGCAACTCGACCTTCCGCACGGTCTGCTCGTGGTGCGATAGCCGCTAGCGGCCGATCGACTTCAGCTCGACGAGCAGACACCGGTCCTGCACGACATCGATTCCGGCGAGCGCGAATTTTTCCGCCGCGCGGTCGTTGCGAATGCCGAGCTGGAACCACACGGAGGCCGGCTTGGCGGCGAGGATGTCGTCGACGTGCGCGTCGATGCTTGGGCCGCGTCGAAAGACGTTGACCATGTC
>JAQBPV010000386.1 GCA_028287345.1 Gemmatimonadota bacterium
TGGCGAACGTTGCCGCAGGCACGCGACGCATTCAGGCCCGCCGCATCGGCTTCGTCTCCGCGACACAGAGCGTCAACGTCATCAGCGGACAGCCCACGTCGTCCGACTTCGCGCTCGTCGTCTCGCCGATCCAGCTCGAGGAGATCAAGACCGTCGGCTTCGGCACGCAGGAGGCACGCACCGTCACCGGCGCCGTTGCCACCGTGTCGAGCGAGAAGATCAAGGACATCCCGACGAGCGATCCGATGAAGGCGATTCAGGGCCGAGTGCCCGGCGTCGAAGTCGTGGCGGGCAACAATGAGCCCGGCACAGCGATGCAGGTGCGCATCCGCGGCGTGCGCTCGCTGCAGGCGAGCAACGAGCCGCTCTATGTCGTCGACGGCATCCCGATCTCCGGCGGCATCCAGGACTTCAATCCCGCGATCATCGAGTCGGTCGACGTCCTGAAGGACGCTGCCGCCACCGCCATCTACGGCAGTCGCGGCGCGAACGGCGTCATCCTCGTCACGACGAAGAAGGGCACGCTCGACGGACGGAATCACTCGTCCTACACGCTCGACTCGTACTACGGCGCCCAATCCGCCGTGAGGACGCTCAACATGATGAACATGCAGCAGTACGTGCAGATGCTGCGTGACGGAGCGGCGTACGCGAACGGCAGCTTCAACGGCGACACGAGCATCGCGAAGATTCTCGCCGGTCAGTCGTTCGTGAACGGCGTGCCGAAGAAGCTCTTCGCCTACAACAACGGCATCGAGACCGACTGGTTCAAGACGGTGCTGCAGGATGCACAACAGAAGAGCTTCCAGGGCAACCTCACCGGCAACACGCCGGACACGCGCTATACGCTCTCCGGCAACTGGTTCGATCAGGGCGGCTTGATTCCCGGGCAGGGTTATCGTCGCGGGTCGGGCTTCGCATCGATCAACCACACGAAGGGCCGACTGAACGTGGGACTCAGCGCGAACAGCGCGCGCATCTATCAGGACATCGGTGAAGGTGGTGGCGCATTCGGCTACACCGCAGCGATGGCGCCCTTCGGTTCGCCGTTCAACTACACCAATCCGGATTCTGCGGGCCTCTACGATCCGCGTCCCGACGACGACCAGCTCAACATCAACCCGCTGCTCGAGAACCGCTCGTTCGTTCGCCAGCGCACCACGAATCGCATCTTCGGCTCGGCGTACGCACAGCTGCAGTTGATGGAAGGATTGAGCTTCCGCACGAACTTCGGCCCTGACTTCACGAACGTGGGCGAAGGGTGCTACAACGATCCGTGGACGCACGGTCCCTGCGCGAACCCAGGTGCGAACAGCCAGAACCAGGGTGCTCCGCCGCAGGCGTTCTTCCGCAACGCGTACGACTTCGCGTACACACTCGACAACCTGCTTCAGCTGAGCCGGGACATCGGCAGCAAGCAGCACCTCGAGGCCACGGCGCTGTACAGCATCCAGCACGATCGCGCGAACCGCGATTCCATCTACGCGTCCAACCTCCCGTACAACACGCAACTCTGGTACGACCTCGGCTCCGGCACAGCGGGCCAGCAGCTGAGCAACGTATCGGAGTGGGCGCTGCGCTCGTACATGGGCCGCATCAACTACACGCTGCTCGATCGGTACACCATGTCCTTCACCGGTCGTAGCGACGGTTCGAGCCGTCTTGCGCCGGGACACAAGTGGGCGTTCTTCCCGTCGTTCGGTCTTTCCTGGCAGGTGGGCGACGAGGCGTTCATGAAGCGCTTCACGGCGCTCAACTCGCTGAAGCTGCGCGGCAGTTACGGCACCACGGGCAACACCTCGATCAATCCGTACGCCACGCAGGGTCTGCTTACGCCCCGCATCTACTCGTTCGGCAACACTGCAGTGCGCGGCTATCGTCCGGGAAGCATTCCGAATCCGGACCTATCGTGGGAGAAGACGGACCAGACCGACGTCGGCACCGAGTTCGCGATGTTCAACAATCGGTTCAGCGGGTCGCTCGACTGGTACCGCGCGAACACGCACGATCTGCTGCTGCCGCAGGCGCTGCCGGTGAGCTCCGGCTTCACGCAGACGCTGCAGAACGTCGGCTCTACGCAGAACACCGGTGTCGAGGTCTCATTCTCCACGGTGAACGTCGAGAACTGGCACGGCATGACATGGAGCAGCGACGTCAACTGGTCGCGCCAGCGCAACAAGATCACCGCGCTGCAGAGTGGCACCACGCAGAACCTGCTCAACACGTGGTTCGTCGGTTCGCCGATCAACCTGAATGACGGACAGCATGCGGTGTTCTTCGACTACACGTCGCAGGGCGTGTGGCAGTACGCGGACACCGTCCTCATGAAGCAGTTCAACTCGACCGGATCGACCTTCAAGGTCGGACAGCCACGCGTCGCGGACCTCAATGGCGACGGCAAGATCGACGTGAACGATCGCAGCATCCTCGGCACGCAGTATCCGTCGTGGACGGGCAGCTTCTCCAACCGCGTCTCCTACAAGGGCTGGGATCTCTCGGGGCTCATCACGGCGAAGTGGAAGTACACGTTCATCGACGGCACGCCGCGCGGCATGAACGGCCGCAACGGCAACATCGTGATGGACTACTGGACGCCGACGAACCCGACGAACGCGAACGCCGCACCGCAGGTCCCGAACTCGGGTGGCTCGTGGCAGTACCAGAACACGCTGCTCTATCGCGACGGCTCGCACTGGCGCATCCGCAACATCACGCTCGGCTACACGGCGGGTGAGCGTCTCGCCGGCCGCATCGGCGCCGGAAGCCTGCGGCTCTACGCGACTGCACAGGATCCGTACATCCACACGGACTATCCCGGCACCGATCCGGAAGTCGGCGGCTCCGCTCCGACGATCCGCACGCTGTTGATCGGCACCAACATCAACTGGTAGCCAGCCACCTTCCCGAGACATGAGAATTCTGATGAAGCGCTCAATTCTTCCCGCGGTGACGCTGGCAGCCGCCCTCGCCGGCTTCGCGGGGTGCGTCAGCATCGACGAGAAGCTGATCACTGGCGTCAGCAGCCAGTACTACGCGACACCCGATGGACTCAACTCCGCGCTGATCTCGAGCTACGCACAGCTCCGCGGCTTCTACGGCAAGGAGCAGCTGCTCTCGATCACGCAGGTCGGCACGGACACCTGGCAGGCAGCTGACCAGCAGGGCTCGAACAACAACAACTTCGACGCCTACAATGGTCAGCTGAACAGCCAGGCGGCGGAGCTCGCGAACACCTGGAATCCCGCATATCAGATGATCAACACGCTGAATGCGGCGCTCGATCGTGGCCCCGGTACGGCAGGCATTCCCGCCGCGACGAAGAACGCACTACTCGGCGAAGCGCATTTCCTGCGCGCACTCGAGTATTTCACGCTCGTGCAGTTCTTCGGGGATCTGACGCTCTCGCTGCACGAGAATCAGGGCGTCGTGCTCGAAGCGTCGCGTCAGCCGGCAGCAGATGTCTACAAGGCGATCATCGCGGACCTCGACACGGCGATCACGCAGCTGCCCCTGACGACGGCAGACTACGGACGCGCGACGCGCGGTGCCGCGCAGACGCTTCGCTCCAAGGTCTATCTCACGCGTGCCTACAAGACGTACGGTGCCGGCGCAGCCGACTTCACCGCCGCACTCGCCGACGCCAAGGCGGTGATCGCGTCGGGCACGTATGCACTGGAGCCTGTGTACGCCGATCTGTGGTGCGTCGCACGTGCGGGTGATCCGGGCCGCGGCGGCTTCTGCGACAACACGGGATACGTGCAGAATCGCAAGGAGTTCATCTTCACGGTCCAGTTCAACTACAACCAGGCGAACAACGACGTCGACGGCACGCCGCAGTACAACTATCTGCATCTCGTCTACGGCAGCCAGTACGACAACTCCGCCGCCGGCGTCGGCATTCCGCGCGACATCAACAACGGTCGTCCGTTCCGCCGCCTCAAGCCCACACAGTATGGCTTCTCGGTGTTCAACCAGCGCTATGCCGGAACGCCGGGCGCGAGTGACATCCTCGACACGCGCTTCGACGGCAGCTACCAGACGGTCTGGTATGCCACGGTCGGTGGGCAACGCAATCCGATCGGCACGTGCCCGACCAACCAGACCCCACAGGTGGGACTGGTGGCGTGCACGAGCAATGCGGTCGTGAACGTCGGCGACACGACGATCGTCTACGCGAACTACGCGGTCGACAACGCCAAGCGGCAGGCGAGCAAGTACACCATCCGCACCACGTGTCCGGTGGGCCTCGCCGATCCGTCCGTCTACTGCGGCGACAACTTCGGCGAGAACAACGGCTACATCGGGTGGGATCGCTATCCGGTGCTCAAGAAGTTCCAGGACAACCTCCGCCTCGGCGGCTTCAACGACCAGAATGGCGGCAAGGTGCAGGTCGTGTTCCGGCTCGGCGAGGTGTACTTGCTCGCCGCCGAGGCGGACCTTGGGCTGAGCAACACGACGGAAGCGGCGCAGATGATCAACGTGCTCCGGACACGTGCCGCGAGTCCGACCCACAAGACCGACCCGGCATTCCAGGTCACGCCGGCGCAGATCAACCTTGACTTCATCATGGACGAGCGCGAGCGCGAACTGGCCGGCGAGTTCAACCGGTGGTACGATCTGGTTCGTCCGGGTCCGGCGTTCTTCCTGGCTCGCGTGCAGAAGTACAATCCGAAGGCGCGCCCGAACGTGCAGACGAAGCACGCGCTCCGCCCGATTCCGCAGTCCCAGATCGATGGTGTGGTCCTGGGCCCGAAGTATCCGCAGAACCCGGGCTACTGATCACATACGACCTCCGGCTGTGATGCTTCAGCCGGAGGTTGGATTCTTACTGGAGATGACGGAGCGGAATGCTGCCCTACCAGACTGCCGATATTTCCCCCGAGCGTCGCGTCGAGGATCTCATCGCACGCATGACGCTCGAGGAAAAGGCGGCGCAGATGATGTGTGTGTGGCAACAGAAAGCGGAGACGCTCGTCGACGCGAACGGCGCCTTCGACATCGAGAAGGCACGTCGTGCGTTCGCGCACGGCAATGGCATCGGACAGGTGGGTCGTCCCAGCGACGCAGGCGGTTCGGGACACGAGCCTGAGAAGGGACGCAACGCTCGACAGCAGGCCGAGCTCACCAACGCCATCCAGAAGTTCTTCATCGAGGAGAGCCGGCTCGGCATTCCCGTCGTCTTTCACGACGAGTGCCTGCACGGTCACGCGGCAATCGATGGCACGAGCTTTTCGCAGCCAATCGGACTCGGCGCGACGTTCGATGTGGGGTTGGTGGAGCGCCTTTACGCGATGACGGCGCACGAGTCGAGGGCGAGAGGCGTGCATCAGGCGCTGACGCCAGTGGTGGATGTCGCGCGCGAGCCGCGGTGGGGTCGCGTCGAGGAGACCTTCGGCGAAGACACCTATCTCTGTTCACGAATGGGAGTCGCTGCGGTGCGCGGCTTTCAGGGCGACGCGAGCTTCACGGACAAGACGCGCGTGATGGCGACGCTCAAGCACTTCGTCGCGCACGGACAGCCGGAGGGCGGACAGAATTGCGCGCCGGCCAACGTGTCGATGCGCGAGCTGCGCGAAGTCTTCCTTCCGCCATTCAAGGCGGCGGTGCAGGAGGCCGGTGCTATCAGCGTCATGCCGTCATACAATGAAGTGGACGGCGTTCCATCGCATGCGAACCGCTGGCTCCTGCGCGACGTGCTTCGCAAGGAGTGGGGCTTCAGCGGCTTCACCGTGTCCGACTACTACGCCATCTGGGAGCTCGGCTACCGGCCCGACACGCACGGCCACTTCGTCGCCGCGGACAAGCGTGAATCCGCGATGCTTGCCGTGAGGGCGGGCGTGAACTGCGAATTGCCGGAGCCGGACTGCTACCTCCATCTCGTCGAGCTGGTGAAGTCGGGCGAGCTGAAGGAGTCCGATCTCGACGATCTCGTCGCGCCGATGTTGCTCTGGAAGTTCAAGTTCGGATTGTTCGACGATCCGTACGTCGACCCCAACGTCGCCGACGCGATTGCGGGCTCAGCGCCCAACCAGGCGCTCGCGCTAGAGGCCGCGCGCGCGACGATCACCTTGTTGAAGAACGAGGGATCATTGCTGCCGCTCGATCCTGCGTCGGTCAAGACGATCGCCGTCATCGGACCGAACGCGGATCGCGTGATGCTCGGCGGCTACAGCGGTGTTCCGAAGCATCATGTCAGCGTGCTGGCAGGAATCGAGGCGCGTCTCGGCAGCGACACCGAGGTGCTCTACAGCGAAGGGTGCCGCATCACCATCGGCGGCTCGTGGATGATCGATCAGGTCATCGCCAGCGATCCCGAAGACGATCGGCGCATGATCGCCGAGGCGGTGCAGGTGGCGGAGAGGGCCGAGGTGATCGTGTTGGCGATCGGCGGAAATGAGCAGACGTCGCGCGAGGCGTGGTCGCGCGCACACATGGGCGACCGCACGAGCCTCGACCTGATCGGACGCCAGGGTGAGCTCGTCGATGCGATGCTTGCGACCGGAAAGCCGGTGGTCGTGCTGCTGTTCAATGGCCGTCCGCTCTCCATCACCGACGTCAGCGC
>JAQBPV010000216.1 GCA_028287345.1 Gemmatimonadota bacterium
GTTGCCGTACGCGGGAGCATCGCCAAGGGCGCGGACGACACGATTGTCGCAGTCCATCTCGATGGCGAGGCTGAGCCGCCGCAGTTGCCACCACAGCGCGATGTTCCATGGCATGGCGATCAACAGCAGCGACGCGGCGAAGAGAAGTTGTCCGTCGTGCGCCTGGCGATGTTCTTCTTCGTGCCGGACGACGTACTGCCGCTGCGTGTCCGGGAGGCCAAGCACCCAGCGTGGAAGGAGTACGCTCGTGCGCCATACGCCGACGGTGGCGGGTCCCAATGTTTCGGTGACGACGACCGGTACGCCGTTGACCACGGCCGGTCCGCTCTTTCCGCGCCTTCCGGAGCGGGATTGGACGACGATGTGCGATACCCACCCGGCGTTCACCAGTGTCCACACGACGAGCAACGCCGAGCCGATGAACCAGGCGCCATTGATCGAGGGGTTGAACGACTCGATGCGAGCCCCTAGGCCGTCGTTTGCCGTCATCGCGCCAACTGCAGCGGCGTGGTGCGACCGATAGTAGCCCGGCAACATGACCGACAGCGGAATGATGAGGCACCACACCCAGCGGCGGGCGAGCGTGGCCGGGAGTGCGCGCTCGATCAGCTGCCCCATGATGCCGAGCAGCAAACCGACGGCGTTCACATAGAGAATGCAGA
Organism: Gemmatimonadota bacterium; assembly: GCA_028287345.1. Classification (GTDB taxonomy): domain Bacteria; phylum Gemmatimonadota; class Gemmatimonadetes; order Gemmatimonadales; family Gemmatimonadaceae; genus AG11. Next base: position 663 of record JAQBPV010000216.1, read on the forward strand.
GCATGGTCGCGACCTCGTCCGGAAACTTAGTTTTCAGTTATTACGGACGCGGCCCCCCATGAGTTTCAGCCGCCATAACTAGAAACTAAGTTATACGCTCCAGCGTACGGCTCGCCATCCCGACCCTGGAGATCCTGAATGACCTCGATCGCACTCACGCCACCGCGCCGCGAACTCTCACCAAGCGTCAAGGCGAGGCTGGCCGGCTTCATCTACCTCATCATCATCGTCGGCGGCATCTTCGCGCAGATCTTCGTCCGCGACCGCCTCGTCGTCAGCGGAGACCCCGCCGCGACGGCAAATAACATCCTCACGCACGAGCTGCTCTATCGACTCGGCTTCGCCGTGGAGGTCTTCTACCTCCTCTGCGGCGTCCCGCTCAAGCTCTTCCTCTACGATATCTTCAAGGTCGTCGACCGCAAGCTTGCCATCGCGATGGTGCTCTTCGCCGCGATCGGCGCCGCGGTCCAAGCCGTCATCCTGCTCGCCCACTACGCACCGTTGATCCTCCTCGGCAAAGCCAGCTACCTGAGCGCATTCTCGACAGTGCAACTCCAGGCCGCCGCCTATCTCTCTCTGCGCATCTTCGACTACGGCTACATGATCGCCCTGGCTTTCTTCGGATGCTTTTGCGTGGTGGCCGCGTACCTGATCCTCCGCTCGACGTTCTTTCCCCGATGGGTGGCCCCGCTTCTTGCGATCGAAGGCATTCTCTACCTCACGAACAGCTTCGCGCACTTCCTCGCTCCGGCGGTCGGCAACCGCATCTTTCCATTCCTCGCGGCGTCAGGCATCGCCGAGGTGTCGTTCTGCCTCACGCTGCTCATCGCTGGAGTGAACGTGCAGCGGTGGAAGGAACAGCGCGGGGACATTGCCTAGCGTCGCCGCTGCACATCCTCAGGCGTAGACGACGTCCGCTCGCGAACTTTCCAGAGCGCGTGACAGTTCGTTCCCGCACAGACATTCCGTCCACCAATCGAGATTCCTACCATGACCGCAGAACAGCAACTCGTCGATGCAGCCCTTCGCGCGTGGAAGCTCAATGCCGACCGTGTGGAGAAGTTCTTTGTTGCGCTGTCCGCTGATCAGCTGCAGCAGGAGGTCGCTCCCGGGCGCAACCGATTGATCTATCTGTGGGGTCACCTCGCCGCGGTCAACGATGGGTTGTTTCCGCTGCTTGGCATCGGACCGCGCCTCCATCCTGAGCTCGACCCGACGTTCCTGGCGAGCCCGGATCGTGCCGTTGCCACCCTGCCCTCGGCGTCGGAGTTGAAGGACATTGCCGCCGAGATCGACCGCGAGCTCTGGAAAGCCTTCAGCCGATTGTCGGCGACGGACTGGATCGCGAAGCACACCGCTGTGTCGGATGAGGACTTCGTTCGCGAGCCGCATCGGAATCGCTTCAGCGTGTTGCTCAGCCGCACCAGCCACATGTCGTTTCACCACGGCCAGGCCATTCTCGCCAAACCGCGCGCCTGAGTCGGCGACATGACGGGCATCACACAGGGTGCGTGGGCAACTGCGGGTTCAGTGTTCACAGAGAAATCCGTACACCGGAGAGGCTGCTGTCTCCCTCGTCCGCCGCGAAGTCATCACGTGCGACGGCAGCGCGACGGCCAAGATCGTCATCACCTCGAATGGCGTGACGCAGAACTGCACGCGCGCTCTGCCCCGCGGAACGCTGACCCGCTCCTGACGCCGGTTCGACCGATGTAGGTCTCGTTAATCTCAGTCGATGGAATCGGCGATCGCCTTGCTTACAAATGCGACCAAAGAGCTAGTGTCGCAAAAACAGCGATCCGCCGACCAGCCCGTGAGGGAAGGTCGGCGGATCCGTGCGTAGGCCTATGCCAGTGTTACTTGCAGGCCGGCTCGCCGTCGCCAGCCGTGCCGACGATCGGGTTAGTGGTGTTGACGCCGATACCGCAGCTGAAGCTGGCGATCTGCGTGTGCGTAATCGTCGCGGACCAGTAGCCCGAGCCAGGAACGATTGTCGGGTCGTTGACGCCCGTTGACGGCTTGAACTTGAGCTTCGTCGTGTCGTAGGTGACGTACTTGGTCGAATCGGCGAAGAAGGACTCTTCGGCCGTGACGAGGTTGCGGAGGTCGGACTTCATCGCGGCGATATACGCCTTCGACTTGGTGTTCGCGAACTTCGGGATCGCGATCGCGGCAAGAATGCCGATGATGACCACGACGATCAGCAGTTCGATCAGCGTGAAGCCACGGCGTGAGCGGTTCATCATTATAGTGGTCTCGGGCGAGCGTTAGAATACGATGGGTGGGCAAGCCCCTTGTTGGGCCGGGCATCCGCGCATTCCTA
>JAQBPV010000441.1 GCA_028287345.1 Gemmatimonadota bacterium
TTTCACTCGGCGGCGCTGGCGCGATCGCCGCGCTGGCGTATGGCACCGAGAGCGTGCCGCGGGTTGATCGCATCGTCGGACCCGGCAACGCCTATGTCGCCGAAGCCAAGCTGCAAGTCGCCAGCACCGTGGCGATCGACTCGCCCGCGGGACCGAGTGAGTTGCTCGTGATCGCCGATGAGTCGGCGGATCCCCAACTCGTCGCACGCGAGATGCTCGCCCAAGCCGAGCATGATCCGCTGGCCGGCGTCGTGGCGGTGATGTCGAGCGAGGAGAGCGCGAGCGTGGTCATGACAGCCATCGCGCAGCAGTTGCCTGACCATCCTCGCGCGGCAATTGCGGCGGCCGCGCTGGAGGGTCACGGCGCGGTGCTGTGGAGTGAATCACTCGACGAAGCAGTAGCCTTCTCGAATGCGTATGCGCCTGAGCATCTTCTGCTCGTCGTTTCGACGCCCGACGATGTGCTCGGGAGCCTGCGGAATGCAGGCACCATCTTCGTCGGCGCCTACGCGTCGGTGGCGTTCGGTGACTACATGACTGGCGCCAATCACGTTCTTCCCACTGGGGGTTTGGCGCGTTCGTATTCCGGGCTGTCGACGCTCGATTTCGTGCGTTGGACCACGTATCAGCGCGTGACTCGTGATGCGGCGGCACGATTGGCCGACGACGTCGGCGTATTCGCCGACGCGGAGGGGCTGGGTGGGCACGCGTTGGCGGCCCGGGCATGGAAACGGGAGGTGACCGCATGACGCGCTCTGACGTCCTGCGCCTCGCTCGCGAGGGCATGGGCGCACTGCCGCTGTACTCGCCAGATCTCCCGGCCTGCGCGGTGGATCTCAGCGACAACACGAATCTCTGGGGCGCGCCACCGGCGGCACTCCGCGCTATGCGCGAGGCACCAGTTGCCGCGCTCTCCCGCTATCCCACGCTGTACTCCGAGCCGTTACGGTCTGCGCTTCTCGACTACGTCGGGCTAGCCACGGCACCGGATGTCGGCGTCGTCACCGGATGCGGCTCGGACGACGTGCTCGACTCGACAATGCGTGCATTCGGTGCCGTCGGTGACTCGATCGCCTTCTCTGCGCCGACATTTTCGATGATTCCGGTGCTGGCTCGGTTGAATGGACTCACACCGCTCGCGATTCCATTCACGAAAGGCTTCAATGTGGACGCCGAGCGCCTCGTCGATACCAAGGCGAAGGTCACGTACATTTGCGCACCGAATAATCCCACAGCGACGCCGGTCTCTCGCGCTGCGGTCGAATATGTGGTCGCCAATGCGTCGGGCATTGTGCTCATCGACGAAGCGTACGCGGAGTTCGCACCAGAGGTGTTCACGGACCTCGTCGCGCAGGATGAGCGTGTCGTCGTTGCGCGCACATTCTCGAAGGCGTTCGGGCTGGCTGGTCTGCGTGTTGGTTATGGTGTGGGCGCCAACGGAGTGGTGCGGCTCATCGAGCGTGCTCGTGGCCCATACAAGGTGAACACGCTGGCCGAGCGTACGGTGCTTGCGGCACTCGATCCGTCGGATGATGGGCTGCGCTGGGTGTGCGAGCACGCAGCGCTGGCGGTGTCGAGCCGTGAGCGTCTCATCGGCGAGCTGTCGCAGATGGGTTTCGTTGCGCTGCCGTCCGCCGCCAACTTCATCATGGTTCCGACGCCGCGCGCTGCAGAGCTTTTTCGTGCACTTTCGTCGCGCGGCGTGCTGGTTCGCGCCTTTACTGCGATGCCGCAGGACTTGCCGGTGTTGGCCGAATCCAACGGCGCGGCGCTCCGAATCAGTGTAGGCCCGTGGGAGATGATGACGACGCTGCTCGACACCCTCCGGGCGGTGTCGTCGTGAAGGTCATCATCTTCGACTACGGCGCCGGAAATCTCCATTCTCTGGCGAAGGCGCTCGAGCTGGATGGAGTCGACGTGAGCATCGAGACCGATCCAAACCGCTCCATCGACACCGACGTGCTCGTGCTGCCTGGTGTGGGTGCCTTCGGCGCGGCGGTGGAGCGCCTCGCGCCGGGGCGCGACGCAATGCGCAGCGCCATACTCGAGGGACTCCCCACGATTGGCATCTGCCTGGGCATGCAGCTGTTGTTCGATGGGAGTGACGAAGGTGGTGGTGCGGGGCTCGGCGTCATTCCAGGACGCGTGACGCGCATCGATGCGCAGCGCGTGCCGCAAATCGGATGGAATGAGGTTGTGCCAGTTGGGGGTGACCCGCTTTTTACGACGGCACCGCTTCCGATGGCCTACTATGCGAATAGTTTCGTCTGTCGTCCGGAGGATGACTCATCCGTGATTGCCTGGACGACGCACGAACGCGATCGCTTTCCCGCAGCAGTTCGACGCGGCGCCGCAGTCGGTGTTCAGTTTCATCCCGAGAAGAGTTCATCCGATGGTGTGCGGTTCCTGCACGCCTTTCTTCAGGACGCACAGCGCACCGGAGTTCCGAAGTGATCGCCATACCGGCCGTAGACCTGCGCGATGGCGCGTGCGTGCAACTCGTCGGCGGATCTTTCGCGCAGGAGAAGGTGCGGATCGAGAACCCGGTGGATGTGGCGCGCTCGTGGGAGCACTACGGCTTTCATCGGCTACACGTCGTCGATCTCGACGCAGCGACAGGACGCGGGTCGAACTTGCCTGTGGTACGCTCGTTGTTGTTCGACGGTGCGCTTCCAATTCAAGTGGGCGGAGGTGTGCGCTCGAGCGAGCTGGTGGAAGAGTTGCTCGAAGCGGGCGCCTCGCAGGTGATCGTCGGCACGCGCGCGATCGAGGAGCCGGAGTGGATCATCGAACTGTCCGCTCGGCATCCTGGTGAGATCATCGTGGCGTGCGACGTTCGAGAGCGACGCGTCACGACTCGTGGCTGGGCGCACACCCTGCCGCTCGATATACTCGACGTGCTCGAGGACCTGAATTCGCTGCCACTCGGTGGGCTGTTGGTGACGGCCGTGCACCGCGAGGGGCAGATGCAAGGGACTGACCTGCCGTTGATGGAAGATGTGGCCGAGGCGTCCAACTTCCCCGTGTATGCATCCGGCGGCATTACGACGATGCAGGATCTCCGTGCACTCGAGCATCGCGGTCTCGCGGGTGTCGTGATCGGCATGGCGCTCTACACTGGCGCGCTCGACCCTGTCGTCGTTGCCGGGGAGTTCGGCGAATGAATTCCTTGATTCCACGTTGCCTGGAGTGCTCCCGATGACCGTCGTCGTGCGCGAAACGAAAGAGACCACCATCCGCTGCGAACTGACGCGCGGCACGGGCAAAGCCGACGTCACAACGGGGCTACCCTTTCTCGATCACATGCTCGCTGCTTTCTCGCGCTACAGTGGGCTCGATCTCACGATCACGGCATCAGGCGACCTGCCGCATCACACAATCGAGGACGTCGCGATCTGCGTCGGTGCAGCGGTGGGTGCGTTGTTGCCGGCGACCGCGGCACGCTATGGCGACCGCACCATCCCGATGGATGACGCCCTGGTTCACTGTGCGCTCGACCTCGGAGGTCGCCCGTATTATCGTGGTCCGCTTCCGAGCCGGCTCTACGATCACTGGATGCGCTCGTTCAGCGACAACGCGAAAGCCACGCTGCACCTGCGCGTCCTTCGTGGCGAGGATCGGCATCACATCGTCGAAGCGGCATTCAAGGCGCTTGGACTCGCCGTGCGTGAAGCGTTTGTCGACACAGGGGCAGTGTTCAGCACCAAAGGTGGTGTCGCACTACGCATCGAGGAGGGAAGCTGAGATGCTGACACGCCGTGTCGTCGTCTGCCTCGACGTGAAAGGAGGTCGAGTGGTGAAGGGAACGCAGTTCGTGAACCTGCGCGACGTGGGCGATCCGGTGGAGCTCGCGACGCGTTACGAGCGCGAGGGCGCTGACGAGATCGTATTTCTGGATATCTCCGCCAGTGCAGAAGAGCGGGGCACATTGCTCGACGTCGCACGCCGAACGGCGGAGCGACTGTTCGTACCGTTGACCATCGGCGGTGGTGTTCGTTCGGCGGATGACGTCGGGCGTGCATTGCGCGCAGGAGCTGACAAGGTGAGCATCAACTCAGCAGCGGTAACTCGGCCCGAGGTTCTCACGGAGTCGGCCCATCGCTTTGGTGCGCAATGCGTGGTCATCAGCATCGACGCCAAGCGCGACGGCGATGCATGGCGTGTATTCGTGAAGGGCGGTCGAGAGCGAACGTCGCTCGATGCGGTTTCGTGGGCCGCGGAGGCAGTGCGGCGCGGCGCTGGGGAGGTCTTGCTCACCAGCATCGACCAGGATGGTGCCCGAACGGGTTACGACGTGGAGCTGACGCGTGCGGTCGCTGCGGCGGTCGACGTGCCGGTCGTCGCGTCGGGTGGAGCAGGGTCTGCCGAGCATGTGTGTGAGGTCTTTCAGAATGGCCACGCCGACGCTGCGTTGCTCGCCGGTATCCTTCATGACGGACTCACCACCGTTGGCGCGGTGAAGCATGCCATGCGTGACGCACACTTACCTGTGCGTGCAGCATGACCCCCCACGAGGAGTCCGTGCTCGACGCACGCATTGCTCCGGCGCTCGAACTGGCGAAGCTCGCGGGGGACATCGCGATCAAGCACTATCGCACAGGTCTCGCGGTCGAGACGAAAGCGGATGGTTCGCCCGTAACTGCCGCGGATCGCGCCGCGGAAACGGCGGCTCGCGAGTGGGTCAACAAGTACTTCCCGGAGGACGGCCTGCTTGGCGAGGAATTCGGCGAGGATCGTCCTGGCGCGAAGCGCCGATGGATAATCGATCCCATCGACGGCACGAAGACCTTCGTGCGCGGCACGCCGTTGTGGGGCTCGCTCGTGGCGCTCTGCGAAGGCGAGAAGGTGCTCGCTGGCGCTGCGTATTTTCCTGCCATCGGCGAATCGATCGCTGCGGCGCCGGGTGCTGGCTGCTGGTGGAACGGTTCACGGACCAACGTGTCGACGCTCGACGTCATGTCGAAGGCGTTGGTGCTCATCACCGATGACCGCTGTCGCGAACGTCCTGAGTTTCGCGCGAGTTTTGATCGCGTTGCCGGGGCAGCAGCACTCAGCCGCACGTGGGGTGATTGTTTCGGCTATCTCCTCGTTGCCACCGGACGAGCAGAGGCGATGTTCGACTCCGTGATGTCGCCGTGGGATGCCGCTGCGCTGCAACCGATCATCGAAGAGGCGGGCGGCGTATTCACGGATTGGAGTGGTCGCGCAACGGCGTTCGGGGGAAGCACAGTCGCGACCAACGCCGCACTCTCTGATTCCATTCGCGAGTTGCTCGCCGGCAAGAGCGCCTGACATGCTCGACATCGACAAGCTCGAATTTACCAAGGGCAACGGGCTCGTCACCGTCGTCGCGCAGGATTCGCGAACTGGTGCGCTGTTGATGGTCGCGCATGCCGACCGGGAGGCGCTCGAGCGCACCATTGCAACCGGCGAGATGCACTATCGATCTCGCACCCGGGGTCTGTGGCACAAGGGCGAGACGAGTGGCAATGTGCAGCGCGTCGTCTCGCTCTCGGCCGACTGCGACGGGGATGCCGTGCTTGCTCGCGTCATCCCCGCCGGTCCGGCATGTCACACCGGCTCGCAGTCGTGTTTCGGTGACGACGCGCTCGATGTCACAGCCATTGGTGCGCTCGATGCCACGATCGCGAAGCGAGCCGCTGAGAACGGCGCGGTTGGCACGAAGAGCTATACGCGTCGCTTGCTCGACGACCGCAATCTTCGTCTCAAGAAGATCGGCGAGGAGGCCGCGGAGCTCGTGACGGCCTGCGCGGACGGTGATCTCGAGCGCGCGTGCGAGGAGACGGCCGACGTCATCTATCACTCGCTCGTTGCGTTGCGCGCCGTCGGTGGCTCGCTCGCCGACGTGGAGACCGTGCTCACGCGCCGGCGAGGAGAAAGGCGCTAGCTCAGAAGTTTGTCAGCAGCGACTTGTCGAGCTTACTCGCATCGCCCACGTAGGCGAAGCGGAAGTCTTTCAGATACTGCCGCGCCACGCGACGGACGTCTTCCGGCGTCACTCGGCGCAGCCCTTCCATGAATCGATCAGCTGCGCGGAAGTCACCCTGATACAACTCGGCGCGCGCGAGCACGTTCGCCTGGTCGGCGTTCGTCTCGTTCTTGAGATAGTACTCCGTGATGAACTGCTGCTCGAGCCGCTTGAGGCCGACGGGATCGACCGATTCCGTCTGGAGCGTCGTCAGCTCCTGTCGCATGAGACGCAGAACCTGGTTCGGGTCTACGGTTGTCACGTAGAGTCCGCCCACCGCATTCGCGCGCTCCAGGAAAGGCGCCTCGACGGCATAGCTCAGGTTGCGGCGTGAGCGCACTTCGGTGAACAGGCGACCTGACAGGACTGCCGTTGCAACACGCAGGGCAGTGTAGTCGGGATCCGTGGCTGACGGTCCAGGCGCGTAGCCGAGCAGGTAGTTCGTCGGCAGGGGGCGGTTGTCGATCGCCAGTGCGCGGCCTGTGGACACCACCGGCGGCGGTGCCGACCACTTGTAGGTTCCGCGTGGCATCGTCGACAGCGAAGTGCGAACCAACCGCTCCAGCTGCGCACGATCGACATTGCCGACGACCACGAGCAGCATCCGCGACGTAACGAACTGCTGTGTGTGATACTGCTTGAGCTGTGCGGCCGTCAGGGACGCGATGGACTCTGGAGTTCCCGTTGGCGAGAGTGCGTTCGGATGGTTGATGTACAGGAGACTGTCGGCCAGTTGCGTGGCTGCGTCGTCGGGCTGCGTGCTTTGTTCGCGCGCGACGGTGAGTAGCTGGTCGCGCACGATTTCTACTTCTGTCGGGTCGAGCGTTGGAGCCATTACGCGGTCGGCGAAGATCGCCCACGTCGAATCGAACGTGGAGCGGATCGCACGCATGCCGATGGCGCTCCAGTCGTCGTTGGCCTCGATGCCAATGGTGCTGCCCAGACGCGCGGTGCGCTGCCGCAGAGCAGCCCCAGGAAAGCGCTTGGTGCCACGCTCACTCGCCGCCAGGATCAGGGCTTCGATGCCCGCTGTCTGCGACGTAAGTTGTCGTGCGCCGCCGAGCAGGTAGAGATTGGCCACGACGACTTCGTTAGCCGAATTGCGCCGCAGAATCACCGTGAGTCCATTGACGTCGAACTTCTCCGTGGTCGCGGAGTCTGGTGCGACGACTGGCCTCCGCGGGCCGGTTGGCTCGGCGGCGTATGCGCCGCCGTTCACGCTGCCGATGAGTGCGAGCGCCAGGAGAGCGAGGTACACGTGCTTCACGGCGTACCTCCCGCGAGCTCGCTCTCCGTGAGCTTGATCGCGCGACGCGTCTCCGGTGATATCAGTACTCCGGTCACTCGCGGTTTCCCGACGATGTAGCGTGCGGCATACTTGCGAAGATCTTCCGGCGTCTGCCTCGCCATCGTGTCCACGTAGCCGAAGAAGTAATCGAGCCCCGTCACTGCCCACCAGAATCCAAGCTGGTGTGCAAAGCCGGACGAGCGCTCGAGGCTCTCCATCGTTCCGACGATACGAGTGCGCTTCACGCCATCCACCGCTTCGCCCGTGATGTAGCCCGGCTTCACCACTTCGATCAGCTCGCGATCCAGCGCAGCGATCGCCTCGCGAAGCTTGCCCGGTGCGACCTCACCACTGATCGTGATGGGCCCCACCTGATTCAGCGTGTAGTAGTTCACGCCGAGCGACTGCCAGAGACCACTGTCGACGAGCTTTCGCTGGAAGCGTGAGCCCGGCTGGTTCAGCACGTCGGAGAAGACGTCGGCGGCATATGTGGCCGGAATGTCGGTATGCGCTCCAGGGCCATGCCACTGGAGCATGAGCAGCACGCTATTGACCGGCTGCTCGACGATGACGCCCAGGTTCCGCGTGAGCGGCGGCACCGTTGGAATCGTGTCGACCTTGAAGGGATCCGCGGCACGCGGCCATGCGCCGAACAGTCGACGCGCCGCAGAAAAGATGGAATCGGCAACGACGTCGCCAGTGACGATGATCGCCGTATTATTAGGCACGTAGTACTTGCGCTGGATCGTCCGCATCTGCTCAGGCGTCGTCGCGAGAATCACCTGCCGCTCACCGAGCGGGTTCTTGCGACTCCATGCGGCTCCCCACAGCGCTTTCCCGGTCGCCGTACGCAGCGCGTAGAACGGATCGGACTCCGCGCGATCGTATTCGCCGATCACTACCGCGCGCTCACGCTCCAGTTCGTCCTGAAGAAACAGCGGCGATTGCAGTGCCGAGCTGAGAAGGGCCAGCGCCGGCATCGTGCTATCCGACGGCACCGTCAGGTAGTAATTGACCTGCTCTTCCTGCGTCGTGCCGTTGAAAACGGCGCCGAGCTCGGAGGCACGGTTCACGAATGCTTCAGGGCGTGTGTACTCCTTGTTCGCCTTGAAGAACATGTGCTCGTAGAGATGCGACAGGCCTTCGTACGTTGCCGATTGCGTGAACGAACCGTTCTTCGCGTCGGCTTCGATGGTCGCGAGTGGAACGCCGTGGTTCTCGACCACGATCACCTCGAGACCATTTGGTAGCATCTCCCGCTTGATGCGCTTCTCGAGCTCGGCGCGTTGCGCCTGCAACGGAAGCCCGATGGCGACGAAGGCAAGCACGACGGCCAGCGTCGTGCGTACGAGTGAGTGCCGCGGTAGCGATTGCCCTGCGCTCATGATTTCTTTCCCTGGCCAATGTCCAAGCTTCCCAGTTCTTCGCCCGCGCCCGCCATTTCCGTGGCTGCGCTAGAATCCGTCGCGGCTGCGCTCGCTGGCGACCACCTGACGCGCAGTGTCGCGCTCGCGCCGTACACCACGTTCAAGATCGGTGGACCAGCGGACTTGCTCTACGAGGCGGCCAGCGCCGATGCGCTGGCCGATGCCATCGTAACCGCCCGCCGCATGGAGGTTCCGTATTTCGTCCTCGGACTCGGCGCGAACGTCCTGATCGCCGACAAGGGTGTTCGAGGGCTCGTAATCCGCAATGTCGCGACCAGTCACCATTTTGGCGATGATGGTCGCCTTTGGGTGGAAACAGGCGCCGTGATGTCCAGGATCATTCCCGAAGCCGTCCGGCTCGGATGGTCGGGTCTCGAGCACTACGTCGGCATTCCGAGCACCGTTGGCGGCGCCATCTGGCAGAACCTGCACTTTCTCTCGCCGGCGCCCGACCGTGAGCGCACGATGTTCATTGCCGAGGTGTTCGAATCGGCCGAGTTGCTCACCGAGGAAAGCGAGCGCAAGACGGTCGACCGCGATTACATCAACTTCGCATACGACGACACGGTCTTCCATCACCGTCGCGACTATGCGCTTGCCGCGACCTTCAAGCTCGAGCGGAAGGATCCCGACGTCATGCATCGCATCATGCAGGAGAACCTGAGCTGGCGGGGCGCTCGGCATCCGTGGCTCGAATGGCATCCGAGTGCCGGTTCGATCTTCAAGAAGATCGAAGGTGTGGGAGCGGGCCGGCTCGTCGACCAGTGCGGCCTCAAAGGCTTTCACGTCGGCGACGCCCAGATCTCGCACATCCACGCCAACATCATGGTCAACCTCGGCAGTGCCACCAGCGCTGACGTGATCGCACTGATCCGTCACGCCCAGGATGCGGTGAAAGCCAGGTTTGGATACGAACTGGAGCCTGAGATCAATTTCGTCGGCGAGTTCTAGCTCGGCGGGATTGGCTTTCGGTCGTCCAGCGGAACGAAGTTCGACAGGAACAACCGCTCCTGCGGGGTGAGGCTCTTGAGCCCCGACGCACTGATCTTGTCGAGAATGCGATTCACCTCGTCCTTGTTCACTGAGTGAATCGCATCGCGGTTGACCTTCTGCCAGTTCCCCTGAAGCGCATCGACAGGCGGGCCAGCGGTCGCCTGCTTCTTGAATCGCTTCGCGCCATGCGTGCGCTCGAGGAAGAGCAGGTAGAGGAACCCGCCGAGGAAGCCGCCAAGATGTGCGAAGTGAGCCACACCACCGCCGCCGCTGAACCCACCGTACAGAGACATCGCGGTGTAGATGCCCACCAACCAGCGTGCTTCGATTGGGAAGACACCCCAGATCATGATCTGGTCGCGCGGCCAGAACCGCGCGAAGGCCAGCATCACGCCATAGACGGCACCAGAGGCTCCAATGATCGGTGCGTACGGAGCAAACACGAACGACAACAACGCGCCGGCAATGCCACTCAGGAAATACAGCGCGAAGAAGCGCTCGGGCCCGAGTCGCGACTCAACGCGTGATCCGAAGAAGTACAGCGCAAGCATGTTGAAGAGGATATGCGTCAGTCCCCCATGCAGGAACATGTACGTGATGATCGTCCACGGCCGCGAGAGAATCAGCGCCGGTACGAACGCCAGCTGACCCGTCAGCGGCGGGATCACCTGTTGAAGGAAGTACACGATCACGTTCGCGATCAACAACCGCTGGACCCATGGGGTCACGTTCTGTCCTCTCTCATGATGCTGTCGTAGTCCGCTCGAGCGATTCGAGCGAATCCGTCTCCTGCTCCCACGCCGCCAGCGCGCGGTCGAGTCGCACACGCACCTTGTCGAGCTCGGCGCCAAGCTTGTGTGCCTGTTCTACACCATTGGACCGCGTATAGAGCTCCGGATCATCCAGCGTCTTCGTCAGCCGCGTTACCTCGGCTTCCAGCACCGCGACTTCACGCTCGGCCTCGTCGGCTTTCTCCCGCGCCTGCTTCAGCGCCCTCTTGGGATTGTTGCCCACCGGCCGTTCCTCTCGGCGCGACGTCCGCTTCTTCTCGTCCACGCGACGCAGCGCCACTTCTTCCGACGCGCGAACCGCCGCGGCGTGTGCACGCTCCTCGCTCACCACTTCCCATTCGGCAAAGCTGCCGTCGAATTCGGTGATGTGAGTTTCGTGCAGGACCCACACCTTGGACGCCAGGGCACGAAGCATGGCACGATCGTGACTGACGAGGATCACCGTCCCCTCATACCCCTCGATCGCGTCTTCGAGCACTTCGATCGTTTCGACGTCCAGATGATTCGTCGGCTCGTCGAGCACCAGCAGGTTCGCCCGCGTCAGCATGAGCATGGCGAGGGCCACACGCGCTCGCTCGCCACCTGAGAGCGTCGCTGCCTTCCGTTGCGCCTCGTCACCGGAAAAACCAAAGCGGCCGAGATGCCCCTGCACCATGCGCCGCTCCCACTGCGGACGTAGCTCATTGATCGCCTCGAACAACGTCACGTCGAGCGGCACCTGACCCAAGTTCTGGTCGTAGTACGCCACGCGAATCGAGTTGCCGACGCGCAGTTCGCCTTCCTGCGGTTCGCGCTCGCCCACGAGCGTCTTGAGCAACGTCGACTTGCCGGAGCCGTTTGGACCGAGAATGCCAAGCCGGTCGCCACGCATGATCCGTCCGCTGAACTTCTCGATGAGCGTGCGGTCCTGAACGGCGATCTTGAGCTTGTCCGCTACCGCCACCTGGTCGCCGCCACGCTCGTCGACGTCAAGCCGCAGCGACATCGTTCCATCCTCGCCAATCGGCGAGCTGAGTCGCGGCAGACGCGCCAACAGCTTGCGGCGACCCTTGGCCTGCTTGGTGTTCTGGCCGGCGAGATTGCGCGAGATGTAGTCGACCTGCGCCGAGATGACCTTCTGTTGCTTGTCGAATGCGCGTTGCTGGGCGAGCCGACGTTCCAGCCGCTGGGCGACGAACGCTTCGTAGCCGCCCGTATACGCCGTTGCTGATCCGCCCTCGAAGTGCAGTACGTGATCGACCACCGCGGCCAGGAATGCGCGATCGTGGCTCACGAGCACAACCGTGCGATCGATCTCCTGCAGGTACTGCTCAAGCCACCGCGTCGTCTCGAGGTCGAGGTGGTTCGTCGGTTCGTCGAGAAGCAGGATGTCAGAGGGCGCCACGAGCTGCCGCGCCAGGCCGACGCGCCCGCGTTCGCCGCCGCTCAGTTGCTCGAGTGGCTGGGTGCGCGCCTTGGCGGCATCGAAGCCGAGTCCCTGAAGCACTGCATCAACGCGCGGAGCGATGGTGTAGCCACCTTCGCGCTCGAACCGCTCCAGGTCGCGGCCGTACCGCGCCATCGTCGCTTCGTCGTGCACTTCAGCGAGATTATGCGCCTGCTCGGCAAGCGATTGCTCCAGGGCCAGCAGGTCCGCAAAGGGACCAGCAGCCGCTTCCCAGACCGTTGTTGCCGTTCCGAAGTCGCGGTGCTGCCCGAGCAGCGAGAGCGTGAGACCGGATTGCCGAGCGACCGTTCCTTTGGACGGAGCAAGCTCTCCGGTCATGAGCTTGAAGAGGGTCGTCTTTCCGGTACCATTGCGGCCGACGACTCCCCAGCGCTCACCGGCGCTGATCGTCAGCGTGATGTCCGTGAACAGCGTGGTCGCGCCGAACTCGACCCCCGCATTCCCGATCGAGAGCTGCGTCATGTCATCCCTTTGCCAACCAACTTTTCCACGTCGTCTCCGCAGCGCCAATCGTCAGCGCGTTACCGTGCCGCACCAGCGGCATTTTCAATATGAGCGGCTCGTCGATCAGGATCTCGAGCCAGCGTTCGTCCCCATACCGCGCTGTGCGCAGGCCGAGCTCTGAATATCGCTTGGAGCTCTCGTCGACCAGCGCCGGCACGCCGAATTTCTGTGCGTAGCGTGTAAGTTCTCCTCGCGACGCCGCTCGCTCCAGCAGATCCACGAAGTGCGTCTTGACGCGACGCTCAGCAAAGAAACGCAGTGCCTTTCGCGTCTCCGCGTTCTTCTTTACCCCGAAGATCTGAACGTCCATGCGGGCTACATTTGTATAATTGAACGCCGCGGATGGACCGCGCCCTCGATCGCATCGCTCTCGTGAACCGCTCTAGCGAACTTACCTATACCCCCGCGTGGTGGGTACCGGGCGCGCACTTGCAGACCCTTTGGGGAAAGCTCGCGCGGCGTTCGCAGGTCGTCGCGACACGAAGTGAGCGATGGATCACACCGGATGACGACGAGTTGGAAATACACCGACTGCTCGCACCGTCGAATGCTGCCAGCGATACGCCCCGCGTGCTCCTTCTACACGGGCTGGAGGGGACGATTCGCTCACATTACCTGCAGGGAACTCTGGCCTTGGCGCAGGCACGAGGCTGGGCCGCCGACGTTCTCGTCTTTCGGGGCTGCAATGGTGAGGTGAACCGCGCTCGCCGGATGTACCACTCAGGCGAGACGACGGATCTCGATTTCGTCGTCCGCCGTCTCACCCGCGAAAATCCTCACCAGCCGCTGCTTCTCGCTGGTTTTTCACTGGGCGGCAACGTCCTGCTCAAATGGTTAGGAGAGCATGGGGCTGATGCCCCTCGACAGCTTCGGGCGGCAGCGGCTGTTTCCGTCCCGTTTGATCTCGAGCGCGGGGCGCGAAACATCGAACGTGGGTTTGCGCGCGTATACACCTGGCACTTCATGCGCTCCCTGCGCATGAAGGCGCTGGCGAAGTTGGAGCGCTTTCCGGACCTGTTCGACGCAACCGCACTACGCCGCGCTCGCACGCTTTTCGAGTTCGACGACGCCGTCACTGCACCCGTTCACGGTTTTGCCGGCGCCAACGACTACTACAGTCGTTCCAGTTCACTTCAGTATCTGTCGACGATTCGGGTACCGACTTTGCTTCTCAGTTCTTCGGACGATCCGTTCCTGCCGCCTCAGGTTCTTGATGAAGTTGCTGTGGTGGCAGGACAGAACTCCTTCTTGGCCGCTGAATTGTGGCGCAAGGGAGGGCATGTCGGCTTCGTGAGCGGACGTTTTCCGCAGGACACGCACTATTACCACGAGGAGCGCGTCATCGAGTTCCTAGGTCTGCAAGCTGATCGGACTTCCGCCGCCCATACGCACTGATTCGTGTCCTATCTATTCCTTGCCTGCTTCATCGGCGGACTACTCCTGACGGTCCGACTCATGTTTTTTGGCGCCGAGCGCCGGCGTCAGCGTCGTTCTGACGGGATGCCGCTGCGGCGTTCGGAACCGGCAATCGTCGCATTTCTGCTGATGTTCGGCATCGCGGGATATGTGGCCACACGAAACGGAAGTCTGGCCACCGCTGGTAGTCTCGCCGTCGCCACTGTACTTGGCATTGTGTTCGCCGCGATCGTCACTCGGCTGGCGATCGTGACGGCTCGTATACAGCCTGAACACGATCCCGATGATCCGCGCTTTCTTCTTCAAGGGCGTGTCGGACTCGTGACCGTTGCCATTCCCGCCAATGGCGAAGGAATGATCCGCTATGAAGACGGCTCGGCGCCTGTCACCGTACGCGCGCTCGACATCGCGCATGGTGCGATCGCCGCAGGCGAGGAGGTGTGCATCGAACGAGTGGAGGATGGCATCGCTCATGTCGAGCGATGGGCGCTCGTCGAAGAACGATTGTAGCCGACGGAGTTGCGGTATCGGACATGTGGCGGTAATGCCGTCGCGAAGGTCCTCTATCCGTGGGACAGAAGGAGGAGACCATGTCGGAACTCGTGATTTTTTCGCTCGTCTTCGGAGGCTTCTTCGTGCTCCGAGGAATCGCCGCGACCGTCTTCTTCTACTTCATTCTCCCCGAGGGTGACCGCTGTCCCAACTGTGACGGCGTGACGTTGCGAGTGCAGTCGAAGGGCTGGAACACGCTCCTACCCTTCGTGCGCACCAGTTGGTGCTACGAGTGCGACTGGCACGGCCTCCTGCGACATGGTCCTCTGACGCCGGTGTCGCCCACGCGCGAGTTCACCAAGACTCCCTGAGTTCACATCAGACGAGAGTCGGACCCGGGCTCCGCACCATCACGGTAAGCCATTCTGGCCAACTGCCACTGAGCTCGAAGAAATCCTCGTAGTAGACGAGTCCCGTCGACTCGAGCTCGTCGACCAGGGCGCCTAGCGCGTCGACGTCATAGATGGGCCCCAGCGCGACGATGTCGCTTTCGACACGAAACTCGGCGTCGGTAAGGCCGAGACGAGCATCGAGCGCAGCACGCGTCAACTCGGCACGCTCGTAGGCTTCGCGGCGGAAAAAGAGGGTCGGAACACCCTGCGCGACGACGAGTGGCATGGTCTCCTTAGTGATTGGCGCGCGTCAGCGCGGACCTGTGATGTACGGCGCGACGAACGACACGTCTCCCACACCGCGACTTTCCGATGGATCGCCTTCCATCGGACCGTAGCCGAGTGCTCGGCTCACTGGATCTGATTGGGCAAGTAGCCCTGCTCCCTACGGTTGGCGGCATGGCCGAATAGCCATCGCGGAAGGTGATCTCCGCATCGCTTCCCGCAAGATACTGTGCGACGATCGCACGCATGTGTGCAGCCTCATAAAGCAGCCGAGTAACGCAATAGAGTGCGAATCAGCATTGAGTAGTTGAGGGGAGTGACGTGTCCGAAGTTACCGCGCGCACTATGTTTCGGAATGTCGCTCCCGTTCCCTTCCTTCGAGGCCGAGTACGACGTGCTCGTCATCGGTGCCGGGCACGCGGGGACCGAGGCGGCCGTTGCTGCTGCGCGCCGTGGTGCACGCACCGCCATCGTCACGAGCGCGCTAGAGACCATTGGCCAGATGTCGTGCAATCCGGCCATCGGCGGCGTTGCGAAAGGCACCGTCGTCCGCGAAGTCGACGCCCTCGGCGGCATTATGGCACGGGCGACCGACTTGGCCATGCTGCAATTCCGAATGCTGAACCGGAGTAAGGGGCCAGCCGTCTGGGCGCCACGCGCACAATGCGATCGCGGTCTGTATCGGCGGGCAGTGCGCACGCTCATCGAGGAGCATCGCAATCTCGAGACGGTGCAGGGAACCGTCGCGCGGCTGCTGCTCGACGGCAACCATGTCGTCGGCGTGGAGACGCTCGAAGGACGGCGGTTCGGTGCACGGACAGTCGTTGTTACAACCGGCACCTTTCTACGTGGACGGATTCACATCGGTACGACCACGTCACTCGCGGGCGGTCGCGCTGGCGAGACGTCGGCCACTCATCTGGCCGAGCAGCTCGAGCGCGCAGGGTTGGAGGTTGCGCGCTTCAAGACAGGGACCCCTCCGCGTATCGACGGTCGTACCGTGGACTGGACTGTGCTCGACAGGCAGGAGAGCGAGATCGACCAGTTCGATTACACCTGGTCGCACTTCTGGTCGACGCCCCGGCGTGATGCAGCCGGCAACACGCGTCATCCCCAGCAGATGCCGTGTCTCATCACCTTCCTCGGCGCGGAAGGCAAGCAGCTCATCGAGAAGCACATCGGTGAGTCGGCCATGTATGGTGGCGCAATCGCGTCACGCGGACCACGCTACTGTCCGTCCGTCGAGGACAAGATCGTCAAGTTTCCCGGTGCCGAGCGGCATCAATTGTTCCTCGAGCCGGAGGGACACGATACGCACGAGCTGTACGTCAACGGCCTGTCAACATCACTGCCGGCGCCGGTGCAGCTCGCGGTGCTGCATTCCATCCCGGGGCTCGAGCGTGCGCGCATGACGCGCGCGGGTTACGCCATCGAGTACGACTACTATCCACCAACGCAGCTCGACTCGATGCTGCAGGTGCGCGCGCTACCGGGGTTGTTTTTCGCAGGGCAGATCAACGGCACGACTGGTTATGAGGAAGCCGCAGGGCAGGGCGTGGTTGCCGGTGCAAATGCGGCCGCTGTCGCCTTGGATGTTGCGCCACTCGTGCTCGGCCGGGAAACGTCATATATCGGCGTTCTCGTGAATGATCTGGTGACTCGCGGCGTCGATGAGCCGTATCGGCTGTTCACATCGCGATCGGAGTTTCGACTCACCGTGCGGCAGGACAACGCACTTCGCCGACTCGCACCAATTGGTCTCACACTCGGCCTCTATGATGAGCGTGAGCGAGAGATCGTCGCACGACGGCTTGCCGCGGAAGATGAAGCTCGCGCGCTTGCTGATGCGACTTCGATCCGGCCGGAGCAGGCGCTGCCGCTACTGACCGAAGTCGATAGCGCACCGCTTCCGCATGCTGTGCGGCTGTCGGAGTTAGCGCGTCGTCAGCACGTCTCACTCGGGGACCTGTTCAGGGTCATGGGTGTCGGAGCCGATCTTCCCGATGATGCCGTGATCAGCACGGAGCTCGAGCTCAAGTACTCGGGCTACTTCGACCGCGAGCGAGCGCAGGCAGACAAGCTGCGTCGAATGGGCGACTTTAAGCTCGATGTGGCGCTGCCATACGATCAGATGCTTTCGCTATCACTCGAGGCACGTCAGAAGTTGTCGAGGCTTCAGCCACGCACACTCGCACAGGCGGCTGGGGCGCCTGGCGTGAGCCCAACAGACGTGCAGAATCTCGTGATCGAGATCGAGAAGCGACGGCGTTCGACTCCATCTACCCGCGGACGCATTCGTCGCAAGTCGACCTGACATTTTGGTAGCATCGCCGGTCCGGTGGTAGCGGAACGCTTCCCGCGTCACGGTTTTTGGTCCTCCTTTCCACCGACTGTGCAAGTCGGACGGCTGGTAGCGTCTCCATGGCAGTGCTGCGCCAGCCAAGCCGGTGGGACAATTAATGTCATTTGGCTACTAATAGCCAATATGCTCGTCTTCAAACAATGGTGAAGTCATGTTGAACCTGATTCGTATACGATCGCTTGCCACATTCGCTGCCCTTGTGGTTGCGCCGTTAGCTTCTGGCGCTGCTCAGGCATCTCCCGTGATTGCCGTGGCGCCGCCGGTGTTGTCGGCGTCCGGCCAAGGTGAAGCCAAGGTGACACCGGATCGCGCATCGGTGCTCGTGAACGTGCAGACGCGCGGCGCAACGGCCGCCGTGGCAGCGAATGAGAATGCCCAGAAGACCAAGGCCGTGTTGGACGCACTCGCGAAGCTCGGGCTTTCGCGCGACCAGCTCTCCACTGAGGGTTACACTGTTTATCCCGAGATGCAGTACGACAACAAGGGTCAGTCGCCCAAGGTTGTTGCGTATGTCGTCACCAACACGGTGCGAGCAGAGACCAAACGTCCAGAGCAGGCCGGAGCTATCGTGGATGCGGCGATCAACGCTGGGGCGAACATGATCAACAGCCTTAGCTTCTACGCTTCCTCGATCGACGAGGCGCGCCGTCAGGCGATTGCCGCAGCGGTGGCAAGTGCACGAGCCGACGCGGAAGCGATGGCGCGGGCAGCAGGCGGGACTTTGGGGGCGTTGCTCGAACTCTCCACCGGAGGTCCGACGATTCCGCCGCGCCCCATGTATGACATGGCTCAGCGTGGCAAGGCAATGATGGCCGAAGCCACACCGGTGAACCCTGGCCAACAGACAGTGACCGTTTTCGTGTCCGCGCGCTGGCGCTTCGAACCCGCCCACTAAAGTTGAGGAGAGTTGTGATACAGAAGAGCCCGCAATTTGGCGGGCTCTTCTGTATGCGGTCCTTGATGTGCCACGTGCCACAATTCCTGAGGCACACTAGAAAAATTGGGTACATTGCTGGCCGCGGTTTTCTTCGCGCATGCTGCGAGGTCCGCGGAAGCACACCCGAGCAATAGAGGCACGTGGCACGCGTCATCGCAATCGCAAACCAGAAGGGCGGCGTCGGGAAGACCACCACCGCCGTAAACCTCGCCGCCAGCTTGGCGCTTGCCGAGCGACGAACGCTGCTCATTGATGGCGATCCGCAGGGAAACGCGACGAGCGGCGTCGGAGTCGAACGCGGCAGCTTCACCGCAACGACCTACGACGTCCTACTCGGCGAGGCGACAATTGCCGACGCCAGGCAACGCGGAATTCAATTCGCCCGACTGGACGTACTGCCCGCGACACCCGATCTCGCAGGAGCAGAAGTCGAACTCGTGGGCATGCAGGGCAGAGAATCGCGCATGCGCGAGGCGATTGCACGCATCCGAAACGAGTACGATTTCATTCTCATCGATTGCCCGCCCTCGCTCGGCCTCATCACGCTGAACATGCTCGCGGCAGCCGACACGCTGCTCATTCCACTGCAGTGTGAGTACTACGCGCTGGAGGGGTTGAGCCAGCTCCTCAACACGGTGCATCTCATTCAGCACGGCGTCAATCCTGAGCTCGGCATCTCCGGCGTCCTGCTCACCATGTACGACGCCAGGCTCAACCTCTCACGTCAGGTTGCCACAGACGCGCGGGAGTACTTCGGCGCCCAGGTTTTCGATACCGTGGTACCGCGCAACGTACGGCTGGCCGAAGCACCGAGCTTCGGAAAGCCTATCGTCCTATACGACGTCCAGAGCATCGGCGCACAGGCATATATGGCTGTTGCGCACGAGCTGATGGCTCGGGAGGAGAAGATCACCTCCTCACAGTCGGCTGAGACCTCCACTGAAGGGGCCTCCACATGAGCGCAGATACCCCCCGTCGGCTGGGTCGGGGTCTCGAAGCGTTGATCTCGACTGCCAAGGCACAACGCGAAACGGCCACAACGGGAGGCGGCGCGTCCAACCGCCCCTCGACAGAGCTACAGACCGTGCGCATCGCTGAAATCGCGCCGAACCATTTTCAGCCGCGCCGAGTGTTCAACGAGGCGGATCTCGCAGAGCTGGAATCGTCGATTCGCACCAGCGGATTACTCCAGCCGATCACCGTACGTGCGCGACCTGCGGGTGGATGGGAGCTAGTCACCGGCGAGCGCCGTCTTCGTGCGGCTGGTCGTCTTGGATGGACTGAAATCCCTGCGATCGTCCGGGACTTTGACGATCGAGCCATGCTCACGCTTGCTCTCGTCGAGAACCTCCAGCGCGCTGATTTGAACGCACTCGAAGAAGCGGAGGGCTACCAGCGCTTGATCGAGGAGTTCGAGCTGACACAGCAGCAAGTTGCGGATGCTGTGGGAAAAGACCGTACTACCATCACAAATCTGCTTCGCGTTTTGTCGTTGCCCCTTGCTGTGCGGCACATGGTAGAGAAGGGGCATATCACAGCGGGACACGCGCGCGCTCTGCTCGCTGTAAAGGACGAGCGCCGGCAACTCGAGCTCGCGAATGAAATCATCGCTCGACAGCTCTCCGTTCGGGACGTGGAAGCGCGTGCTCGTGATCTCTCCGGCGAGAACACGACTAAGAAGTCTCGCTCGGTGACGCCAGTTGTCTCTCCACGCGTCCCCGTCAATACTGATCCGGCGGTTCGCCGAATCGAGGAGCAGCTCCGTAAGCGCCTCCAAACAGACGTTTCCCTTCAGGCGCTCGGCGGTGAGAGAGGCGTCGTACGCATCTCGTTCTATAGCCCGGACGACCTCGAGCGCATTCTCGATCTTGTGCTGGGACAGGCGCGAAGCGACTTCGACTGACCAAATAAACGAATGTTTACTTTACTTCGTGTAGTTGTTAACAACAGCGCAACACTATGCCTAGAATGATCTTATGACAGGGAAGCGCCACCTGAAGCACCTGTTTTCCACAGCTGTCCACATCGCAGCTGCTGCGCTCGCCATCGCCTGTTCAGGAACGAAAGACGCCAAACCATCGGACACCACGGCGTCCACAGCAAAGCCCTTTCGTGTGGCGCTCCTCACCCCCGGACCGATCAGCGACCAATCGTGGAACGGCGGCGCCTACCAAGGCCTGATGCGAATCAAGGACAGCCTCGGCGCCACCGTCAGCCATATCCAGACGAAAACCCCTGCCGAGTTCGAGGAGCAGTTCCGGCAGTACGGTTCGCAGGGCTACGATCTCGTCTTCGGTCACGGCTTCGAGTTCCAGGACGCCGCCAAGCGCGTTGGACCTGATTTTC
>JAQBPV010000445.1 GCA_028287345.1 Gemmatimonadota bacterium
TGGCTGGGCGCGTACACCGCGTACCTCGAGGCGATGGCGAATGCCGGTGTCTTGAAGGGCACACAAGGGCTCATGCCCACGTCGACCGCGACGACCGTTCGTGTCGTCGACGGAAAGACGCAGGTGCTGGACGGCCCCTATGCCGATTCGAAGGAGCAGTTCGCCGGCTTCCACATCATCGACGTACCCGATCTCGACGCAGCAATCCTGTGGGCGGCCCGCTGCCCGACGTCGTTGCACGGGATCATCGAAGTGCGCCCAGTCAGGGAACGCTCGGACGATCCGGTGGTTCAGGACTTCATGGATGCGAACAGGCATCGCATTTGACCGGAACGACAACGGAGCGAGCAATGCGAAAGGTCATGGTCTACAACCAGATCACACTCGATGGCTACTTCACGGACCCGAAGGGTGACATGAGTTGGGCCCACGAGAACACGAATGATGCAGAGTGGGAGGAGTACGTGTCAGGGAACGCCGGCGGCGGAGGCACGCTGTTGTTCGGACGAATCACCTACCAGATGATGGAGAGCTTCTGGCCCACGCCGCAGGCGGCGCATCAGATGCCGGAAGTCGCGGCAGGCATGAATCGCCACAAAAAGGTCGTGTTCTCGAAGACACTCGACAAAGTGACGTGGCAGAACACGACACTGATCAAGACCGATCCGGTCGAGGCCGTGCGGAAGATGAAGCAGGAGTCCGGCGAGGACATGGTGGTCATGGGCAGCGGCACCATCATCTCGCAGCTTGCAGCCGCTGGTCTCATCGACTCGTATCAGTTCGTAGTCTGCCCACTCGCACTCGGCAAAGGGCGGACGATGTTCGACGGCGTACCGAAGCGGGTGAACATGAAACACACCAGCACGCGCACGTTCAAGAACGGAAGGGTCGTTCTGGGATATGAGTCGACGAAGTGATCGAGGGTGATGTACACAGCACGGCCGATGCGGTGGCACGTCGAAGCTACGGGAAGCTCGTCGCATTTCTCGCGACACGGACGCACGACGTCGCCGCCGCCGAGGACGCCCTCTCCGAAGCATTCGCTTCGGCGCTCGCCAAGTGGCCGTCGCAGGGATGTCCGTCCAATCCAGAGGCATGGCTGCTCACGGTGGCGCGCAGAAAGCTGGTCGACGAGGACCGTCGTCACCGCAGCGGAGAGATAGCCGCACCGCACGTGCAGCTTCTCACCGAGCAACTTCGCTCGGCGCCGGAGACGGACATTCCGGACAATCGACTCGCAATGATGCTCGCCTGCGCGCATCCCGCCATCGAAGCCGGCATTCGCGCGCCGCTGATGCTACAGGTCGTCCTCGGACTCGACGCCAAGGCGATTGCCTCGGCGTTTCTCACGTCTCCCGCGGCGATGGGCAAGCGACTCGTGCGCGCGAAGGACAGGATTCGCCAGGCAAGAATTCCGTTCAGCATTCCGGTGCGCGAAGAATTGCCGGCACGTCTCGACGCCGTCCTCGACGCC
The DNA here is from genome assembly GCA_028287345.1 of Gemmatimonadota bacterium. GTDB lineage: Bacteria > Gemmatimonadota > Gemmatimonadetes > Gemmatimonadales > Gemmatimonadaceae > AG11. The sequence goes on from JAQBPV010000445.1 coordinate 1,475, forward strand.
GTTTACGCGGCGTTCACCGAAGGATGGACCGATCCAGGCGGCATCGATGCCGCGCGTCGCGACCTCGCCGACGAAGCCGTATTCCTTGCGCGACTGACCGTCGAACTGCTGCCCAATGAACCCGAGGCAGCTGGACTTCTCGCGCTCGTGCTGCACGCGCATGCGAGACGTCGTGCACGTCGCACCGACAATGACGACTTCGTTCCTCTCGCGGAACAGAACTCGATACTGTGGGACTCGCCGATGATCGGCGAGGCGGAGGCGTTGCTGTGGCGCGCCAGCGCGATGAAGCAGGTTGGTCGCTACCAACTGCAGGCGGCCCTGCAGTCGGCACACGTGCATCGTCGGTTGAGTGGCGTCGCCAACTGGGCGGAGGTGGTGAAGCTGTATGACGTTCTCTACACGGTCGACCCTTCGCCGGTGGTGGCGATCAATCGCGCGCTGGCGATCGCTGAGTCTCGTGGCGTCGTCGAGGCCCTCGCGGCGATGCCGAATCATGAGGCGGACGCTCGACTGGCCGACTATCAACCGTATTGGGCGGCGCGTGCGGAGCTATGCGCGAGGGCAGGGGATCGCGAGCAATCGTGCAGGGCTTACGCATTCGCCATCGGGTTGTCGAGCGACCCTGCGGTGCGACGGTTTCTCCAGCGTCGGCAGGCTGCGTTGGCGGTGTGAATTGACCCTTGATTGCACCGAAGCCTGCCACTCACCAGGGACAGGTCAGCCGAGATAGCGCCGCGCCACCTGCTCGAGCCGGTCATCCTTCGCACGCTCGGCCTCGACGAGGATCTCCTCGACAAAGGGACGCAGAAGCGGCTCTCCCCAATAGAAACCGGTGGCGCGTTCGGCGAGTTGCGTCTCGTTCACGCGTGCGGCCTCGAGCAGCGCGCGTGCCGAGGCGCGCTCGTACTCCGGATCGTCCCGCTCCGGAAGCGCATAGTTGCGGCGGGGCATCTCGCCTTCCGCATCGTCCCTCAAGAATGCTCGTGACATACCGCCTCCCGATGCCGTCGCCGGTTCAATGCCGTGGGTGCATGGCAAAGATAGCACCTACACTGGCGGCGACAGCCTCGGAAGCCTTGCGCTAGCCCATTGTGGCAAGGAGGCGGTCCAGCGCTTCGTAGCTCTCGTCCATGCCGGTTCCCATTGCCTCGAGCATGCCGTCGCGCTCCTCTGTTGTGTGGAAGAGCGAGTCGGTCGCGACCTTCGTACGGCCGTCGCCGAGGTCTTCGAACGTCGTTGATTCGACGAGGACATAGCCTGGCATTCCGTCCCACTCGAAAGTGCGGACGATCCGCTCCTGCGGCGTCACTTCGCGATAACGGCCCTCGAAGCCGTGGGTGCCATACTTCTCGCTTTCCCCGACGTAGCGCCAGTGGCCGCCGCGCTCCACCTCGTCGCGCTCGATCGTCAGCTTGCTGCCGCCTCCCCACCACTGGGCGACGAGCTTCGGGTCGGTGAATGCGCGCCACACGCGGTCGCGCGTGGCGTTGAAGACGCGTTCGACGTGGATGATGCGGTCCGTCGGCGTGGTGACGGTCGCGCGGTTGGTGGGTGCGGCGTTCGTCATCATTGTTCGTCTCCCTTGGTGTTTTCGAGGAAGGCCTCGAGGCTGTCGAAACGGGCTTCGACCATCGCGTGGTAGCTGCTGATCCAGGCGGCTTCATCCGCGAGCCGGCGCGCGCCGAGCGTGCAGGTGCGGACGCGACCGACCTTCTTTGTGGCGACGAGGCCGGCGTCCTCCAGCAGGTGGACGTGCTTTTTCATCCCGGTGAGCGTCATCTCGAACGCGTCGGCGAGCTCACTGATCGAGGCTTCGTGGCGGCCGAGCCGCTCGAGGATGCCCCTTCGAGTGGGGTCGGAAAGCGCGGCGAATGCCGTATCGATGGAATACTGAACCATATGGCTCAGTATATCGCGCCTGTCATTTCCACGCAAGGCCAGCCAGATACGGAAGAGCATGATTCGCTCGGGACGACGACCCTCTGATCCAACGATCTCGGCCGACGCGGAGTCTATTACGCGACGAACCATCCGGAGCCAGACACCGCGTGCAGGAATCAGAACTGATCGAGCGGGTCCTGACCGGAGACATGACCGCCGCGCGCCAGCTGTACGACGCGCACATCGGCCAGGTCCACCGCCTGGCGATGCGCATGACAGGCGACGAAGCGATGGCGCAGGAGGCCGCACAGGATGCGTTCATCCGCGCATTTCGCTCGCTGAACCGATTTCGCGGTGACGCGTCGTTCGCCACGTGGATTCACCGCATCGCCATCTCGGCGACGCTGAACCTGATCAAGGGACGCAAGCGTTGGCGTGCGAGGACCGCGGAGATCGAGGAAGCGGACTTCGTGGTCTACGCGAAGCAGGACGCGGAGCCGGACCTGAAAGTGAGGCTGTACGCAGCGATCGACGCGCTGCCGGAGATCTACCGAACGGTGTTCGTGCTGCACGAAGTGGAAGGACACAATCACGAGGAGATCGGCGCGCTGCTTGGCGTGCCGGTGGGTACCTCGAAAGGACGACTATCCGTAGCGCGATCGAAGCTGAGAGACGCGCTCCGGGAATTCGAAGGAGAATGGGCCAGTGCCTGACGACGATACGAAGTTCGACGAGTTCCTGCGGCATGCCGCGAAGGACTACAACGCACCGGTGCCGCCGCCGGCTGATGCCATCTGGTCGCGCATCGAAGGCGACGTCGCGAAAGCGATTCGCCCCGCGAGCATCACGCGGATGCTGCAGCGACGCACGTGGATCCTCATCGGAGCCGGTATCGCGGCGACGCTTCTGCTTGGCGTCGCCGTTGGGCGGTGGTCGGCAACGACGCCACTGCCGACCACTGGAGTGACGCGGGTTGCCGCGAAGCCCGCGACGACGACGGATGATTCGACGCGCAGCGCAGCGCATGCACGGGCGGTGACGCTGGCGCACCTCGCCGATGCGGAGGTCTTCCTCACGGTGGTTCGCTCGGACTTGAAGGCCGGTCGCGCCGACGCTGAACGCGCCGAGCGGAGCAGGGATCTGCTGGTGCGCACTCGACTGTTGCTTGGCGCGTCAGCGGATCGGTCGCCCGCGGTGGAGCGGCTGTTGGAGGACCTGGAATTGTTGCTGGCGGAAATCTCGGCGCTGCCGAAGTCGCGGTCCTCGATGGACGCGAGACTACTCGACGAAACGATGCGGGAGGGCAACGTGCTGCCGCGTATTCGCGCCACGCTGCCGGCGCAGTCGGTGGGAACCTGACATGGAGACGAACATGAAGTTGATCCTGATCGCGATGCTGGCGACGCAGACGACTGTCGTGCCGAGCAGCATTGTCGCCCCGAGGACGGCGAGATACATCGTGGCGCCTCGGACACCCGTCGTCCCGAATGAAGTGCGGGAGCCGCGTGTTCCGCCCGCGTCCTGGTCGCAAGCTGATCCCGCGGACTCGCTCTACCGCGCCGCGCGTCGCGCCCTGACGCAGAAGGACTACGAGACCGCCGCTCGGCTGTTCGAGGCAATCGTCGCGCGTCATCCGCGGTCCGACTATGCGCCGGACGCCCTGTATTGGAAGGGCTTTGCACTCTACCGCAACGGAAATCTCGACGATGCCGTCGACGCGCTCGAGGCGCAGGCGAAGCGCTATCCGAAGGCGGGCACGATTGGCGACGCGTCGGCGCTGCTGATTCAGATCAAGGGACAACTCGCTCAGCGCGGCGATCCGGAAGCGCGGCGCGCCGTGAATAGTGCGGCCGCCAGCTCCGACCGCGGCTGTGCCGACATGGAGATGCAGATCGCCGCGCTCGACGCCCTCCAGCAGATGGATTCCGAGCGAGTCATGCCGCTGCTGAGCAAGGTGTTGGCGCGGCGCGAGGCGTGTTCGACACCGTTGCGCAAAAACGCACTTTTCATCCTGGCGCAGAAATCCGGGAGCGATCGCGAGCGGCTGTTGCTCAACGTCGCGAAGACCGATCCCAGTACCCAGGTCCGCTCGGATGCGGTGTTTCACCTTTCACAGGCCACGAGCGACGCGGCGGTCGAAGCGCTGTCGGATCTTCTGCTCCACTCCGACGAACGAAGCGTGCGACAGAACGCACTGTTCGCGCTGGCCCAAAACAAGTCGGATCGTGCGCGGAAGACCATCAGGGATTTTGCGCTGTCGAACGACGTGCCGATCGCACTGCGCAACGACGCCATCTTCCACCTCTCTCAGGATCCGGGTTTCCTGATGGAGGTGTACCCGAAGATCTCCGAGCCGGAAGTGCGCGGCAACATCCTCTTTCACATCGCGTCGCATGCCGGACCGGAGACGGTCAGATGGCTGGTCGGCGTGGTCGTCGATCCGAAGGAGACGATGGAACAGCGGAAGAACGCGCTCTTCCACCTGGCGTCGCGGAAGGATGGCGGCGATGAGCTGTCGGTCGTCTATGACCGCGTGCCCGTCGCGCTCAAGAAGGACATCATCTTTCACATCGCACAGCGCGGCGGCCTCGAGAAGCTCATCGCCATCGCCAAAAGCGATCCGAATCAGGTGCTCCGCAAGGAGGCGCTGTTTCACATCGGCCAGTCGAGGGACCCGCGTGCGCTCAAGGCCCTCGAGGACATCGTGAACCCATGAAGACGAACCTCGTTGCCCTCTGTGCGTGTCTCTGCATTGCGCAGACAGCCTACGCGCAGACACTCGAGAACCGAATCGCCAGCGCGAAGGGCAGCGTCGCCTTCGAGTACACGACGCGACGCAACGTCTGCGGCAACGGCATGAGCATCAACATCAGCGACGACACGTCCATCGGTTGGACGACGCGGTCCCGTCGCTCCGGTATTCACATCGGTCGCAGTATTGCCGGCAACCGGGAGATCTGTGAAGAAGGTCCGGCTCGCGTGACACTGTCGCAGTCCGGCGGCAAGGTGACCGACCTCCGAGTCACCGTGGGCGGCAAGGACGCTCGCGCCGACACCGAGCTCGGCGCCGTGAATGCTCCCGAGGCCGCGCGCTATCTGTTGAAGATCGCGCCTGGTCTCAGCGGCCGGTCCGCCGACCACGCCGTGATGGGCGCTGCCATCGCGGACAGCGCCAACCTCTGGCGTCGCATGCTCGAGATTGCACGCGACAACGATGCGTCGGAGGCATCGCGGAAATCCTCGCTGTTCTGGGTAAGCCAGGAGGCCAGCTCTGGGGCGACGGCTGGCCTGAGTGCGGTCGCGATGGACGAAGATGCGGACAGTCCCGTACGCAACGATGCGCTGTTCTTCCTGTCGCAACGGGCGCATGGTGAGGGCGTGCCGGCGCTCATTC
>JAQBPV010000447.1 GCA_028287345.1 Gemmatimonadota bacterium
GTAGCGAACACAGTATGCGTTGTCCTTACGTATCCGGCAACGCGTTCGCTGGAAATCGCGCCCACGCCCCAGCGCTGTTACGGCTTCCGCTCGAGCACTACTCGGCCGTTCAGCACGGTTAAGTCCACTTTCGTCGACAGAATCTCGTCTGGAGGAATCGTGAGCAGATCCGCCGAGAGAACGATGACGTCGGCGAGCTTCCCCGGTTCGATCGTGCCCTTGCGTGCCTCTTCGTGCGTCAAGATCGCACCACCGCGCGTGTAGGCCTGGAGCGCTCGCAGCATTGGGATCGCCTCGTCGGCGCCGTACACCGCGCCGCTTTTTCCCTTTCGCGTAACGGCAGCGTAGAGGCCGACCATCGGGCCCGTAGGGAGAATGTCACTCGAGAACGCCATGACGATTCCACGGTTCATCGGCGTCGATACGGGGTTGTTGTGCGCGAGTCGCGCACCGTCCAACGTCTGTGTGTACCGCGACTCGAGCGTGTAGGTGAAGTTCGGCTGCTGCGCCACGAGGATGGAGTCGCGCACCATCGTTGCGAGCGTCGCATCCGGCGGCAGCATTGAAAAATGATTCAGGTAGTTGCGGTGGTCCGCTTTCGGCGATTCGCGCAGCACACGGTCGAAGACATCAACCGCTAGCGCGATCGCCCCGTCGCCGATGGTGTGGAAGCCCATCTGCCAGCCCATCGCGTGCGCCGTCCTGGCGATCTGATACAACTCCTCCGGCGACCGATTCAAGGTGCCGCGAAAGCCGGGCAGTCCCTTGTATGGCTCGAGCGTATACGCGCTCGGCCCGGTAAAGCCGCCGTCCACGAATACCTTCAGCGCACCAACGCGTAGCCATTCGTCGCCGTCGCCTGAGCGCTTGCCGAACGCGCGCAACTCGGCCTCGCTGTTCCAGTGAATCTGAACAGCAGCGCGGGGCAATTGGCCGGGGTTCTCCCGGTACATGCGCTCCCAGTCGGGCCAGTTCTTCGACTCCTCATCGGCCATCACGAGGCTCGTGATGCCGAACGACAGTTGATCGCGTAGCAACCGGACCATGCTCGGCCGCAGTTCATCCCCGGTGGCCACGGGTACGAACTTGTCCACGAGATATGCACTCTCGCGGATGATGCCGGTGGGCTCTCCGCTCGCGTCGCGCTCGATCATTCCGTCGGCCGGCTGCGGTGTAGCGCGTGTGATGTTCGCAATGCCCAGCGCGCGCGAGCTCGAGACGGAGCTGTGCCCGCCGGCGCGCATGAGGATCACCGGATTGGCCTGCGCGGCGACGTCGAGATCGGCGCGCTGCGGCAACCGCTGCTCGGCGAAGTTGTCCTCGGCCCAGCCGTAGCCCGTGATCCACTCTCCGGTGCCGAGTTGCGCGGCCTTCGCGCGAACGCTGTCCTGCAGCTCCCGGATGGACCGTACGGACCTGAGGTCGATGTAGCGCCGCGACTCACCCAGGATGTGAGTGTGCGCGTCGTTGAATCCCGGCATTGCCATTCGGCCGTGCAGGTCGATCGTGCGCGTCGCGACGTAGCGGTCGAGCAGTGATTCGTCACCCACCGCCACGATCGTTCCATCGCGAATGATTACCGCCGACGTGATGGAGTTTCGCGCGTCGAGGGTGACGACCTTTCCGCGATGGAGAATCAGGTCCGCCTGTTCCTTGCTCTGCGCGCCGGCGGGGCCTAACGGAAGAAACTGGGCTGTCATGCTGATGGTCAGCAGAGCCGTGCGGATGACAGACGAGCCAAGTGGCATGAGGCGTTTCGCGTTGAGCATGCGTGGCAAGGTGGACGCCGCGGCCATCCTTCGAAAGAGTCTGGACGCCGCACGCGCGGATAGCTTCCTTCTCCTGCCGCCACAATGAGCGCTCGACCCAAGGAGAACGTGATGCCGAGTTTCGTTACATCCCGCCTGACCCGCGCGATGCCATTCGCGCTGCTGTTCATCGGCAGCACTGTCGCCGCTGCGCAGGCGCTGCAACGCGACACCATTCGCGTGCCCGGCCTCACGCAGCCGGTCGAAGTGCTGCGTGATCGCTGGGGCGTGCCCCACATCTACGCCCGCAACGAGCACGATCTCTTCTTCGCCCAAGGTTACTCCGCCGCTCGCGACCGTGCCTTTCAATTCGAGATGTGGCGTCGGCAAGCGACGGGAACGATGGCAGAAGTCATCGGTCGTCGCGAGCTGAATCGCGATCATGGCGCGCGGCTGTTCAAGTTCCGCGGCAGCACGAGTGCAGACCTGGCGCGATACCATCCGCACGGTGCAGCGATCGTCGGTGCATTCGTCGAGGGCGTGAATGCGTATGTCGACGAAGCCGCCCGCGATCCGAAGTTGATTCCCGCCGAGTTGCGCATGTTGGGCATCGCGCCGGGTCGGTGGACGCCGGAGGTGGTCATCTCGCGCCATCAAGGCCTGCTCGGCAACATCGAAGACGAGCTTCACTATGGTCGATTCGTGGCGCACCACGGCGCCGCGCTGCTCCAGAAGACCGAGTGGTTTCATCCGGCGCCGGCGCCAAAGCTCGACCTCGATCCCGCCATCGACGGTGCCGCCCTGGACGCGCCGATCCTCGCGCTGTACGAGGCGTTTCGCGAGCCCATGCGCTTTCAACCAGATGACATCAAGCTCGCCTATCGCGGTGACACGGCCGTCGCACGTCGTCTCGCCGCGCTCGATTCAGCGGCGGACGCGGATGTGCGCTGGAACCATCGGCGCGACATCGGAAGCAACAACTGGGTCGTGAGCGGACGACGCACGTTGAGTGGACGCGCGCTGATGGCCAACGATCCGCATCGCGCCATCGCCGCGCCCTCGCTCCGCTACTTCGTTCACCTGAATGCACCGGGCTGGAACGTCGTCGGCGGTGGGGAGCCGGTCATCCCCGGCATCTCCATCGGGCACAATGAATACGGTGCATGGGGTCTCACCGTGTTCAGCACCGATGGTGAAGACCTCATGGTCTACAAGACCAACCCGGCGAACTACTCGCAGTATCAGTACAAGGGCGCGTGGGAGTCGATGCGCATGATTCGCGAGACGATCGCGATCAAGGGCGAGTCAACACGCGAAGTGACACTCAAGTACACGCGGCACGGGCCGGTGGTGTACGAGGACACCGTTCGTCGCCTCGCGTATGCCGTCCGTGCGGCATGGCTCGAGCCTGGCGGCGCACCGTACATGGCGTCGCTCCGCATGGATCAGGCGAAGACGTGGGAAGAATTCCGCGCCGCCTGCAGTTACAGCAACATCCCGGGCGAGAACATGATCTGGGCCGACGTCGGCGGAAATATCGGTTGGCAGTCAGTCGGCATTGCTCCAATTCGTCCAAACTCGAGCGGACTCGTTCCCGTCCCTGGCGACGGACGCTATGAGTGGGCCGGCTACCTTCCCATCCTCGAGAAGCCGCATGCGTTCAACCCGCCCGAAGGTTACATCGCGACGGCCAACAACAACCTCACACCCGAGTCGTATCCGTTCCACAACGCCATCGGATGGGAGTGGGCCGACGCCTTCCGTTTTGCACGCATCTCCGAGGTCCTCGGCTCCGGGCGACGCGTGTCGATGATGGACATGATGCGGCTGCAGACCGACTACACGTCGCTCATCGCGCGCGCACTCGTGCCGATGCTCGCGTCGCTCTCTTCTGCTGATCCAGCGACGGAGCGTGCGCGCCAGACGCTCGTCGCGTGGGATCACGTCCTCGACAAGAACTCCGTCGCCGCGGGTATCTACGAGGCATGGTTTCGCACGTTGTACACGAACGTGACGAACGCGGTCGTCCCCGCGCCGGCGCGTCCGATGGTGCGGGGGGTTCCGGCGCAGCGCATCGTCGAATGGCTCACTTCTCCCGGCGGAGAGCTCGGCGTGAATCCGCTCGCCGCGCGTGATTCGCTGCTGTTGAGCAGCCTTGCCTCTGCCGTCGCGGACCTGTCGACGCGACATGGCGCGGACATGGCAGAATGGGCGTGGGGTAAAGACCATAAGGCGATGCTCCGCCATCCGATGAGCACCGCGCTCAACGCGCAACAGAAGGCGTTGTTCGAGGTCGGACCTTGGCCGCGCGGCGGTGACGGCAACACCGTCGGTGCCACCGGAAGCGGAGAATTCCAGACGGCCGGTGCGTCCTTCCGCCTTATCGTCGAAGCGAATGATTGGGACGCCGCACTCGGGACGAACGCACCAGGCCAGTCAGGCGACGTGAGCAGCCCGCACTACCGCGATCTCTTCGAACTTTGGAAGAACGATCGGTATTTCCCCGTCAAGTTCTCACGGTCCGCGGTTGAATCAGTGACAGAGGCACGGACGATCCTCGCTCCCATCCACCGCTAGCACTGCCATACTTATCGCGCTGGACGTCGATCCTTGCTGTTGCAGTTCTCTGCGGCCTCTGCTGCTCTGCGTCCTCTGCCGTATGAACGATGTTCCGCGCCAAGAAAAAGGCCGACCCTCGCGGGCCGGCCTTTTCATTTGCTCCAAAGCTGTCAGCCCGCCGTCGCATGCTCCGTCACGACGCGCACCACATCATCGACGACCTGCAGGAAGCCGCCCTCCACCTGGAAGCGCTGGCCACCTTCACCGAGGCGCAACTCCCCCTTGCCGAGCAGCGTCACCATCGGCGCATGGCCAGTGAGAATACCGACCTGCCCATCGAACGCCGGAGCGACGACAGAATCCGTCGTACCCTCGAACAATACGGCTTCCGGCGAGATGACCGAGACGGTGAGCATTTCTCTTAGCCCTGCATCTTCTGCGCATTGGCAACGACGTCGTCGATGCCGCCGGCCATGAAGAACGCCTGCTCCGGCAGATGGTCGAACTCGCCGGCGACGAGCCGCTCGAAGCTGCTGATCGTCTCCTCCAGCTTCACGTACTTGCCCGGGATGCCGGTGAACTGCTCGGCGACGGCGAACGGCTGTGACATGAAGCGCTGGATGCGGCGGGCGCGCGACACGATGCGCTTGTCGTCTTCCGACAGTTCGTCCATGC
>JAQBPV010000453.1 GCA_028287345.1 Gemmatimonadota bacterium
AGCGAGAGATGATCTGCGTTGAGCGTCGCACCCATGGCGATCGGCTTCTGCGCCGCCGTCTCCGTGCGATGTGCGCCCGCGCGCACCGCAGCGGACCAACCTTCGATCCAGCCCCATCCTGCTTCGACGCCACCGCCAGCGCCGAGCCAATCGCGTCGCAGCGAGACCTGCGTGGCGAAGGCGAGGTCGAGTTGCTGCGCCTGCATCTGACGCGCCCAGACGAGCGTCGTCTGGATGGTCAGCTTCACTCGGCTGTCGTCACCGATATTCTGCACCGCGAGCGCCGCCGTGCCCGACAGCAGCGCGTGCGACACGCCGACGTCGCCGAGCACCACGCCGCGATGAATTGCCGGTGCCATGTAGCTGAGTGTCGCGGATGAAAGGGGGTTGATCGCCGCGTCGGCACGATCCTCCGCGTACTTCAAGCCGATTCCCGTGCGGAATTTCTTGATGAGAAAGTTGCCGCCTGCGACGACCTCGAGGCTCTGCGCTTCGCGAGTGCCTCCGGACCGCGTGACCTCCGATGGATCGTACGGATACGACGAAAATCCGCTTGCCTTGAACTCGACGACCTGCACTCCCCATCCGAGCGTCAGCCAGTTGATCGTCATCGCATTCGCGAGCGTGCCGAGCAACGCGTCATCGCCGTAGCGCACCACGCGACCACCGAATCCGGTCGTGGGATTGATCTGTGCGGGATTGTAGAAGACGGACGTCTCGTCGCGTCCGGCGACCCAGGTATTGCCCATCCCCGTAGCTCGGGTACTGGCAGGCAGGAGGAGGACGAGCGGGCCCGTCGCGGGGGCCTGCGCCATCGCGGACGACGCGAGCGTACACGCCGAGGCGAGGGCAATCAGGAGAATTCTCATCAAGTGTCGAAGGGGGTGGTCCGCGGCGGGGTCTGCGGCGATGCGATTGGACAGCATCGCCCGCTGAATGGTTGAGAATTCCTCGCCCGCTCGCCAGCCCTAGCGCTCGACTGCTTCCAACCTCCGCTTCGCGATCCCGATCGGGATGATCGTTGCCGCAACGCACAACAGCGCCGCCAGCCCGAAGCCAATCACCATCTCCGTCGGATCACTGGGCGTGTTGTAGAACTTCGCCGACAGATAGCCATACACCGGGCGCGCCTCGAGTACCACGACCGACGCAATGAGACCGATCGCCGCGATCATGAACACCAAACCGCCGAACGACGTCGGAATCTGTGCCGCGTTCTCCGTCTCGAACTGTGGAAACAGCGTCCCGAAGCCGAGCGCCATCCCGCACAGCGCCATCGTCATCAGTGCGATGGTCATCACCGACACGGCGAACATGAAGTCGCTCACCTGAAGCATCGCGTTCGTCACGCCGACGATACCCAGCGCGAGGATGAGCAGCGGCAGCGTGCCGACCCAGAACTTGGCCCAGAGCAGGTCCTTCACGGGCATCGGGCTCGACTTCAACAACCACAAAGTACGTCCTTCCAAACTGACGGAAGGAAAAATGAACCGCGCCGCGATCGACGCCAACACGAAGCCGGCGAGCACGAGATTGAGGAAGGGAACGACATTCACGAGGAAGAAGGTGATCCCCTCGCCGCGCAGCGGCAGATACTTGATGTTGAATACGTACACGACGACCAGCACGGCCAGCAGGATGAGCTGCGACCACTGCGTCGTGTCACGAAAAAACAGGCGGAGCTCCTTGAGCATCAACTCGCGACGCAACACGCTCAGCGGCCTGAGAAGCGTGTTGCCGATCCGGCGCGAAATTCCCGCGCGCGATCGTCCGCCCGCGCTCTCCTGCGCCTTGCTGAAGCCGTCCATGTACAGCATGCGATGCAGCAAGGCGCCGAAGACGATCGCCGCCGCCGCGGTGCTCCACAGCAGGTACACGGGCAGGAAATCCATTCGGTTGTTCAACCAACCGAGTATCGCGGTCTGAACCCACTCGCTCGGCATGAACGGCGACGTCGGCGTGCGGAGAATCGTGACGAACTCCACGAGCGAGCGAAAACCCTCGGGCCGCGCGAGCCGCTCGGGACGCACGATGCGGAACAACAACACGATACCGCCGGCGGCGAGCACCGCAATCACGCTGAGGATGTCTCGCGTGCGCCGCGCCGGAAAGATGTTCACGAGCAGCAGCGTGATCGCGCTGCCGATCACCGCGGGAATCAACAGGAACGGCACGAACAGGACGATCACGAGCAGGGGGAACACCGGCCCGCCATGATACGCGACGCCGAATGCCGTGAACAGCGGCACCGCCATCAGCACCACCATCCAGCTCGACGCCACCGCCGTCTCCAGCAGCTTCGCGCCGTACAGCTTGAGCCAATCCACCGGCGCGGCAACCAGCGTGTCGAGATCCTTCGCCAGGAAGAAGCTCGACAGCGCGGTAATGATGTTCGAGAGCAACAGGATCGAGAAGAACCCGATCAGGATGATGCCGAGCAGCTTGCCCGCGAGAAACGGCCCGAGGTCCGGCACGTTGCGGAAGTACACGAGCAGCTTGTACAACACGGTGTAGATGAACACCCAGAAGAGCAGCCCAATGACGCCGAGTATGCTGAACCGCGCGCCGCGGCCACGCTCGTTCGCCATCGTTCGCGCACGTGCCGTCAGCCACTTGGGCAACAACAGCAGCGCAAGCGGCGGATCGGGCCGCTTTTCCTGCGGGTGAACGTCCGCCATCCGCACGCCCGGCAGCACATCCGCGTCAGGCATCCAGGACCTCGACGAGCTCGCGCGCCGCATTCTCGCCGGTGAGACGCAGGAAGATCTGCTCCAATCCCTGCGGATCGCCCGTACTCGCGGCCTCGGCGCGCAACTCCGGCATCGTGCCGCAGGCGCGAATCGTTCCCTTCGCGATGATCGCGACGCGGTCGCACAGCGTCTCTGCGACCTCCAAGGTGTGCGTGCTCATCATGATGGTGTGGCCGCGCCGCGTGTACTCGCGAAAGAGATCCTTGAGGATTCTCGCCGCCTTGGGATCGAGTCCCACCATCGGCTCGTCGACGACGATCACCTCGGGGCGATGCACGAACGCGCTCGAGATGATGAGCTTCTGCCGCATACCGTGGCTGTAGCTCTCGACGAGCTCGTCGCGCCACTCCTCGAGATCGAACAGCGCCATCAGCTCGCGCGCGCGATGCTCGACCTCTGCGCCCTCCTGTTCATACAGGCCCGCGACGAATCGCAGGAACTCGCTGCCAGTGAGCTTTTCATAGATGAACGGGCGGTCGGGAATGAACCCGAGCCGCATTTTCGCTCCGATCGGATCGGCCTTCAAGTCGAAGCCGGCAATGGAGATCGAGCCAGCCGACGGCTTGAGGATGCCGGCGATCATGCGAAGCGTCGTCGTCTTGCCAGCGCCGTTCGGGCCGAGGAAGCCGAACAGCTCTCCGCGCGGCACCTCGAGGTTGATCGCGTCGACGGCCGTGAATCCACCGTAGCGCTTGGTGAGCTGGCGCAGGCTGATCATATCAAGCGAGTGGGGAAGAAGCGCGTGTGGCTAGCGAGATGCGAGAACGTCGATCTTGAGCGCTCCCATGAGACGGAGGAGCTCGGCCTGCTTGCCCAACCCGCCGATGGTGAAACGCAGATGCGATGCATCAGC
>JAQBPV010000457.1 GCA_028287345.1 Gemmatimonadota bacterium
GTTGACGGTGCGCGAGCCCCAAGCGGCGTGGCGGGAGTGCATGGGAATCGAACCCACCCAAGACGCGATGCGCCTCGCAGTCGTTTTGAAGACGACGGCAGCCACCAGGCCACACCCACTCCCCACGTTCTACTCCAGGACGATGAGCGTGTTGCCTCTCGGCTCGACGACGCCGACCTGCACACTCCCTTCCACCGCCGAAAGATAGTCCGCCACGCGATCCGGCGATAAAGCAACCAGCAGGCCACCGGACGTCTGCGGATCGAGCGCCAACGCGATATCCTCGGGGCGCGCCCGCGTCCAGTCGACGAGCGGAGCAAGGAAACGCTCATTTCGCTCGGCGCCGCCGGTGCGGACTCCGCTCGACCAGAGCGCCCGTGCGCCAGGCAACTCCGGCAGCGCACGACCGTCGAGACGGACGGTTACGTTGCTGCCGCGCGCGACGTGCGACGAATGGCCGAGCAGCGCGAACCCCGTGACGTCCGTGGCGCAGTGAGCGCCGTGCGCGAGAGCAGCGCGACTGGCGGTAGCGTTGAGTGCCCGCATCGAAGCGTGCAGTGCGTTACGTGCTTGCGAGTCCAGACGGTTCTGCTTTCCGGCCGTTGCGAGCAGGCCAGTGCCGAGGGGCTTGGTAAGGACGAGAACGTCGCCCACGTTCGCAGCGGAGTTCGTCAGGAGCTTTTGAGGATGCGCCTGTCCCGTGACGCTCAATCCGAACTTCAATTCCTCGTCGATGATCGAGTGGCCGCCGACGAGCACCGCGCCAGCTTCGCGCACCTTGTCCGATCCGCCGCGCAGGATGTCCGTAAGAATACTGAGCGGCAGCTTTCCCGAGGGAAATCCGACAATCGCTAGAGCGGTGAGTGGCTCGCCGCCCATGGCGAAGACATCGGACAGTGCGTTGGCTGCGGCGATCTGCCCGAACTCGTACGGATCGTCGACGATGGGTGCGAAGAAGTCGACAGTCTGCACGAGCGCGAGGTCATCGCGCAGCACGAAGACCCCCGCATCATCGAATCCCTCACGTCCAACGAGCAGGCGAGGATCCGAATGCACAGGCACACCGCCCAGCGCTTCGGCCAGGTCGCCGAGTCCGAGCTTGGCGGCGCAGCCCGCGCAGCGGGCAAAGCTCGTCAGCCTCACGACGTCGTCCTGCGTGGCCGTCATCTCAGTCGCGGCTGATCGCGACGACGAGGTCGATTTCGACGAGGACGCCACGTGGCAATCCCGACACCTGGACGGTCGACCGCGCGGGACGCGAGTCGCCCATCACACGGGCATACACCTCGTTCACGTGCGGAAAGTCCTTCATGTCCATCAGGAACACCGTCGCCTTGACGACGTCGGTCCACGTTGCGCCTGCGGCGTCGAGGATGGCCGCGAGATTCTTGAAGACCCGCTCGGTCTGCGCGACGATGTCGCCGACGATGACCTGCGCGGTCACAGGATCCAGTGCGATCTGGCCGGCGGTGAAGAGGAAGCCGTTGGCGATGACGCCCTGCGAATATGGGCCGATGGCGGCCGGGGCATGCTCGGTGTGCACGGTTTGCAGCGACAAGGCGGCGTCTCCTTCGCGAACAAGTGAATTGATGCGGGCCGCATTCGTGCCCGCGGGCGGATTCTAGCGAGCGCGCCGGGCTACGCCAGCCCGAAGAGTCGTCGCGTATTAGCGGCGGTGCTGACACCGAGCGCAGCGGCGTCGACGCCACGTACTGCGGCCAGACGAGCCACCGTGAAGCTCACCCACGCTGGCTCGTTGCGCTTGCCGCGATGCGGCACGGGCGCGAGGTACGGCGAGTCCGACTCCACGAGCAGTCGATCATCTGGAACGAGTCGCAGCAAGGCTTCGTCCGTCCATTTCTTGAACGTCACGATGCCGCTGAACGACACGTACCATCCACCCTCGATCGCCGCTTCGGCGAGGCCGATGCTGCCTGTGTAGCAGTGCAGTACTCCGCGCACGCCTGACGCCGCCGCCTCGCGCACCATGGCAAGCGTGTCCGGCTCCGCCTCGCGTGTGTGCACAACAACCGGGCGATCGAGCTCCCGTGCGAGCGCGAGTTGACCACCGAAGGCCGCGATCTGCCGATCGCGCGGGGAGTGATCGTAGTGGTAGTCCAGGCCGCATTCGCCGATGGCGACCGCGCCGTTGGCGACGTGTTCGCGGATTTCCGGAAGGTCGCGCTCCGCGACGAAGTCTGCGGCGTCATGAGGATGCACGCCCGCTGTGTGCCACACGAAGCCCGGGTAGCGTGCCGCGACGGTGGCGGCGCGTTGCGCTGACGCGAGCGACTCGCCGATGCAGACGATCGCCGCCGCGCCGGTAAGTCGAGCGCGCTGGATGACCGCGTCGCGATCCGCGTCGAAAGCCGGATCGGCGAGGTGTGCGTGACTGTCGATGTAGGTCGTCATGAATGCACGAACCGCCGCATAGCGCGGCGGTTCGTGGGGCAGGAGCAGGTTACTCGCGCCGATCCGGGCGACAAGTCTCTGTCGGTCAGCGGGTGGTGCGAGCAGCTACCGGTGGCCGCGCAGCTGGCCGAGTGGGTGCGGCGGGCGTCGGCTTGTTGTGAGACGCGCCCTTTTCGATGCGCTGGCGCGGCCACTTGCGCTCGATCCACAGGAGGATCGGGCCGGCAACGTAGATCGAGCTGAACGTACCGGTGACGATACCGAAGAGCATGATCCACGCGAACGGACGAATGACTTCGCCGGCGAAGATCAGGAGCGACAGCGTCGCTGCGGCCACGGTGACGTGCGTGAGGATGGAGCGCGGCAGCGTCTCGTTGATGGAGCGATTGAGAACGTCGTACAACGGCTCCGGTCTCGCCTTCTTCAGGTTCTCGCGCACGCGATCGAAGATGATGATCGTGTCGTTGAGCGAATAGCCGATGACGGTGAGCAGTGCCGCGACCACCGTCAGCGAGACCTCGAGCCGCATGATCGACAGGAACGCGAGTGTGCTCAAGAGATCGTGCGCCGTGGCGAGAACGGCCGCGACGCCGAAGCGCCACTCGAAGCGGAACGCGAGGTAGAGCAGCGTGATGAACAGTGAGATCACGATGGCCATGATCGCATTGCGGGTGAGCTCATCGCCTACGCGCGGTCCGACGACCTCCGTGCGCGCGACCTTCGGCTCAGTGGCGCCGTACTTCGCGTGTAGCGCCGTCTCGATGTCCCGCGCCGTCTTCTCGACGCTGGAGCTGACGTCGTGACCAGCGGCGCGAATGGTGAATTCACGCGGCGAGCCGAAGGGCTGGATCTCCGAACCGGGATAGCCCGCGGCGTCGACGATCTGGCGCAGCTGACCCGCATCGGGCGGCTGCTTGAACTCGACCTGCATCAGCGTACCGCCCGTGAACTCGATGCTCCGGTTCAGGCCGTGGATGCCGAGGAAGATCAAGCCGGCGGCGATGAAGATGACCGTCGTCCCAACGGCGACGCGCCACCACTTGATGAAATCGTACCTGGTGTCGTGAAGGATGCGCAGCATGTTGGCCTCAGATGCTCAGCGTCTGGGCACCGCGCGAGCGGTTCAGCCACAGGAGGAAGAAAGTGCGCACGACGAAGATCGACGTCACCATGGAGGCGACGATGCCGGCGATGAGT
>JAQBPV010000469.1 GCA_028287345.1 Gemmatimonadota bacterium
GCGTTGTGCACCGAGAGCACCGCGCGAATCCCTTCATAGTAGGGATGCGCCATGAACTCGGCCTTGAGATAGATGCTCGAGAGCGCCGTCTGCCAATCATGTGCGTGGACGATGCTTGGCGGCTGCTGCAGCAGGCGTGGGAGTGCGACGAGCACCGCACGTGCGAACAGTGCGTAGCGTCTCGCGTTGTCTGGGTAGTCGCCTTGGGCGTCGCCGTAGAGTCCCGGGCGATCGAAGTAGACCTCGCTCTCGACGAACAGTGGCCGAGGCGTGCCCGGCACCCATGGCGCTACAGGCTCGTAGATGCGCGCCGTTTCCGTGCGCGGGCCGACGGTGACCGAGAAGGCAGGCCCGACGGGCTGCAACTCCACGCGCTCGCGCACCACGGAGTACAGCGGCATGAACACGGTGACGGGAATGCCCGACGCGGCTTGATACTTCGCGAGACTGGCGACCGCCTCGCCGAGTCCGCCGGTGCGGGCATAGGGCGATAGCTCGGCCGCGAGGTGCACCACGGGCGCCGGCGTGCCATCAGGCCGCACCAGCGGGGCAGAGGGTGCAGCTGAGGTCGGGGCGATCGGCGTAGTCACGTCCGTTCGGCGGGTTCTGCGACGAGAGCGCGGAGTCTCGTTACGAGTCGGAGCAGGCGCTGAACCGCCAGCGGGAATCGCTTGCGGCATCGGCGCTCCTCCGCTCGACGCGGGATCGAGTGGAGCGGGCGTAATGGGGGACTGATTCTGTGCA
This sequence comes from Gemmatimonadota bacterium, assembly GCA_028287345.1. GTDB lineage: Bacteria > Gemmatimonadota > Gemmatimonadetes > Gemmatimonadales > Gemmatimonadaceae > AG11. Next base: position 745 of record JAQBPV010000469.1, read on the forward strand.
GCGATATCCATGACGTCGAGCGGAGGCGAAGGTTCGGCGAGACGCCTCGAATGCAAAAAGACCGCCCTTTAATCAGGCACCTTGGTCGCAGGTTCGCCAGTCGTCGAATGGAGATGCAGGGGTAACGGTTCCATTGCGCATCACGCGTACGCCGCGGAGGCGATGTCGATGGCCCGTTCCAGTCGCGAGACCAGCGCCTCCGGCGCGCTCCGGTTCATCTCGATCGACACCCAGCCGCCGTAACCGGCTTGCCGGAGGAGTCCGCCAAGCCGCGCATGGTCAACCGTTCCTGATCCGACGGCGGCAAGGTCGATCTCGCTCGCATGAAAGTGCCGCGCAATCGCGGCGGCCTCGATGACCTCGGCGTCTCCGTCGCCGTTGATCTCGAGTGCGCCCGCATCGAGGTGCAGGCCGAATCCGGCATGGCCCACGGCCTCGACGAGTCGCCTGGCATCGACAGTGGTGGTCGCGAAGTCGGCGCCATAGCGCGGCGGATTGGGCTCGATGCACAGCACGACGCCGTTATCCGCTGCGACACGTGCGACGCGATTGAGCAATGGCGCCGCTGATGCGATCGCTTCCTCTTCAGGCACCGCACCGCGCATCCGATTTTTCGGAGAGCCGAGCACGACCACTGACGCGCCGAGCGCCGACGCCATCTTCGAAATGCCGGTCAGATGATCATCGAACGCGGCTCGTTGGTCACGAGAGCCAAAGAGTTGAAGCGCCGGCTTGCCGAAGAGGACGCCTTGCAGCGCCACAATGGCGAGTCCGGCGCGAGCCCAGGTATCACGGAATCTCGCGAGGTCGGCTGGCGCGACGCGCGGAGCGTCAGGCCAGTACGCCATCGGAGCGACCTCGATTCCGGTGATGCAGCGTCTGACGAGCGTGGCGCGCGCGATGTCGTCCTGCCGCGGATCCCAGGCGAGACTGGATACGGCAAGTCTCATGTGCTTCTCTCGCGCGCCACGAACTTCTCCAAGCCATCGAAGACGGAGTCGGCGTCATACCAATAGCCACCGCTGCCGCCCATGCCCGCCGCATGAACGCTGCGAACGTCGTAGTTCGGCGCACTCTCGTCTCGCGGGGTAGGGAGCTCGCGGTTGAACACACGAGTCGCGACATCACCGATCGACACAGGCTCGGCAGTGACGTTCGCCGTGCGAATGCCGGCGGCAAGAATGCGCTTCACGTCTGGCCACACGCGCTCGACGTCGTAGAACTGGAAGCGCGAGTTGCCAGGCAAGGCATCGACAGGCCGATCGTGAAGAAGGTCGAAGATGGCGTTCTTCTTCAAGCCGTGGCCGAAGAGTCCGGGCAGGCGAACGACGGTAGTGTTGAATCGCGCTCGACAAAACTCCTCGAGCTCGAAACGATGACGACCATACGGTTGGCCTGCCGAGGCGTCGAAAGTCGTTTCCTCATCCACGCCGTTCGGCTGCGGATAGACGTCGATGGTGGAGATGAGCACGAATCGATCGACATCGACCTCCGACAGTGCATCCATCAGTGTCGCGAGTCGCGCACGATCCTCAGCGGGATCCAGGTTGGCTCGCCACTTCTCGGCCGGTGCGCCGCAGCAGATCACGGTATCGAAGCCACAGCCGCGAATGGTGTCGATGTCGGTCGATCGGTAGCGGGCATCGAACGAGCGGGCGCGTTGAATGGCCCCGCCGACGAAACCGGTATGGCCGATGAGAGCGTCGCTCACGGGTGACCGCCGGCCGCGGGATCGAAGCGGCCCCGGACGGCCTTCCACAGCATGCCGAGGATGGCCACGTTGCCACGCCAACCCTTGATCTTGGACGGCACGTTGCCTGAGAGGGGATAGCTGCGCGTCACGGGAAGCTCCTGCACGCGATAGCCCAGGCGCGCCGCGCGGATGGCGAGATAGTAGTGCAACTCGTAGCGCTGGAAGACATCACGAAACGGCTGCACGCGCGGATCGCGCAGCAGTCGTGCGCTGTACGCGCGAAAGCCATTGGTCGTATCGGTATAGCGCGTTCCGGCAGCGAGTGAAAGCAGTGGCGCGTGCAGCAGCGACACGCCGAGGTGTCGCGCGAGAGGTGTGCGCACGCCGCGGCCGTCCGGTACGTAGCGCGAACCCTGGACATGATCGATGCCGCGGTCGAGCGCAGCGACGAAGGCTGGAATTGCCGAGGGGTCGTCCTTGTCGTTGCCGTCGATGGTCACGACGCCCTCGTAGCCCTGCTCGAGACACCAGTGCAGGCCGACGCGCATCTGCGCCGAGAGTCCGCCCGGTCCCTTCTTCACGAGCAGGGCGCGAACGCCGCAACGAGCCAGATATTCTGTCTCGAGCGCGCCATCTGTGCTAGCCCCGTCCACCACGATGACATCGATGTCGTGAGCGAGCGGCGTCATCTTCGCGAGCTGCGAGCGAATACGGTCGCCTTCGTTGAGGACGAACACCGTGACGGCGCAGCGCGAGTGTCGCGGAGTGAATGCATGGAGGTCGAACGCCGGCACCTCGGCGCGTGGCGCGCCGGACGCGTCGTCATCCGGCATCACGAGGCACCACACGCTCGGAGGTCATCGCCGGCAGCTCGGCGCTGGCGACGACGTTGCGCCGGTCGCTGTCCAGCATCACTGCGCTCGTCTCCTCGCCGCGAACGTAGTACGACGGCATGTCCTGCAGTCGCATCGAGAGTCGGCCGACATATTCACACAGCACTGCGATCATCAGCGCCAGCGCGAAGAACTGCGCGGCAGATGTCAGTGAAAGGGTCGCCCACACCGGCACGCCATGGTGTCGCACGACAGACGCGGCGATCACGTAGATCGCGTACAGGAGATTGAGGCTCGCTGCCGTCAACCCAATTGCCGCCACGAGCCGTAGCGGATGCGGCGAGTTGTCCATGACGATCGCCATCGCCGTGCCGATCGCCTGCGATGGACTACGTGAATGCGAGATCGCCGTAGCGCCGACCTGCTCGTAGGCGATGTATCGTGGTGCGAAGCCGACATATGTCGTGAAGACGCGAAGCCTCGTTCTCCCGCGTCGCAATTGCGCCAGTGCGTGAATCGCCCGACGCGAGAGGCAACGGAAATGCGTCGCGTTGGCGGGTAGCTCGAGATCGAGCACGCGATGCACGTATCCATAGAAGAAGCCCGCTCCCAGGCGCAGCCACCATGGATCGCCGCGCCGCGACGTGCGCACGCCGAACACGACGTCCGCTCCATCGCGCGCGGCGGCGAGAAACTCCGGAATCAACTCCGGTGGATCGGCGCCCGGTGAGAGCGTCACCACATAGTCGCCCAGTGCGACGTCGAGCCCCGCGAGAATGGCCTGCTCTTCACCGAGGTGGCGCGTGAGACGCAGCAGCCGGATGTTCGCACATTCGTCGAGCAGTCGTCGGACGCGTGCGGCGTCGAGTGCGGTGGATCCGTCGTCGACGAGTATCAGCTCGTAGTACCGATGGTCGCGGGACAGGATGTCACCCACGGCACGCGCGAACGACTCGAGAAATTCGCCCGGGTTGTAGATCGGCGCGACGACCGATACGAACGTCTCGCGCGTCATCTCATGTCGTCAGAATGAGGTCGCGCAACTCGTCCTCGACATCGTAGGTGCTGTCGATCTTCGCGCCGAGCACGGAGACGAGACCCTTGGCGTCGTCGTGCTGCTGGACGAGGATCGGCCGGCCATCGTCTCCTGCGCTCCGAGGCAGAAGCGTCTTCGTCTCCCACAGCGACAGCAAGTGCACCGCATCACGCATGGCGGGCAGGAACCGCTCGGCGTCGCGCTGCATCAGCGGAAAATGCGACGAATGCGTCTCCAGCATTGGCGGCGTTGCATCGTCGGATCGCCATCGCGCATGGGGCGTATAGCGCACGTGTGTGAGCGAGTGGGCGCCAAAAACCGGAAAGGGCAGACTGCTCCAGAATGGCCCGTCCATCACGGTCACGCCATACCCGCGCAGCGCCGGCGGTGGAACGACGACAGCGACCTCCGTGTGCTCATGAATGAGGGGAACCTGTGCGAGTTCGGAGCGAGCGAGCAGCTCATTGAGCGAAGCATAGGTCGCGTTGACCACCCAATCTGCTTCGATATATCCGCGATTGGCGTCGAGACGCCATTGCACGCGCAGTCGGCGATGTGAGCCCGGCTCGACAGCAACGGCCTCGAAGCCGACGGCGCAGTGTGCGCCCGCGGCGTCAGCGCTCTCGAGCGACTGCTGCGCCAGATGATGCGCGTTGAACACGCCCTCTTCGACTAGAAAGGCAGACTCGATACTGTTCGGGTCAAGCTTGTCGGCGATCGCGCGCAGCGCCGGTGACAGTGGCGCATCGATTCGGCGACAGAACTCTGCGAATTCGCGAGCGCCGAGCTTGGACTGGTGGCGCGCGATGGCGTACACGTGCTGGAAGCTGTCGTCGATGGCGGCGGCGAACTCGCGTCGAAAGCGGGCGTAGTTGCGCCGCGCCCGCGTCGCCGTGAGCACGCTGCGCGGGTAGTGATAGCCGCCGTGTACTCGCGCCTGATTGTTCATGGAAGCCCGACCGAAAAAGCGCGGAGTGCGCTCGAGCAGGGTGGTCGATCGGCCGGCGGCAGCAGTCATCGCCGCGATGCGCATGCCGTAAAAACCGCCGCCAATCACGACGACGTCGCAATCTCGGGGCAGCACTCTCGCTCCCACCCTGCCGCTGCTCACCGCGCCACCGATGAGATCTTCTGCAGTGGCACCAAGCAATCCACACTCGTCGCGTGCAGCGCAATCGGCGTGACGGGAGGCCGGCGCGAATCAACAAGGAACACAGCACCGAACCGCCGGAGAAACTCGTCGCGTTCGAGCCTGCCGAGGCGCTCCCAGTTGGACGGGATTGGAAGCACGCGCCAGCCGGTCACGGCGCCGAACTTGAATCGACTCGTGACGTCCGGGCCCGCGAACACGACTCCATCTGATGGCTTTCCACCGGCCTGACGCAGGCAGGCGGCCAGCTGGTCGACGCCCGTTCGATCAATCTCGTGGCGCACAGCGGTGAGCGGACTCACCTGGGTGGTGTACCACAGTGTGCCGACGCTCGACAAGCCTCCCGCGAGTGCGAGTACGAGCGCAGTCGGCCGTGCGCCCCGTGTGACGTACGCGAGGGCGAATAGCTCCGCCAGCCAGAGGATGCAGCAGTAATAGCGGTGGTCCCAGTAGCCGGTGATGACGTATCCCGTGAGTGGGGCGACAGTGGCGACAGTGGACAGTGCAATCGTCCGCGTACGCGTGTCGAACGTCGGAAGCGCTGGATGCGCCCCGCTTCGATAGGCCTGCACCACTGCGAGCACGAGGAGTACGGGCAGGAACAACGTTTCGCGAACGGACCGTAACAGGGCGAGCGCGATGGTCACTGAATTCCGAAGCACCTTGTAGAGCCACGCTGACGGTGCGTCGAACAGCGTGAGTTGCGGGCGAACGTGGAAGTCGTGCACGAAGGCCGTTCGATCGACGGCGAGTGCCACAACACGGTTGTCCGTGGCGAAGACAGCGTGAAAGTGCAGCCACGAGTACGCCATCCATGGCGTGATGGCGAGGGCGAATCCACCGACCAACAATGCGAGTCTCGAGCGAGACAGCCCGATGAGTGGCGCTCCGAGGACGACCACCAGCGCGGCGGGAATAGCGTCGAACCGCGTCATCGCGAGGGCGCCGGCAAGCAGCCCTACCGAAGCTGAGCGCCAGCTCGGCGCCGTCTCGAGTCCGATCAGCAGCGCGCCGAGCAACGCGAGCTCGCAGAGCGCGAAGGGAATGGAACGTCCCGAGCTCAGCTCTTCTCGAAGCCCGAGGAACTGGAGCATGAGCAGTGCTGAGAGGACCCCAATTCCCCGCTGGCGGAACGCCCGACGTGCGAACGACTCGGCCGCGCCAGCAAACGCAGCGTACGCGAAGAACGCCGCGAGATAGCCGCCGTAGATATTGCCCGTGAGCCGTGAGAACACACTCACGATCAGCGGCCACACGGGGGCAAACGCGCTCGAATACGCGCCACCGGTGGCGTACTCGCGCGCCGTGTTGGCGCGGAAGAAGTCGCCGCCCACCGTGCGCGCCAGCTCGTACACCGTCCACGCATCCGGACTGAACATGCCATATCGCGGCATCGACGGCAGCGCGATGAACAGCGCGCCGAGCGACACGGCGAAGATCAGCGAGATGCGGTAAGTGTTGGTGCCACCTGTCGTGTCCACGTGTCGCGAGGCAGGTTAGGTGTCGGTCGGCCCGCGGGGTGGGCTATTCTAGCAACGAAACCCGCGACTCGTGCTGTCGTACTTGAAATCCAGGTGAAAGTCGTCCTTTCCCTTGCCCCACCACCAATGACCAACAGGCGTGACTTCCTGAAGACCGGTGCGGCGGCCAGCGCGCTGGTGCTCGCCGCCCCTGCCCTCAGCCGTGCCGAAGCGTTCGCGCAGCGGCTGGACGGTGCTCCCGCGCTGCCGGCGATGGACCCGGCCACCAAGGAGCTCCTCATGGAGGCCCTCAACGCCGCCAAGATGGGCGGCGCCGGCTTTGCCGACGCGCGCATCGGCCGCTACCGGAACAACTTCGTCATCACACGCGAAAAGCAGATCGTCAACGTCGTCGATACCGACACACTCGGCGTCGGCGTCCGCGTGCTGGTGAACGGAACATGGGGATTCGGCGCCTCGCGCGACCTCACGAAGGCCGGCGTGGTCGCTGCCACCAAGGAGGCGCTCGCCATCGCCAAGGCGAACGCGCTACCAGCGGCCGATCGCGTGCGCCTCGCGCTGGCGACGCCGACACCCGATGGCCGCTACGTGACGCCGCACAAGATCGACCCCTTCACCGTGCCCATCGAAGAGAAGGCCGACCTCCTCATCCGCGCCAACACCGAAGCGATGAAGGTGAACGGCGTGAAGTTCGTGAACAGCAACATGTTCTTCGTGAAGGAAGAGAAGAACTACGCGAACACCGAAGGGACGTTCACCA
>JAQBPV010000471.1 GCA_028287345.1 Gemmatimonadota bacterium
AGGTGAACGGCGTGAAGTTCGTGAACAGCAACATGTTCTTCGTGAAGGAAGAGAAGAACTACGCGAACACCGAAGGGACGTTCACCACGCAGACCGTCATTCGCAGTTGGCTTCCCTTTGCCGCGACCGCGGTGAAGCCGGACTTCTCCGATTTCCAGACGCGCACCAACGTCATCCAGCCGGCGGCCCGCGGCTACGAATACCTCACCGACGCCAAGCCGGTTGAGAACGCGCAGAAGTGGGGACAGGAGGCGGCTGAGAAGCTCGCCGCGAAACCGGTGGAGGTGGGTCGCTATGATCTCGTGCTGCATCCGAGCCACCTGTGGCTCACCATCCACGAGAGCATCGCGCATCCCACGGAGCTCGATCGTGCGATGGGCTACGAGGCGAACTACGCGGGCACGAGCTTCCTGGCGCCACCGCGCGAGAAATTGGGCAAGTTCAAATACGGTCCGTCGTTCATGAACATCGAGGGCGACCGCGATCAGGAGGGTGGCTGCTCGACCATCGGATGGGACGACGACGGCGTGAAGCCGGATCGCTTCCTCATCATCAAGAACGGCATGGTGAACGATTATCAGACGACGCGCGAGCAGGCGCCGATGCTCGACTGGTGGTACGAGAGTCAGAAGCGTCCGGTGAAGAGCCACGGCTGCTGCCATGGCGACAACTGGAGCAGCGTGCAGTTCCAGCGCATGCCGAACGTCTCGCTGCTGCCCGGCGCCAAGGAGCAGAGCTACGAGGACCTCATCGCCGCAACGGACAAGGGCATCGCCATCATCGGCGACGGCAGCTTCTCGATCGACCAGCAGCGCTACAACGCGCAGTTCGGTGGACAGCTCTTCTATGAGATCAAGGGTGGCAAGATCATCGGCCAGCTGAAGGACGTCGCATACCAGATGCGCACGCCCGACTTCTGGAATGCGATGGACATGATCGGCGGCAAGAAGAGCTACGAGATGGGCGCGAGCTTCTTCGACGGACAAGGCCAGCCCGGACAGGTCAACGCGGTGAGCCATGGCTGCGTGCCGAGTCGCTTCCGCAACATCAACGTCATCAATACGGGGAGAAAGGCATGAGCGCCCCCAGGAGCCTTTTCGAGAAGGGCAGCATCCTCTCTCCGAGCGACATGATGTCGCGCAGCGAAGCGCAGGCATTTCTCGAGCGCGTCGTGAAGCTGTCCAAGGCCGAAACCATCGGGGCACAGATCGGCGGCGGCTACAACGGCAACATCCGCTTTGCCGCCAACCGCATCTCCACGTCGGGCGGCGTGAGCAACTCGCAGCTCGTGGTGCAGTCGGGCTACGGGCCGAAGCATGCCGTCGTCACCACAGGCGACTTCTCCGACGCCGGCATCGAACGCGCGGTCCGTTCGAGCGAGGCCATCGCCAAGCTCGCGCCGGACGACCCTGAAGTCATGCCGTTGCTGCCACCGCAGCAGTACAACGACGTCAAAGCCTACTTCGACTCGACGGCGAACCTCACGCCGGCCGATCGTGCGGCCGCCGCACACACCGCACTCGACGCGGCAAAGGCGGCGGGCGATCTCGCCGCGGCAGGCTTCATCATCGCCGGCAGTGGCTACAACGCCATCGCGTCGAACACGGGAATGTTCGCGTATTTCCCAGCCACGAGCGCGAACTATCAACTCACCGTGCGCACCAACGACGGCACGGGCTCGGGCTGGGCCGCAGCGGACCACCCGGACTGGTCGCAGATTGACTTCAAGGCGGTGAGCGACCGCGCCATCCAGAAAGCGCGGGCGTCGCGCAATCCTGTGGCCGTCGAACCCGGCCGCTATACGGTCATCCTCGAGCCGCAGGCCGTCGGTGATCTCGTCCAGCTTCTCGCCTTTTCACTCGACGCACGCAGCGCCGACGAAGGACGCTCCGCCTTCTCGAAGACGGGTGGCGGCACCAAGATCGGTGAGAAGATCGTCGACTCCAAGGTCACGCTCTTCTCCGATCCCGGAGATCCACAACTCCTCGGACAGCCGTGGAATGGCGAGGGCCTCCCGCTCAACCGCGAAGTGTGGATCGAGAACGGCGTGCTGAAGCAGCTCGCCTACTCGCGCTTCTGGGCACAGAAGAAGAGCACTCGCCCGAACAACGGTGGCCTGGGCGCGGTGAAGATGATCGGCGGCGACGCCACCACCGAGCAGATGATCGCCTCCACACCGCGTGGCATCCTCGTCACTCGGCTCTGGTACCTCCGCCAGGTGGATCCGCGCACGGTGCTCTACACCGGTCTTACGCGCGACGGCACGTTCCTCATAGAGAACGGAAAGGTCACGAAGGCGGTGAAGAACCTTCGCTTCAACGAAAGCCCGCTCTTCATGCTCAACAACCTCGAGATGCTCGGCCGCGCCGAGCGGGTAGCCGGTACGGAGTCGGGCGGGAACGTGGTGTTCCCGACGCTCAAGGTGAAGGACTTCAATTTTACGTCGCTTTCGGACGCGGTCTGATCGCGCTTTACGGTCGCGGTGGCTCAGTGCTGAGACCGAGCCACTCCAGGGCGGGCGGAAGGGTGCGAAATATCCTGAACTGGTCCGCACCCGCTTCGCCACGGTACGACTCGTACATGCGCGAAAGGCCGAACAGGAAGTCACTCGGCGCCACGACCGCGCGGCGCGCATGCGGCGAGTGAAGCGGCCAACGCGCGCTCGAGGCAATCATGTCGGGCGAGAGTGAAACCTCCGTGACCTCGCGCAGGTCCACGAGCTCTGACATCGAGGAATCGAAGCGTGGGTCCCCAAAGAGCGACTTCAGATGCTCGATGAAATCCGCATCACTGACATCTCCGCTGAAGACGGCGTAGACCAGCTGATGCTCCGTGTCGATCGAGTGGCTCACCGGCATGACACGCTCCAGCGCGTGACCAACGATGCCTACACAGTAGGGAGGTCCGGAAATCTTCGCCAGCATCGATCCGCGACGCGGGCAAGCATGATGTCCGAAGGCTGTCCCCATGCTGTTCCTCGCGATATCATAGCGCGTCGATTGTTGGTCGGCAGACGTTGACTGCATCCACGCGATTGATCTGGTGACAGCGTCATGACGGACCACGAGATGGGACAGCGGGCGCGCGACGAGCGGCTCGAGGTCATCCGCGGCGAGCTTCGCAGCCGCATTCGGCCGGTGTGTTCCGACATGCCGGAAGAGCTGTTCTTCGAGATGATCGATGGAATGGCCGCCCTTCAACTGAAGTACGAGTTGCTCGAGGATCTTCCGCCGCCAGGCTGATCACGCCACGCCGGTATCGTGGCCTGTGAGGGCGCGCTAACTTGGGGCGCACCCGAACTTTCTCCGCCGTCCACGCCGTCATCGATGACCGAGCAGCAAACCCCAACGCCCGAAGAAGCGTCTCCAGTACCGAACTGCCCCAAGTGCGGCGGTGACATGTGGGACAACCGTGTCGGCAAGCGCAATCCAAGGGCGCCCGACTTCAAGTGCAAGGATCGCGAGTGCGACGGCGTCGTCTGGCCACCGCGTGACGCGAACGCCGCCGCGACGCCGAGCGCCCAGTCCGAGCCGCAGCCCGCGGCTGCCGGCATGCCATCGTGCCCGATCTGCGGCGGCGCCATGTGGGACGATCGCCTCTCGAAGCGCAATCCGAAGGCACCCGACTTCAAGTGCAGGAACAAGCCGAAGATGAAAGGTGGTCCCGGTTGCGAAGGCGTGATCTGGCCGCCGCGCGCAGGTCAGGCGAGTCCGTATCCGCCACCGGTGCCACGTGCCGGTGAGCGCTCGAATATGTCCGCTCCACCAATCGACGACACGCCGCCACCCGACGAACCGCCACCGTTCGACGACGACGACCTTCCCTTCTGAGGAGAATGCGGTGAAGCTCACCCTGCCCTTGTTCTGCTGCGTCGTAGCGAGTGCCGCAATTCCGGCTGCGACGACCGCGCAGTCGCCGACGAAGCGTCCGCTCCGCGCCGGCGACATCTATCAGCTCCGCGGCGTCAACGATCCGCAGCTCTCTCCCGACGGCGCCTGGGTCGCGTACAGCGTCACCGTCGTCGACTCGGCCAAGGACAAGAGCGACACCGATGTCTGGATGACGAGTTGGGATGGGACGCAGACCATTCGCGTCACGTCGTCGCCGGAGAGTGAAGGTACGCCACGGTGGAGTCCCGACGGACGATTCCTGGCGTTCGTCTCCGGCCGACAGGAGGGCAAGGGCGGACAGGTGTGGCTGCTCGATCGCCGAGGGGGCGAGGCGCAGCGCCTGACGATGATCAAGGGCGGTCTCTCCGAGTTCGCGTGGTCGCCCGACTCGAAGCGGCTCGTCCTCGCGCTCGATGAGGAAACTGATTCGATCGCGCGCAAGGACACGGCCGAGCGGAAGACGCCCAAGCCCATCGTCATCGATCGCTACAACTTCAAGCGCGACATCGCCGGCTATCTCGGCTCGACACGCACGCATCTGGCGCTGTTCGACGTCGCGACGAAGAAGCTGGACTCGCTCACGAGCGAGCTGTATGACGACGGGTCGCCGAGCTGGTCGCCGGATGGACAGCGCATCGCGTTCATCCGCGGAACGCCCGCTGAGCCGGACAAGCCGCGCGACTCACACGTCTTCATCATCGACGCACGGAAAGGTGCGACGGCAAGGCAGCTCACCGACGGCAACGATGGAAGCCGTCCAGCGTGGAGTCCCGATGGCAAGTGGATCGCCTTCACCCGCGGCGACGAAGGGAAATATTCCGCGTACAACCTGAGCAAGCTGGCCGTGGTGCCGAGCGACAGTGGCGCGGTTCGCGTGGTGAGTGGCTCGCTCGATCGTCCCGTGTCGTCACTGCGTTTCACGAGCGACGGAAGTGCCGTGCTCGTGCTCGTC
>JAQBPV010000474.1 GCA_028287345.1 Gemmatimonadota bacterium
GGCGAGACGACGAGCGCGAAGTCGGACGACGTGGGCTGTCCGCTGATGACGTTGACGCTCTGTGTCGCGGAGACGAAGCCGATGCGGCGGGCCTGAATGCGTCGCGTGCCTGCGGCAACGTTCGCCAAGGTGTATCGGCCGGCGGTGTCGGTGACGGTTCCGACGGAGGTGCCGACGATGACGACGGTGGCGCCCCCGACGGGACGATTGCCCTCGGCGCTCAAGACTCGGCCGACGATTCGTCCGGGACCTTGCGCCTGGGCGGCGGCAGAGGCCGCGAACAGGCTCAATACTACAAGAAGAAACCTGCGTCCCATCAGTCTTTCCTCCGGAGAACGTGAAATACGTGCGGAAATGAGCAACGGACCGGCGATATTGTTTTCTTGACTAACAATTCCCGCCACTGGAGAGACCTTTCGACGACTCTCGAGGCTTCCCGTGCCACCGCGGCCGCGCATTTCTACGGGCAGCCTGCGGAATTGCGGTGCAGCTTGGTGGGAAGGAGATAAGGTGACTAGCGCGTCACCGAACGTATCATGTTGATTTTGTCTGTCAAGAGAATTATTTCCTTCCCAGCTTCGGACCCCACGCCCAACCGCGTCGTCACGTGAAGATTCTCTCCGCCGTCGCACTCGCGACGCTTTCGCTCGTCGCGCTGTGCCCAGTGCGAGCACAACAGTCGCCCACGCCCGTCGACTCCAAGGCATGGACGGCCGCCGACGATCATGCCGACATGATGCGACAACTCGGCATCACGGCACTGCGCCCTGGGCCGAGTGGAAACGAGAAGGCGCCGAATCACGCGAACTACGATGAGGCGCTCGCCAATCCGTTCCCGAAGTTGCCCGACGTCCTCACGCTGAAGAACGGCAGGAAAGTCACCAGCGCCCGCCAATGGCCAGCGCGTCGCGCCGAGATCATCGAGGACTTCGAGCGCGAGGTGGTTGGACGCATACCGAAGAACATGCCGAAGGTGACGTGGACCGTCACGGCCACCGACACTGGCACCGTGGGTGGACGCCGCGTCATTGGCCGTCTCGTCACGGGGCACGTGGACAACAGCGCGTACCCGCAGATCACCGTCGACATCCCGCTCGTCGTCGTGCTCCCCGCTGAGGCGAGGGGTCCGGTGCCCGTGATGATTCAGTTCCGCGGCGGTGCGCTCGCCCAGGCGGTCGGTCGCCCTCTTCCTCCGCCTCCGGCGAACGCCCGGCCGGGATTCGTGTTTCCGCCGCCAGCACCCGGGAGCGATGCCGCGGCGAACGATCAGCTCATCATCGACGGATGGGGTTTCGCGTACGTGAACCCCGGCACCGTGCAGGCGGACAACGGCGCGGGCCTCACGAAGGGCATCATCGGTCTCGTGAACAAGGGACAGCCACGCAAGCCCGACGACTGGGGCGCACTGCGCGCATGGTCGTGGGGCGCCGCGCGTGCGCTCGACTATCTCGAGACGGATCCAGCCGTCGATGCGAAGAAGGTCGGCATCGAAGGCGTGTCGCGTTTCGGCAAGGCCGCGCTCGTGACCATGGCGTTCGAGCCGCGCTTTGCCGTGGTGTTGATCGGCTCATCGGGCGAAGGCGGCGCGAAGTTGCACCGCCGCAACTTCGGCGAAGCGGTGGAGAGCCTCACCGGCTCCGGCGAATACCACTGGATGGCGGGCAACTTCCTCAAGTACGGTGCGTCGGACGCGACGTTCGGCAGCCGCAATGCGGGCGACATTCCCGTCGACGCCCACGAGCTCATCGCGCTCTGTGCGCCGAGGTTGACGTTCGTGAGCTATGGCGTGCCGGAGAAGGGCGATTCGAAGTGGCTCGACCAACAGGGCAGCTACATGGCGGCGATCGCCGCACAGCCGGTGTTCCGCCTTCTCGGCGCACGCGACCTCGGCCGCAGCGACGATTACGCGACGGAGAAAATGCCGCCGGTGAACACCAACCTGCTCGACGGCCAGCTCGCGTGGCGCCAGCATGATGGCGGGCACACGGACGCGCCGAACTGGAAGTACTTCCTCGCGTGGGCCGATCACAACTTCGGCCGTCGCTACACGCCGGCGCCGCCGATCCCGCAGCCTCCCGCGGCAGCACCGCCGACGTCCAGCGCTCCGGTGGCCGCGCCAGTCCAGGCTCCGTGGCCGGCCGACAAGGCGACGCCGCGCACCGATGCGAACTCGCTGCTCGCGCATCAGCAGTTGCTCGAGAAGCGCGCGAAGGGAAAGATCGACGTCTACTTCGTCGGCAACTCGATCACGCGCCGCTGGGGCGCCACGGACTATCCCGACTTTCTCGCGAACTGGAAGGCGAACTTCTTCGGATGGAATGCGGCGGACTTCGGGTGGGGCGCGGACCGCATCGAGCACATGCTCTGGCGCATCGAGAACGGCGAGCTCGATGGTGTGAACCCGAAGGTGATCGTGATTCTCGCGGGCACGAACAACGTGGGTGCGCAAGCGGGCGACGACGCGAAGGTCGCCGACATCACGCGCGGGCTGAAGGCGTTGATCGATCTCTGTCGCACCAAGGCGCCGAACGCGACGATCATCGTGACCGGCATCTTTCCCCGCAACGACAACTTGGCGGTCGTGCCGGAGATCAACCGCATCAACGCGAACGTGTCGCGGTTCGCCGATGGAAAGATGGTGCGCTACATCAATGTCAACGACAAGCTGGCGTCGGCGGATGGCGTGTTGTTCGACGGCATGACCGTGGACAAGCTGCATCCGACGGTCAAGGGCTATCAGATCTGGGCCGATGCGCTGAAGCCAGTGCTGACGGAGATTCTTGGACCGCCAGCGGCCATTGATCAGTCACCGCCTTCCACAGGCGATCCGAGCGCTCGCAAGCCATAGCGATGCCGTTCCGAAGTCTTCGGATTGAACGGAGAACTGCACCAACTTATTCTGGCTTACCTTCGGTCAGCCCGGCCATCATCCGCATCAGACTCTCTTGCGTCGCCGCCGCTCTCGGCAACTCTCCGACGAGACGACCATCGCGCAAAACGAGAATGCGCTCTGAGAGCGTCAGCACTTCCGGCAGCTCGCTCGAGATCACGAGGATCGCCGTACCCGATGCAGCAAGCTGTCCGATGAGCGCGTGAATCTCCGCCTTGGCCCCGACGTCCACCCCGCGCGTCGGCTCATCGAGGATCAGGATCTGCGGCTTGGCCGCCAACCACTTCGCGAGCACCACCTTCTGCTGATTGCCGCCGGATAGCCCAGCGACGACCGCGTCCAACCCCGGCGTTCGCACGCGCAGCTGCGAGAAGAGGTCCGACGCTTCCTTTCGCTCCTTCGCGCGAAAGATCCAGCTCAACTTCGAGAGCCGCTTCAAAGTCGGGAGCGACGTGTTGTGCAGCGCGCTCTCCGACAACACGAGACCCTGACGCTTGCGATCCTCCGGCACGAAGCCAATGCCGTATCGGATCGCCTGCTGCGGATCGTCGATTCGAACGCGCACGCCACGCAGGAATACCTGGCCACTCGTGATCGCCTCGAGGCCGAACAGCGCACACGCCACTTCGGATCGGCCGGCGCCCATCAAGCCGGCGAGTCCCACGACTTCACCTGCGTGCAGCGTCAGCGACACATCCTGAAAGTGTCCCTCTGATGACAGCCCCTCCGCGCGCAGCACCTCATCGCCGATCCTGAGCGGATCGTGCGTCGGAAAGTATTCCGCGAGCGGACGGCCGATCATCATCTCGACGAGTTGGCCTTCGGTGAGGTCGGTCGTCGCGCGCGTGGCCACGTGCGTGCCGTCTCGCAGGATGCTCACCGCATCGCACAGCGCGAAGATCTCCGGCATACGGTGCGAGACGTAGATGCACGTCACGCCGCGCTCCTTGAGCCTTCCAATGAGCGCATACAGACGCTCGGCTTCCGCCTGACTCAGGCTGCTCGTCGGCTCGTCGAAGACGATGATCTTCGCACCGCCGCCGACAGCCGCCGCGATCTGCACCATCTGCCGGTTGCCGATCGACAGCGCGCCAAGCCGGCTGCGCACGTCGAGCGTGGTGCCGGTCTCGGCGAGCAGCGCCGTCGCGCGCCGATCCATTTCGTCGCGATCGACGAACCCGCGACGACGAGGGATGTCGCCGAGACAGAGATTCTCGGCGACCGACAGATTTTCGCAGAAGGCGAGCTCCTGGTGCACCATACCGATGCCCGCAGCGATCGCATCATGCGGAGAGCCGAACGAAACCTCTTGCCCGAAGACAAAGATCTTTCCCTCGTCGGGCGACTGCAGTCCCGCGAGAATCTTTCCGAGTGTGCTCTTCCCCGCCCCGTTCTCGCCGCAGAGCGCATGACACGCGCCCGCGGCGATCTCGAGCGAGACGCCCTTGAGCGCCTGCACTCCAGGAAACCGCTTGCTGACGTTCTCGAAGCGAATGGCTGGCGAGGATTCCGTCATCGACTACTTGGGCAGCTTGAGGTACTCCGGATTCACGTTGGTGAATCCCCAGGTCTTCAGCTGGCGCGCCCACGTGCCGAGGTTGTCCTTGGTCACGCGGACGAGCTCCATCGGGATGATGGCATTGGGTGGATCCTGCTTGTCGTGGACCTTTGCCACGAGCGTGCGAACGCCGATGTCGCCCCAGAGATACACCGGCTGCGCGAGCAGCACGGGAACGATTCCCTTCTCGACGTACGCCAGTTCGTCGGGCAATGCATCGACGGACACCGTCTTCTGCTTCGCCATCGTGGCATCGGTGAGCAGCGACTGCGAGAACAGCGGCCAGCCGCCGATCATCGCCCACGCCTGAATGTCGGGATACGCGTTGTTGACGCGGATGACTTCCGCGGCGGCGTCCTGCGCCGTCTCAATGTGATTGAACACGCCGGCGATGGTGATGCCCGGGTACTTCTTGGCCTCGTCCTTCACGCCCTGCACGCGCATCTGAAGGTTCGGTGCGTTCTGGTTGCCGGCGAGAATCGCGACCTTGCCCTTCCCCTTCATCAGCGGCGCGAGCTCGGCCATCACGGAAGCGCCGGTCTTCTTGTCGTCGACGCCATAGAACGCGAACCGCTTCGACTGCGGCGCGTCGGAGTCGAACATCATCACGGGGACACCCCGATCGACGGCATCGTTGATCGCGCCAGTCACCTTGCCGGCGTCGGACGCGGAGAGGAGGATGGCGCTCGCGCCGTCGTTGACCGCCTGGCGAATGCGCTCCGCCTGCACCTGGCCGTCTTCCGCTGGTGGCGTGAGCCACACGACCTCGATGGGAATACCCTTCGACGCGGACAGCTCCTTCGCAACCGCCTCGGCGCCCGTGCGCGCGGCGAGGAAGACGGAATTCGTGGAGCTCTTGGCAATCATCGCGATGACGATCTTGCCGCCTGCGCCTGCAGCGACGGAAGCGGCTTTCTTGGTGGTGTCGGTGGCGTCCTTCGCGCCGCCGCCACACGCGATCATCGAGAGTGCCGCGAGGCTCAATGCGAGTTTCTTCATCATTCGTCTGCTCATCCGAGTCGGGGAATTGGATCTACTTCTCGAGCAATCTTCGGTGCCGCCATCAGACTTCATCGCTGCGGTCATTCGACCGCGAAACTGCAACTGATTCCTTGGGACTTGAACGGAATGAACGGACAACTGCACGGACACTGCGTCGTTCGTCGTGCTCAGTTCAATTCCGTCCAATCCGTTTGTGTCGCTTTATCACAATCTCCGATGCCAGGTTTGGCTCGTCGAATCATCCCTGCAGTAAGAAAACAAGAAGCCGCAACTTGCATTGGAAGCATTCTGCTGCGACCCGCTCTCTCGGTCTCCGTTCAATTCCGTCAAAGTCCGTTTGTGTCCGCGTCCCAGAACAGTTGATGCTAGAACGGGCGCATTGATCTCGACAGGCCAGTACATACCAGCTACCGACAAGAACAAGGCTAGGATTGAAGGATTCAAGGATTGAAGGATCGATCTCTGAAG
>JAQBPV010000008.1 GCA_028287345.1 Gemmatimonadota bacterium
GGCCCTCGCCCAGGCCTTCGGAGTGAATGTCGTCGAACATGTTAGGCGTATTTTTCCTCGAGTAAGGCCTGCAGCGCTTCACGCGCACGATGAACACGCATCTTCAACGCACCGACCGTCGTTCCCAACAGGTCGGCCATCTCTTCATACGAACGTCCTTCGACGTGCTTCATCACGAACGCCTCGCGGAGCGACGGCGGCAGCGATGAGAGTGCCACATCCAGATCCGAGCGCAGCTCCGTCCGGTCCAGCTCTTCTTCCGGCGTCGCGTAGCCCGAAGGCTGATCGTCCTCGTCGTAGCTGAGATGCGAGCGGCGAATGTTCTTCAGCCAGTCCTTGCAACCATTCGCGACGATGCGAAAGACCCACGCATCGAACCGCCCGCGAACTTCGGCCAGGTGCTGATACGCCTTGATGAAAGACAACTGAAGAATGTCTTCCGCGACATCGGGACTTCCCGTCATGCACAACGCGTGTCGGTACAGCGGATCACTATAGCGAGTGATCAGCACCGTGAATTCGTCGCGGTCTCCCGCGAGCACACGTTGGATGATGCGCTGATCAGAGTCGTCCTGATCAACGAGCAGTTCTGGCTCCGTCGTCCTCACGACGATAGAGTAACGCAGAATTCGCGCTCGGGACAGGGTACCAGTCCCATCGTTTGACGCTAAGCGGGTCGCCACGTTCTGAGGACGAGCCGTCGGCTGGGCCCGTAACAGATAGACGACAGCCCGGTCCCGAGGCCGAAAACCCCCTCTACAGACCGCTCTTCTCCGGCGCAGCGAACGCGCCCCATCCCGATTGCCGAACGAGCACCGTGTGCTCTCCCAGCCGAGGCGGACGTCGACGCAGCGTTCCAGGCACCGCCATTGGCATTCCGGTCACCGCCGACGCATTCGAGCTCTCGAGCACCTCGAGCACCGATCGCACGACGCCATTGGGTACACCAGCGGCGTCGAGCCGCACGCGCCACTCGGCGGCCGGACGCTCGCGCACACGCGAACTCATCGCGTCGACGATGCGCGCGCGATTGGCGAGACGCCCAGCGTTGCTCGCGAGCTCCGCGTCACCTTCGAGCTGGTCGAGTCCGAGCGCGCGCGTGCACGCGGACCACTGCCCGTCGCTGCCCACGGCGATCACCATCGGCCGGTCCGCAGCGTCGAACAGCTGATACGGAACGAGGTTCGCGTGCGCATTGCCCCATCGCTTCGGCGCCGCACCGGACACGAGCGCATTCTGCGCGACATTTACCAGCGCCGCTTCTGCGCTCTCCTCGAGCGACACAGTCACGGCGCGACCTTCGCCCGTGAACGACCGCGCCACCAACGCCCCGAGCACGGCGATCGTCGCGTCCTTGCCTGCGAGGACGTCGGCGAGCGCGATGCCATGCTTCATCGGAGCACCCCCCACCTCACCGGTCACCGACATCCAGCCGCTCTCGGCCTGTACTACATAGTCGTAGCCTGGCCTGTCCGGCTCGTCGGCAAAGCCCGCAATCGTACACCAGACGATCCTGGGAAAGCGCGCCCGCACCCGCTCGGCGTCCAGCCCGCGTTTCGCCAGCACACCCGGCCTGAAGTTTTCGACGACCACATCCGCTTCGCCGAGAAGCCGCTCGAGCAGGGAGCGGTCGGCGGGCGAATTCAGGTCCAGGGCCGCGCTGAGCTTGTTTCGGTTTATGCTCAAATAGTAGGCGCTTTGGCCGTCGGGGTCGAACGGAGGGCCCCAACCGCGGGTCTCGTCACCCCCGTCAGCTCGTTCAACCTTGATGACGTCCGCCCCCATGTCCCCCAACATCATCGTACAAAGAGGCCCCGCGAGCACTCGGCTCATATCCAGGATTTTTACGTTCTTGAGCATATGATGTCGCCCTTGTGTCGCCTAAGGAGGAGAGATTTTCAAGCGTACAAGACGCCTTTTCACTGCTAAAACGGGCAAAAACAAGGGCAAATCGCCTCGCGCAACGTGTCAGTTAACCTTGCGTAGCTGTCGAAAAATCATATACTTGCCGCGATAACTCGGGCCCGCCGCTCCGCGCGCGAAGTTAGTGCGCAGATGCGCGGCCTTCAATGAAACGGGGAGTACCTCCCCCGAGCGCGGAAACGGTCCGGGCACATGGTCGATAAGGAGATCGAGGAGGAGAAGGCACCTGTCACTCCCCCAGCCGCCCCACGTCGTGGCCCTGGTCATCGTGGCGCCGACATGCGCGACACGGTGGCCGAAATGGCCGAGCGTGCGCAGCTGATCAGTCAGGAGGCGGGTAGCAAGGTTTCCTCCGCCATGAAGGATGTCATCAGCGCCGCCGCCGGACTGGCCGGTTTCGCCATCGAGAGCGCCCGCGATCTGGTGCAGTACATGGTTCGCCGCGGCCAGATGACGCAGGAAGAGGCCGACAAGCTCATACGTGAAGCCGAGGACGCGCACTCCAAGAAGCCGGCGAGCGAGAAGGGCCGGCCCACCGCATCCAAGATCGCTGCCGACAAGGCGGCCGTCGACAAGGCTGCGCGCGATGCCGCAAACGCCGCTGCGATGCTCAATGCTCCGCCGCAGCGTCCCGGCGCGTTCTCCCTTCGTACGGGCGGGCCGCGTCCGGTGGTGAAGCCGCCTACAGCTCCCGCTGCAGCGCCGGCGCCTGCTCCCGCGCCAGCTCCCGCCGCGGTGAAGGCAGCTCCCGCTCCCGCCCCGGCGAAGCAAGCCGCAAAGGCGCCCGCCAAGCCCGCACCCAAAACGGTCGCGAAGCCGGCCGCCAAGGCACCGGCCAAGCCGGCCGCGAAGCCGATCAAGGCGCCATCGAAGGGCTCGGCCTCCAAGCCGACGGCCAAGGCTGGCAAGTCCGCCAAGGCAGGATCCAAGGCGGCAGCCAAGCCGGCCGGAAAGAGCGCGAAGGCTCCGGCGAAGAAGAAGCGGTAGCCCGTGTCGCGCGCAGTCGTCGCGCGCGCACCGACTCGACTCGACTTCGGCGGTGGCTGGACCGATGTCCCGCCGTACACCGAGCGCGAAGGCGGCGCCGTGTGCAACGTCGCCATTACACGCTACGCCACGGCGACCGTCGCCACCGGCGGCCACGTGGCTGCGCAGGGGCAACCGGTCAACGCTCCCGACGACCGGCTCATTCGCGCCGCGTTGCGCCGCTCCAGCATTGCCGACGTCCAAGCCCGGCTCGAGAGTGACTACCCACTCGGCGCGGGTCTGGGCGGATCATCGGCCGCGGGGGTCGCCCTCGCCGGCGCGCTGTCGATACTCGCTGATTCACCGCACGACCCGCACAGCCTTGCCACCATCAGCCGCGCCACGGAAGTCGAGGAGCTCGGAATGGCGGGCGGCTTCCAGGATCACTTCGCCGCCGCGTACGGCGGAGCTTTGCTCCTCACCTTTGGCGACACGATCGAGGTCGACCGCATCGGCCTCACCGCGGACACGCAGGCTGATCTCGCGCGGCGCGGCATCCTCGTCTATACCGGCGAATCGCGCATCTCTGGCGACACCATCCTCGCGGTGCGCGATTCGTATCTCGCAGGTGAGCGACGCGTCGTCGATGCGCTGGCCCGCATGAAGTCACTCGCCTTCGACATGGCCGCGGCACTTCGCGCCAACGACATCGACATGCTCGGCACCCTCATCGGCGAGCACTGGGTTCATCAACGCGAGTTGCATCCGTCCATCACGACGCCACGCATCGACACCATCGTCGAGACGGCGGCACGCGCCGGGTCACTCGGCACAAAGGCGCTCGGCGCCTCCGGCGGAGGCTGTGTGCTCGCTATCGCCGCGAAAGGGCGCGAAGATGAGCTCTCGCGCGCGCTCACCCCGCTGGGTCCAATGCTGCAGTATTCCATTGCGACGAGCGGGTTCGAAGTGCTCGCTGTGCTCGAAGGTCACGGCCACTCGGACGAACACCGACCCTCATGACGACGATTGCTCCCGGCGATGCGCGCGCGCTGACGCGTGCGCTCGTGAAGATCGACTCGCGAAACCCGACCCTGACGAATGGCGCGCCGGGTGAACGCGAATGCGCGCTCTTCCTGCGCGATGTCCTTCATGACTGGGGCTTTCGCACCGAGCTGCAGGACGCGGCAATTGGACGGCCGAATCTCGTCGCGCGCATCGGCACACCGCGCGGTGGTCGCTCGCTGATGTTCAACGGACATCTCGACGTCGTGGGCACCGAGGGCATGACACACGCGCCCTTCGCCGCGGAGGAGAGCAACGGCCTCCTGTACGGCCGAGGTTCCGCCGACATGAAGGGAGGTATCGCGGCCATGTGCGCGGGTGCGTGGCGCGCTGCGCAGACCGCAATTCGCGGCGAGATCATCATCGCCGCCGTCGCGGACGAGGAGTACGACAGCGCCGGAACGCGCGCCCTGCTGCGGAGTGGCGTCCGCGCCGACGGCGCCATCATCGCCGAGCCGACGAACCTCAGCATCATGCCGGCCCATCGCGGCTTTGTGTGGCTCGAGGTGACCATCGCCGGACGAGCGGCGCACGGCAGCCGCTACGACATCGGCGTCGACGCAATTCGTCACGCTGGCCTTCTGCTCGCCGAGCTCGATCGTCTCGACGCTGAAGAGCTGCCACTCTTCACGCATCCGCTGCTGGGGCGAGGCTCGCTGCACGCGTCGCTCGTCGAAGGTGGAATCGGGATGTCCACCTATCCCGACCGCTGCGTGCTCACACTCGAGCGACGGACGATTCCCGGCAAGTCGCGGGCGACGGATTTCATCGATGAGGTGGAAGCCGCATGTGAGCGCATCCGCGCGAGGCGCGACACCTTCTCGGCCGAGGTGCGCCTGCTCGTCACGCAGGGGCCGAGTGA
Organism: Gemmatimonadota bacterium; assembly: GCA_028287345.1. Lineage (GTDB taxonomy): Bacteria > Gemmatimonadota > Gemmatimonadetes > Gemmatimonadales > Gemmatimonadaceae > AG11. The sequence goes on from JAQBPV010000008.1 coordinate 4,814, forward strand.
TGTGGACGTCGAGGCGCCGATCGTTCGCGAGCTCCAGCACTCCATGGAAGAGCACGGAGAAGCGGGCGGCATCGAAGGGATGTCGGCGTGGACCGACGCCGCGCTGCTCAATGACGCGGGAATTCCCACGGTGCTGTTCGGACCGGGCGACATCTCCCTCGCACATGCGGCCGAGGAGTACATTCCGCTGGACGAGATCGACCGCGCGAGCGAAGTCTTCGGCTCGCTCGCCCGACGCTGGTGCTTCTGATACTTCGCCGTTCGCATGCCGCCACGTAACAAGATCACGCAACTGAATGCTGCGCAGTACGACGCGCTCGAGCGCGCCATCATCGATCGTCGCCGCCTGTCAGTGTGGCGACGCGGCACCGAGTTCATGGTGATCGTGGACAGGTTGCGCGTCACCGGCGGCCGTGAGGCGCTCGAGGCGCACCACCCAACCACGGGCGACAAGCTCACCTTGTACATCGACGAATTGGAAGGAATCGAGGTCGTCGGGTGACGGAAGCGACGTCCACTGAACTTCCGCTCGTCGCCATCTATGCCGACGAGTCGTGCCTCGGCAATGGTCGCGAAGGTGACAACCCAGGCGGTGCGGCTGGCGTCATCGAGTACATGAACGCTGCCACCGAACGCCTTACGCGCTGGGACTACTGGATCTCCGAGCCGTCGACGACGAACAACAGGATGGCGCTGCGCAGCGCAATCGAGGCGTTTCGTGTCATCGGGCGCAAGGGCGGAATCTTTCGCGTGCTCTTCACGAGTGATTCGCAGTATCTCGTGAAGGGGATGACGGAATGGGTGTACGGTTGGGCCGCACGCGGCTGGACACGCAAGGTTGGCCCGATCGAGAATCTCGCGCTGTGGCAGGATCTGGTGGATGCGGCGACGCCGCATCGCACGCAGTGGCAGTGGGTGCGCGGTCACGCGGGTCATCCGCAGAACGAGTACGCGAACGATCTCGCCGTTGCAGCGGCGAAGGAGCAGACGAGCTCTGATGGTTCGCGGACGTCGGAGTTCGACACGTGGCTCGAGGCGCAGCGGACAAAGAAGCGTGTGAAGGTTGATCCCGCCCCGTTCCCGCTCGGCCGGCCGTTCGTGGCGGCGCGGCCATTGCCTCGCACCACCTCGCGGACTTGAGATGAGCACGGGCGCGACACACATCGGAGGAAGAGCAATGGACGACGTCGAGCGGATGTATCGCCATCTCGTGCGCACCATCCGCGCGAGCTTCGCGCCGTATCTCACGCAGCCGTTCGAGGTCGGTGAGCTCTATCAGACCATCCTGCCGTACCGGCTGCATCGCCGGGAGCTCGGGCTCGAGACCAACCAGGACTACGAGCTCGCGCTGATGGAGTTGCTCACCGGCGCGCGCGGATATCTCGTCGTCGACCAGAAGATGCGCGACGTCCTCAAGGCCGAGCAGACCACGTCGAATCCGAACACGGCGCGTATTCGCGACTTCGCCTCATCGCACGTCGCGCTGGCGCCCGAGGCGTTGCAGGCGCTCGACAGCGGGGCGCATAGTCGGATGTCGAGCGGTGGCGCAACCATCACGCGCGAAGCGGCGGCACCGCTGCGTGCGTCGATGGGCGGTGGTACGCCGCGCACATCGACCAGCGTCTCTGAGCCGAGCTCGAGCCCGAATGCGGCGGAAGCCGCGCGTCGCTCCGCGAAGCCGATAACGGTGCCGGAAGCCGGTGAGCACTGTGCCTTCTGCAAGGGCGAGCTTCCGCCCGGACGGCAGATCAGCTTCTGTCCGCACTGCGGTCAGGATCTCACGGTGGTTCACTGCCCGGCGTGCGGGAGCGAACTGGAGCGAGGCTGGAAGTTTTGCGTCACCTGCGGTCGCAACGCGACCTAGCACAGCCACGGCCGCGCCTTCGGCGCATGGATTGCGACTACAGGGCGCAGCGTCGAACTCCCCTTTTCGCCAGTCAAGTCATGCGCACTTTCCATTTCGTTGAGTCCGTCGCTGCACGCGGCCGTCGTGCACGCACG
>JAQBPV010000031.1 GCA_028287345.1 Gemmatimonadota bacterium
AGCCGCCGAACGCGCCGTGGACTCGGTGCAGGCCACGCTCGACCGCGTTCGTGCGCAGGCTGCGAATCTTCCGCATCCCACTGTCTTCTGGCCGCTATGGGAGACACCGCTGCTGTCAGTCGGTGCCGGAAGCTTCCTGCACGAGCTGCTCGAGATTGCCGGCGCGAAGAACATCTTCGCCGACCTGCCGCAGCCGTCGCCGACGGTGACGTTCGAGGAACTGCTCCGCCGCGATCCCGACATGATTCTCACCAGCGCGAAATCGCGCGATCGCATGCTCGGCGACCAGAAATGGAAGACATTGCGCGCCGTTCGCGAGGACCGAGTCGTGGTCTTCGATTCGGCGATTGCCACGGGACCGTCGACGCGTGTCGGCGCCAGCGCAGTCTCGCTCGCGCGGCTGCTTCACCCCGACGTGAAGTTCTGACGTGCGGCTCTCGCGCTGGACGTTGCTCTGGCTTGCCCTCGTGGTGATGATCGTCGCTGGTGTGATGATCGGCACCGTGAGGCTGTCCGTTGCCGACGTTCTCAATGGCGTAATGGGTGTCGGTGAGCCGCTGCCCGTCGCCGTCGTTCGCACACTGCGCCTGCCACGCGTGCTGCTCGCGGCGCTGGTCGGCGCAGGGCTCGGCGCTGCCGGTGCGGCGCTACAAGGCGCCACGCGCAATCGACTCGCTGAACCGTATCTCCTCGGCGTATCGGGCGGCGCGGCGGTGGGTGCTGTCGTCGCATCGGCTCTTCATGCTCCTGCTGCCGTCGTCCCGATTGCTGGCTTTGGTGGAGCACTCGTTGCCGTCGCGCTCACGTTGCTTGTCGCACGGGCGTCGGGCGGCCGTGGCGACGCGCGCGTCGTGCTCATGGCCGGTGTCGTCGTCGGCGCATTCGCGAACTCTGTCATTATGGTGGCGCTGGCGAACGCCGATGCGTCCGCGGTGCGCGGAGCTTTGTGGTGGATGATGGGCTCAGCCGCTGAGGCGAGCTGGATTCAAGTGCGCGCGCTTGGATTGTTCGTCGCCATCGGCGTCGGTGCACTCATCGCCCTTGGCCGAGCGATCGATGTACTCGCCCTCGGCGACGATACCGCCGCTGGGCTTGGCGTGGACGTCACGCGCGTGACGCTCGGCGTGTATGTCGCGGGAGCGCTACTCGCAGCAGGCACTGTCAGTGCCGCGGGGCTCGTCGGATTCGTGGGACTGCTCGTGCCACATCTCGTAAGACTTGCCGGCGCGCGAACGCATCGCGTCATCATCGGCGCCGCCACGCTGGCGGGCGCGTCGCTCGTCGTCGGCGCAGATCTCATCGCGCGCATCGCGTTGCCGCCTGCCGAACTGCCGCTGGGCGCGGTTACGGCACTGATCGGCGTGCCCTTCTTTCTCGCTTTGCTGCGCCGCCTCGCATGATCGCCTTCCGCGATGTGGTCGTGCAGTATGAGCGCGCAGCGCGGCCAGCGCTCGACGGTGTGTCGCTCGACAGCGCGCGCGGCCGCATCACCGCTGTGGTCGGGCCGAATGGCAGTGGCAAGAGCACACTCGTTCGTGCGCTCGTGGGTCGAGTAGGTCTGCGATCAGGTGCGATCGCTCTCGATGGTGTCTCCATCGATGTCTCTACACGCCGCCAGTTGGCGACGCGCATCGCGATCGTCACGCAGCGCGAAGAGCCTGCGTTTCCACTCCAGGTGCTGGAGTACATCGCACTCGGGCGCTATCCGCATCTCGGTGTGTGGCGTTCGCCGACGCACAGCGATCGCGCTGCCATCGATCGCGCTATTCAGCTCACGGAGACGGAGTCGTTCGTCCACCGTGCGATCACCGAGCTCTCCGGCGGCGAATGGCAGCGTGTGCGTCTAGCTCGCGCGCTCGCGCAGGGCGGTGACGCCATCGTGCTCGACGAGCCGACGACCTTCCTCGACGTCGGCCACGAGATGGCGATCTTCGAATTGCTCAGCCGATTGGCTGCGGAAGGGCAGGCGGTATTGCTCGTGAGTCATCAGCTCAATCTCGTCGCGCGCTTTGCCGACCACATGGTGCTCCTCAACACCGGCCGCGTCGAAGCCTTTGGGGATGCTGCTGCCGTGATGCAGGGCAGTGTACTCGAGCGCGTCTATCAGTGGCCTCTCGTCGTCACACGCGATCCTGCCGTCGGCGCGCCAACTCTCGTTCCTCTTCGCGTGCGCCCGCGCGGCGAACGCTCGCAGTAGTCCACAACTTTTTCGTCCCTCGCAGCGAGGGAGATGTTCCTTCAACTTCACCTATCGAGTTCGCCATGCAATCCCGGTCGTTGGTTCCGCTGTTCGCACTTGCCGCATTTCCGCTCGCAGTCTCCGCACAGGTGGCGAAGGACACGGCGCGCATAGCCCCCGTCGTCGTCACGGCGACACGGTCGCCACTCGCCGCTGGCCGAACGCCGGCGTCGACGTCCGTCGTCACCGGCGAACAACTGCGCCGAGAGGGCATCACCACCGTCATCGATGCGCTGCGTCAGGTGCCTGGTGTGTCCGTCGTGCAAACCGGCTCCTATGGCGGCCAGACGTCGCTGTTCATTCGTGGCGGTGAGAGCAAGTTCGCCAAGGTGCTCATCGACGGCATTCCCGTGAACGACGCCGGCGGCGCGTTCGACTTCTCGACGCTCAGCACCGATAACCTCGATCGCATCGAGATCGTGCGCGGGCCGGCGAGCGTACTCTATGGCTCCGACGCCATGGCCGGCGTCATTCAGCTCTTTACGCGCCTGGGCACCGGACGCACGCACGCCGAGTTGTCCGGCCGAGGCGGTAAATACGGTAGCTACGATGCGGACGGTGCGGTGCGCGGCAGCACTGACATGCTCACCTACTCGCTGGCCGGCGCTCGTCACCGCACCGATGGCATCCAGAGCTTCAACAGCCAGTACAGGCAGGACGTCGCCAGCGCGCTCGTCGGCGCACGTGGCAACGGTGCCGATGCGAGCGTCTCGCTCCGTTACAGCGACGCCAACCTGCACTTTCCCACCAATGGATCCGGGCAGGTCGTCGACAGCAACGCGATGCGTCGCGACGATCGCCTTGCCGCGGGAATCGACGCTGGATATCGGTTCTCGCCGCTCGTGGAGCTGCGCCTGTCGCTTGCCGCGTTCGAGATGCACGGCCTTTCGGAGGATCAGGCCGACAGTCCCGGCGACACGAAGGGCTATTACTTCAGCACCGGCGACCGTTCGCATCGTCGCAGTGGTGACTTGCGCCTCAACGTCGACGTGACCTCAGCGCTGCGCTACACCATTGGTGGACAGGTCGAGGGCGAGTGGCAGGCGAGCGAGACGCAGAGCAACTTTGGCCCGAACGCCTTCACGGCGCGCCGGCGCACGCGCGGCGTATACAGCCAGCTGCTCTTCGCACCGGCCGAGCCTTACACCATCGCGCTTGGTGGCCGCTATGAGCGCAACGAACAGTTCGGCGACTTCTTCACCTATCGCGCGGCCGGAAGTGCGCAGCTTGCGTCCACGCGCTTTCGCGCGAGCGTCGGCACCGCGTTCCGTGAGCCGACCTTTCTCGAGAACTTCGGCGGCGCGTTCGCCATCGGAAATGCTGCACTGACTCCGGAGCACGCGCTCAGCGTCGACGCCGGCGTCGAGCAGGGCATCGGCAGTTGGGGAATGGTCGGTGTCACGTATTTCGCGAATTCCTTCCGCGATCTCATCGACTACAAGTATTCGGCGACCGCTCCGAACTACAACAACATCGCGCGCACGCGGTCATCGGGCGCGGAGCTCGAGGGGCGCGTCACGCTGATGGAGGGCTTGAGCGTCGATGCCGCCATGACCTATCTCTCCACGCGCGTCGTGGATCCGGGCACCAGTGCCGCCGTTACGGCGACGTTCGCGCCGGGAGCGCGGCTGCTGCGCCGTCCCATGCACACGATCGACTTGGGGCTCGGCTATCATGTCGCCATCGGCGGCGTGGACCTTCGTGCGCACCGAGTGGGTACGCGCGAGGACAACTACTTTCCACCCGACTTCGCTCCAACGCAACACGTGACACTCGCTCCGTACACGCGCGCCGATCTTTCCGGTGAGCTGCGCATACTCGCCGAGTCGCGCGGCACGGTGACGCTGACGTTGCGCGCCGAGAACCTGTTCGACGCACGCTATACGGACGTGGCGGGCTTCAACTTCGATTTCGCACGGAGAGACGCTGTGTCGTTGGCGCAGACGGGCTATCGCGGCGCGGGCCGTAGAGTACTGTCTGGAGTCAGAGTGGCATTCTGAGGGGCGGCCGCTTTCAGCGGCCTTATGGGGCCGGCCGCCTTTGGCGGCCTTACGGGGCGCTTCGCTTATGGCAACTCCAAACCAGTGAGCGGAGTGGCCTTAAGGGCCGCGTAGCGGCCCGCCCCATAAGCTCAGACGGCGCGCCTGACTAGATTGCCTGGATGGCAATCCTGGCGACAGACGCCATCGTTCTCCACCAGTTCGACTACCTCGAGTCGTCCCGCATCCTCCGCCTCGTCACGCGTGATGGCGGCGTGCGGAGCGTCCTCGCCAAGGGCGCACGTCGGTCCTCGCGGCGGTTCGGCAGCGCTCTCGATCTCTTCGCCCAGGGCACCGCACAGCTCTACGCAAAACCCGGCCGCGATCTCGATACGCTCAGCGGATTCGACGTCATTCGCGCACGGCCCATGCTCGCCGAGGACATGGGCCGCTTCGCTGGTGCCTCCGCCATCGCGGAGCTCACTCTTCGCTTCGGCCGCGATGCATCGGACAGCGCACTCTTCGATGTCGTCTCAGGTGCGCTCGACGCTCTTGCCACTGCCGCATCCGACGAAGCACTGACCGCGACGCTCGCCAGCGCATGGCACATCGTCGCCGAGCTCGGATTCGCGCCCGCGCTCGACATCTGCGGCGAATGCCATGATGCGCTTCCTCCCGCCGCCACGGTGTTGTTCAGCCACGCGTCAGGCGGCGCGCTGTGCCAGCGCTGCGGACGACTTGCTCCCGCGGGGCGCGTGCTGCCTGCGGAGGTGCGCGACGCACTGCGCCGCTTCCTCTCCGGAGACGCCGGCGCCCCACTCGGTGACGCGGAGACTCGCGCGCATCAGCGCCTGCTGCGCGAGTTTCTCGCCGAGCATCTCACCGACGGCCGACCGCTGCGTGCGCTCGAGATGTGGGAGGAGCAGAGATGGTAGCGCATACTCTCACATGATCCTCGGCACTGCAGGTCACATCGACCACGGCAAGACCACCCTCGTGCGCGCCCTCACCGGCGTCGACACGGACCGTCTTCCCGAAGAGAAGCGCCGAGGCATCACGATCGACCTCGGCTTCGCGCCATTGCATCTCGATGGCGTCGGACAGCTCGGCGTCGTCGATGTGCCTGGCCATGAGGCGTTCGTGCGTACCATGGTCGCCGGTGCGACGGGGATCGACCTCGCGCTGCTTGTCATTGCGGCAGACGCCGGCGTCATGCCGCAGACGCGTGAGCATCTCGCCATCCTCAAGCTGCTCGGCGTGCGCGGCGGCGTCGTCGCCCTCACCAAGCGCGATCTCGTCGACGACGAATGGCTCGCCCTGGTCGAAGAGGACGTGCGCGCGACCATCGAACAGTCGTCTCTCGCGGGTGCATCCATCGTTCCCGTCTCGGCGACGACTGGCGAAGGCCTCGATGCGCTGCGCGCTGCGCTCACCGTCGCTGCGCTCGCGGTGCCGGCGCGATCGGAGAGCGACGTCTTCCGGCTGCCCGTCGATCGCGCCTTCACCGTGCGCGGGACCGGCACTGTGGTGACCGGCACTGTGTGGTCCGGCACACTCGCCCGCGACGCCACGGTTCGGCTCTTTCCGCTGGGCATCGTCGCGCGCGTGCGCGGACTTCACGCGCACGGCAAGTCAGTCGACGTCGTGCGCGCTGGCGAGCGCGCCGGCATCGCGCTCGCCGGAGTGGAGCTCGATCAGGTGGGTCGTGGCGCGGTGCTCGTTCAGGGCGACGCCTGGCGGTCGAGCCGCGTCATGCGCGGCAATCTCGCACTTCTGCCCGACGCTGGAGCTACGCTCGGCCCGCGGTCGCGCGTGCGCTTTCACCTCGGCACCAACGAGGTCGGGGCGCGGCTGGTGGTGCGCGACAGCGTGCTCGAGCCAGGCGTCGAACACTCCGCTCGCATCGTGCTCGACGAGGGCATCGTCGCCAGAGCTGGCGACCGCTTCGTGCTCCGGAATGCCTCGCCCGTCTCCACGCTCGGCGGCGGTACCATCACTGATCCGCATGCGCCCATCCGCGCGCGGCCATGGCCATTCGGGACGCGCGATGCGGCCGCCACGTTGGCCATTCTCACCGCGGAGGCAGGTTCGGCTGGACTCAAGGTGCAGGATCTCCCGATTCGCCTCGGCATCCAGCCCGACATGGTCATTGCGCTCCTGGATGCCGCCGGCGGCTGGCGCGTAGGCTCGAGGTTCATCGGTGCCGCGGTCCGGGAACAGCTCGCCGCAGCGAGCCTCGACATTCTCGGCGCATTCCACGTCGAGCATCCCATGGAGCCTGGCGCGCCGTTGCAATGGCTCCGGTCGCGCCTGAATGCGCCGGACGAGGTCGCGACCGCGCTGCTCGCGGCAATCTCGGCGGAGGGGCGACTCGTCATGGAGCAGGGGTTGGTGGCGAGGGCTGACTTCGCTCCGTCGTTGACCGATGCTCAACGTCGGCTGTCGACGTTTCTGATGGACGCGCTCGCCAAGGCTGGCGCCGAGCCGCCAACCATCGAGGAGCTCTCCCACCAACTTGGTACGGAGGCGGGAGAGTTGCTTTCGCTGGCGCGCTGGCATGCCCGGGCAGGCTCTGTGATTGCCGTCGAGCCCAACAGGTACTACACGAGCGCGGCCGTGGAGGCCCTCAAGGCAAAAATGTCGATGGGAATGGCTGACGGGAGTGAATACGCTCCGGCCGATCTTCGGGATTTGCTCGGACTCACACGCAAGTTTCTCATACCCTTCCTAGAGTATTGCGACCGCGAGGGTTACACGATTCGTACCGGCCTCGGCAGGCGTCTGACGGCACCCTTGGCGTGACGTGGGGTACGCGTAAGTCGAGATGGTTTCTTGACATGCGGTTGGGTCGGGCATATTTTCGCAAGTAAGGCAGCATCCCTATTCACCCGTCACAGGAGCAGCACCAGAATCCTGTTTCGTCAGCCGGAGTTCACATGTACCACCGCTGGGCAGCGCTTGCGCTCGCGCTCGCCCTTTGTGCATTGCCGACAAAGAAAGCGGCGGGGCAAGACACGTCACCACCGCCCCGAGGGCGCAAGCTAGGGGTACTCGGGCAAAACTACCCGAACCCGTTCAATCCGGAAACGCACATCCCTTTCAAGATCGACTACGAGGGGTGTAGCGGCGTTCACGTTGTGTCGGTCCGCATTTACAACGTGTTGGCGCAGCTCGTTGCAGTACCGAAGCTCGAGGGCGAGATCGGCCTCAACCGGCCCGTCTCTAACCTGTCGCTCCCATGTGGTTCGTACACGACCTTCTGGGACGGCAAGGTTTTGTACACCGGAAAGGAAGCAGCCTCTGGTGTCTATCTCTACGAGCTCATCGTGGACGGTGAGCGTTCTACCAAGAAGGCGTTCATCGCGAAGTGAGCTAGCATCCGGTTCAGTCTCCACAGCACGGGGCGCTCGGGCAATCAGCCCGGGCGCTTCGTGTTTCATGGAGCTGAAAGTCTCCTGACCCTGTCATCCCGCACGAGCCACAGGCGAGTGTCGGGACTGCCAAACCGTGAGTTTCCTGCATACTCCGTCAGCCTCGTCTGCCGACATGGCGCGACGCACGCGGCACTACCGTTGCTCCCTTCCTTTCGTCACCCGTAACCCCCTTTACGCAACAGGACATGATCAATCCAGAACGACTCACGGTGAAGTCCGCCGAGGCACTGAACGATGCCGTCGCGGAAGCGCGCCGCGTCGGAAATCCCCTCGTCTACGACACGCACCTGCTGCTCGTTCTGCTCGCTCAGGACGAGAGCATCGTCGTCCCCGTGCTGCAGAAGCTCGGCGTCAACGTCGCCGCGCTGAGGGAAGCCACGCAACGCGAGATCCAGCGATATCCCAAGCAGAGCGACGCGTCGCCCTCGTACGCGCGCGAGCTCACGGCCGTTCTCGATCAGGCCGAGAAGGAAGCGAAGAAGCTGGGCGACGAGTATGTGAGCACGGAGCACCTGCTGCTCGCGCTCTCCGATTCGAAGGGCAGCGAGACCAAGTCGCTCCTCAACGCGCTCGGCGGCACTCACAAGGCGCTCCTGCAAGCCATCGAAGCCATTCGCGGCACGCACCGCGTCACCGACCAGAATCCCGAGAACCAATACCAGGCGCTGCAGAAGTACACGCGCGACCTCACGGAAGACGCACGAAATGGGAAGCTCGATCCCGTCATCGGGCGCGACGAGGAGATCCGTCGCGTCATGCAGGTGCTCTCGCGCCGGACGAAGAACAATCCCGTGCTCATCGGCGAGCCTGGCGTCGGCAAGACGGCCATCGTCGAAGGGCTCGCGCAACGCATCGTCAACGGCGACGTCCCCGAGAGCCTCAAGAACAAGCGACTCGTCTCCCTCGACCTGGGCGCGCTCATCGCCGGTGCGAAGTTCCGCGGCGAGTTCGAGGAACGCCTCAAGGCCGTGCTCAAGGAGCTCACGGAAGATCCCGATCAGTTCATCACCTTCATCGATGAGCTGCACACGCTGGTCGGCGCAGGCAAGGCCGAAGGCTCGATGGATGCCGGCCAGATGCTCAAGCCGATGCTCGCGCGCGGTGAGTTGCGCGTCGTCGGCGCCACGACGCTCGACGAGTATCGGAAGCACGTCGAGAAGGACGCCGCCCTCGAGCGGCGCTTCCAGCAGGTCTACGTCGGTGAGCCGACGGTCGAAGCGACGATCGCCATTCTGCGCGGCCTCAAGGAGCGTTACGAAGCCCATCACGGCATTCGTATCACCGACAATGCCGTGATCGCCGCGGCGACGCTCTCACATCGCTACATCTCCGACCGCTTCCTGCCCGACAAGGCGATTGATCTGCTCGACGAAGCCGCGTCGAAGCTGCGCATCGAGATCGACTCGATGCCGCAGGAGATCGACGAGGTCGAGCGGCGCGTCATGCAGCTCGAGATCGAGCGGACTGCGCTCGAGAAGGAGAAGGACGCGGCGTCGAAGGAGCGGCGCAAGACGATCGAGAAGGAGCTCGCCGAGTTGAAGGAAAAGTCCTCCGCCATGAAGGCACAGTGGCAGCAGGAGAAGGCGACGCTCGAAGCCGTGGGAAAGATCAAGCAGCAGATCGAGCAGGCGCGTCTCGAGGCAGAGCAGGCCTCGCGCGCAGGCGACCTCGCCAAGGCCGCTGAGATCAGCTACGGCAGGATTCCCGAGCTCGAGCGCCAGATGAAGGAGGCCGAGGGCAAGCTCGCGAGCGCCGGTGGTCGTGCACGATTCCTCAAGGAAGAAGTCACGGCCGAAGACATCGCCGAAGTCGTCGCGCGGTGGACGGGAATTCCCGTCACGCGCATGCTCGAGGGCGAGCGTGAGCGACTCACGAAGCTCGACAAGGAACTAGCGCGGCGCGTCATCGGCCAACAGGAAGCGGTTGAAGCGGTAGCGGATGCCGTGCGTCGTTCACGCGCCGGGCTGCAGGACCCCAACCGTCCCATCGGCTCATTCATCTTCCTCGGCCCCACCGGTGTGGGTAAGACGGAGACCGCGCGCGCACTCGCCGATTTTCTCTTCGACGACGATCATGCGATGATCCGCATCGACATGTCGGAGTACATGGAGAAGCATGCCGTGTCGCGCCTCGTTGGTGCGCCGCCCGGCTACGTGGGTTACGAAGAGGGCGGGCAGCTCACGGAAGCCGTGCGTCGCCGGCCGTATTCGGTCGTCCTCTTCGACGAAATCGAGAAGGCGCATCCCGATGTCTTCAACATCCTGCTGCAGATCCTCGACGACGGCCGGCTCACCGACTCGCAGGGCCGCACGGTGGACTTCCGCAACACCGTGATCATCATGACGTCGAACATCGGCAGCCAGTACATCCTGGACAATTCCGGTGGCGACTGGTCGAAGGTCGAGAAGGAAGTGACGAGTGCCCTGCAGAAGCACTTCAAGCCTGAATTCCTCAACCGCGTGGACGACATCATTGTCTTCCGTCCGCTCAGCGAGGACCACATCACGTACATCGTCGATCTGCAGCTCGAGCGGTTCCGGAAGATGCTCGAAGACCGGAAGCTGCACCTCGTCGTGACACTCGAAGCGAAGCGCATCCTTGCCGCAGAAGGTTACGATCCTGCGTTCGGTGCGCGCCCGCTCAAGCGAGCGATTCAGCGGCTCATCCAGAACCCGTTGGCGATCATGCTCCTCGAGGGTCGCTTTCAGGACGGCGATACCATCGTGATCAAGCCGGGCGAGTCGGGCAAGCTGGCGTTCGAGAAGGGAGATGTTCCCGCGGCGGCAGCGGCGTGACCTCAGAAAGCAGATTCGCGCAGGACGAAGAGTGGATGCGCATCGCGCTCGCCGAGGCGCGCATGGCCGAGGAGGAAGGCGAGGTTCCGGTTGGCGCGATCATCGTGCGCGACGGCGTGATGATCGCGCACGCGAACAACCGTACGATCCGCGATCAGGACGCCACCGCTCATGCCGAATCTCTTGCGATTCGAGAGGCGTCCGCGCAAGTCGGAAGCTGGCGTCTTGCCGGATGCACGTTGTACGTAACCCTCGAGCCGTGCGCGATGTGCGCTGGTGCGCTCGTGCTCGCCCGCGTGGACCGCGTGGTCTTCGGCGCGTGGGACCCCAAGGCCGGCATGGCCGGATCGATTGCTGACCTGCTGCGCCATCCTCGGCTCAATCATCGGCCGGAGGTGCAGGGCGGGGTCTCTGAGGACGAAGCGGGGGCGCTGCTGCGAGAGTTCTTCACGGCGCGCCGTGGCCGTGAATTCGTTGACACTCCCCCGCTCCCCGGGTAAATTACTCGGCTGTTCCGGACAGGTGGCTGAGCGGTTGAAAGCACCGGTCTCGAAAACCGGCGTACCCGCAAGGGTATCGTGAGTTCGAATCTCACCCTGTCCGCTTGCGGCAGGTCGGAACAATCTCATGGCGCGCTGGATCGGCGGATCGCGCCGCCAGCGCGCTTGGTTCAGGTAGCGGTGTTGTCACCGCGACGTCGTTGGATCGGTGGCCGAGTGGTTTAAGGCGCACGCCTGGAAAGTGTGTGTACGTGAAAGCGTACCGTGAGTTCGAATCTCACCCGATCCGT